>JBBSME010000048.1:0-19824 GCA_038233335.1 Acidimicrobiales bacterium | reverse complement strand
GCGCGGCTGCGGGGCGTCGCGGCGAGGTGGGGCGCCCCGGCCCGGGCGTCGAGCGACACGTCCGGGGGCAGGGAGCCGCCGGGCACCGGTGCCCGTTCCGGGGGGGCCAGCCCGGCCGCGACCGCGGCCCCCTCGGCTTCGAAGCCGGCGGTGGGTCGGGCCACCTGCACCTCGAGGTGGCGCTCGGAGTCCAGAGCCCGGCCGGGGACGAACTCCGGGAGCTCGGTGGTGCGGAACCCTGCTTGCGAGTAGTCGAGGTCGTCGCCCAGGCGGAAGAGGAGGAGCTGGCGCACCAGGCCCCGGAGCGGCGCCGGGAGGGTGACGGTGCGATCCGCGGTCACGGCCATGTGCACGCCCAGCTCGGGGCCCTCGGCGAACACCCGGGAGAAGCCGTCGAGCACCGGGCTCACCGCCTCGTCCCACTCGGAGCGGAACGGGCCCACACCGTCGAGCAGGACGAGGATGCGGGCCTCGGTGGCGCGGGGGTCGCGCAAGCCGCGTCGGCGGTCGAGCTCGGCGCGCAGCCAGGCCATCAGCCGGGCCTGGCGCTCCCGGTCGGGCGCGGGGACGATCGCGCCGACGTGGGGCAGGCCCTCGAGGACCGCGAGCTCACCGGTCCCGAAGTCGAGGCCGTAGACGTGGAGGTCGTCGGGTGGGCGGGTCCGGGCCGCAGCCAGGGCGACGGTGATGAGGGCCGTGGTCGTCCCGGTGCCCGGGAGCCCGGCCAGGACCAGGTTCCCCTCGGCAGGGACCCACCCGGCCGGGACCTGGGTCTGGCGGTCGGGCACGTCGGCCAGGGTGAAGGCGACCTCGGCCCCGACCTCGCCGAAGGGGCGGGGCTCGTCGGCCAGGCTCCGGACCTGGGCCAGGTCGACCTCACCGGGGAGGGGATCGGGCCAGGGCCGGCGCGGGTCGGGACGGCCGGAGGCCCGGTGCGCCTCCCGGCAGGCGTCGACCAGCAGGGACAGGTCCGAGGCGCCCTCGGTGCGCTCCACCCCTGCCCCGGGGCCGGCCGACCCGGCTCCCAGGCGGAAGGGTCGCACCTCGACGGGGCCGGAGCCGCCTCGGGAGATGCCGGTGCTGAGGGCGGACTGGAGGGGCACGACCTCGCCGGGACCGAACCGGGCCAACGCCCGGCCGGGTTGGGATCGACCGATGCGGGCCGCGTCGGGGGCGTCGATCACATCGTTGGAGTCGCCCGCGTCCTGCACCCGCAGCGCGATCCGGAGGTTGGTGTTGGCCTTGATGTTCTCGCTGACCGCACCGCTGGGGCGCTGGGTGGCCAGCACCATGTGGACGCCGAGGCTGCGGCCCCGCTGGGCCACGCTGACCAGTGATTCGACGAAGTCGGGCAGCTCGGCCTTGAGGGTGGCGAACTCGTCGATGACCACGACGAGCCGGGGCAGAGTGGGGAGGTCGGGGTCGTCGAGGCGGCGGTAGGCCGGGAGGTCGGGGGCGCCGGAGTCCCGCAGCACGCGCTCCCGGTGGCGCAGCTCGGCCTCCAGGCAGCGCAGGGCCCGCTCGGCCAGGTGGGCGTCGAGGTCGGTGACCATGCCCACGGTGTGGGGGAGGCGGGCGCAGCGGTCGAAGGCGCTGCCGCCCTTGAAGTCGACCAGGACGAACGTGCAGTGGTCGGGGGACGACCCGGCGGCCAGCCCGGCGACGAGCGAGCGCAGGAGCTCCGACTTGCCCGATCCGGTGGTGCCGGCGACCAGGCCGTGGGGGCCGTCGCGGACCAGGTCGAGGGCGAGGATGCCGTCCTCGGACACGCCGATGGGTCCGACCAGGTCCGGGTCGGCCCCACCCGCGGCCCAGTGCTCGGCCACCGCGCCGGCCGTGGGCTCGTCCATCCCGAGCAGGGGGACGAGCAGGGGGAGGAGGGCCACGATCGGTGGGAGCCCCGCCCCGGCCACGTCCAGCTCGGGGTCGTCGAAGCGGGCCAGGCCTCGAGCGGCCCGGCGGGCGGTGGGCTCCGACAGGCCGCAGCCCAGGGCGTCGTCGACGAAGATCCCGTCGCGGACCTGGTGGACGCGGGCCCGGCCGTCGCCGTCGGTCACCTCGACCACGGTGGTGCATACGGCGGGGAGGCGGTCCTCGGTGGCCGCGACGACGATGCCGGCCACCCGACCGGCGGCGCCCCGCAGCAGGGATCGGGCGGGGGCCCGCCGACCCTCGGTGAGGGTCTCGTGGTCGATCACCACCAGGGTGCCGGGGCCGGGTCGGTCCTTGTCGCTGCTCACCTCGGGGTGATCCCCTCGGCGGGCCTCGGCCGCCTCCAGGGCGGCCCGGCACGCCGCCTCGGAGGCGTCGGCGTTGGCGGAGATGCGACGGGCGCCCGACCCGCCGGGGTCGAGGACGTGGGGCAGCCACTTGGCCCAGTCCCAGTCGGTGGCATGCTCGGGGGCGACCATCACCAGGGCGGGCAGGTCGGCCGGGCCGTGCAGGACGCAGGCCTGCACCACCAGGGACCGGGCCACGGCGAGGGCTGCGTGGCGAGGGCCGACCACGCCCACCACCCCGTTGCCGTTCAGGTCGATCAGGACGGGCGCGTCCGAGAGGCGGCTGGCGTCGCGGATGACCTCGCGCACCTCGTCGGGCTGGGAGCGGCGGTCGCCGTGGATGGGCGGGGTCCAGGCGTCGGAGCCCACTCCGGCGCGCAGGTGGAGCCAGTCGCGGTGGCCCGGGCGGCGCTCCCACAGGCGGACGCTGGGGGCCTCGATGCGGCGCAGCAGCTCGGCCGGATCAGGTGTCTCGTCGGCCCGTCGCTGCCGTTCGGCCGCGCCCAGGTCGGCCAGGGTCTCGCCCAGCTCGGCCAGGTCGTCCTGGAACTGGGCCGTGTCCTTGCGGCGGGTCTTCTTGCCCCGTCGGCGGGAGTCGATGGCGTTCCCGATCATCATCACCGGGCTGAGCAGGATGAACAGGGCGAAGTACCACCGTCCGGTGATGGCCACCATGGCCCCGCCGAACACCAGGGGGCCCAGGATGGCCATGATCCCCACGGCCGTGGGCCCGGCCCCCTCGGACGGGGCCTTGGGGGTGTCGATGGGGTCGGGCGGCTCCGGCGGTGCGGGGCGCGGCGGCCGGTTGAACGGGACCGTGGTCCCGCCCCGCCCGGGGGCGGTGGTGAGCCCCACCGGCTGGTCGTCGTCGACGGGGCGCCGGGCCACGATCTGCACCGCTCCCACCCGGGCCACCTGGCCCGCGGCCAGGGCGATGGGCTCGGTCGCCACGTCGCCGCCGACCCAGGTGCCGTTGAGCGAGCCCTCGTCCTGGAGGGTGGCGGCCCCGTCGTCGTCCACCTGGAGGGTGGCGTGGTGGGCCGAGACGGTGTCGTGGTCGAGGGTGAGGCTCTCGGTCTCGCGGCCCAGGGGCCAGGTGCCGGCGCCGAGCACGGCCCGGGCGCCCGCGTCCAACCCCCCCACGACCGCGACCTCGGTCACCCCGTCGGTCCCGTGGCCGTTGGCTGCCCCGGGCCCCGGGCCCGCGTCGGCCGGCTCGGCGGAGGCTCGGGCGGAGACCAGGCTGACCCGGGCGCCGCTGCGGATGCCGGCCCGGTCGAGCTTGCGGTCTGCCGCGAGCACGACGCCCTGGACCTCCAGGGCCAGGTCGGGGCGGGCCCCCGAGAGGGCGGCCACCAGGTCGGCCACGGTGGCTTCGGGGTCGTGGACCAGGACGTCGAGCTCGTGGGCCCGACCGCGGTCGGTGAGGACGATCTGCATGTCACCGCTTCCTACCCCGGTCAGGGGCCCCTCCACGCCTGCCACGGGTGACCCCACCGAACGGGAGACCACTCCGCCCTGGCCGCGCGATTGGTCGCTGCTTCGGTGCGCCGGGTCCGACCCGTCGGCGCCCAGGGTCCCGCCAGTAGGTTGGCGGACATGGTTGATCCGCTCGTCCCGTCCACCGGCCAGGGGGTGCTGCACCTGTTCTGGCGGGTGCCGGCCGCCGGCCAGCCCCCGGTCGACGCCGCCGCGGTGGCCGCCGCGGTGAAGGCGGCCGAGGCTGACGACCTCCAGGTGGTGCCGGTGGCCCTGCTCGGCCACAAGGCCGACCTGTGCACCATGGCCCTGGGGACCGACCTGTGGCGCCTCCGGGCCCTGCAGACCGACCTGGCCCGCGCCGGGCTCGTGCTGGTGGACTCGTACCTGTCGCTCACCGAGCTGTCGGAGTACGCCAAGGGCCTGCCCGAGGAGATGGCCCAGGCCCGCCTGTGGCCGCAGCTGCCACCCGAGGGAAAGACGGCCTGGTGCTTCTATCCCATGTCGAAGCGCCGGTGGGAGGGCAACAACTGGTTCACCCTCCCCTACGACGAGCGCAAGGAGCTCATGTACGAGCACGGCGCCTCGGGCCGGAAGTTCGCCGGTCGGCTGGTCCAGCTCATCACCGGCAGCACCGGCGTCGACGACCACGAGTGGGGCGTCACCCTCTTCGCCGTGCACCCCGACGACCTGAAGGAGGTCGTGTACACGATGCGCTACGACACCGCCTCGGCCCTGTACGGCGAGTTCGGGACCTTCTACACCGGCATGGTGGGCGAGCTCGACGAGGTCCTCGACCGCGTGGGCATCGCCTGACCAGGCGCCCGACAGGCGACGTTGGTCACATCGGAGGTGAATCCCAGGTAGCCTCGCCGTTACCGGCACACCACCCCCCGGTCGTCCCCCGATGCGCGGGGGCGAATCCATCATCGGAGGAAGCAATGCGACGTAGTTCGTTCACCCGGGTCGGAGCGATCGCCTTCGCGCTCGTCCTGGTCCTCGCCGCCTGCGGCGACGACGACGACAGCAGCAGCGACGACACCACCACCACCGAAGCCGGTGGCGGGGGCGGAGACGCAGAGGGCGCTCTCTCCATCGGCGCGGTGCTGCCCCAGACCGGTCCGCTCGGGTTCCTCGGACCGCCCCAGATCGAGGGCGTCACCCTGGCCGTCGAGGACATCAACGACGCCGGTGGCGTGCTCGGCTCCGACGTCGAGCTGAACATCGCCGATGAGGGCGAGACCCCGCAGACCGCGGCCGAGAGCGCGACCCGCGTCGTGAGCGAGGGCGCCAACGCCGTCGTCGGTGCCGCGGCCTCGGGCTCCTCCCAGGAGTTCATCCAGCAGCTGTCGGATCAGCAGATCCCGCAGTGCTCGGCCTCCAACACGGCCCCGGACTTCACCGACCAGGACAACGCCGACTTCTACTTCCGCACCGTCCCGCCGGACAATGCGGTGGCGCCGATCATCGCCGACACGGTGATCGGTGACGGAGCGGCCAAGGTCGTCGTCGTGGCTCGCGCTGACGACTACGGCCAGGGCCTGGGCGAGCTGGTCGTCGACGGCCTCACCGAGGCCGGCGCCGATGTGCCCGAGCTCATCACCTACGACCCGGACGCCACCAACTTCAGCACCGAGATCTCCACGATCACGGGCGAGGCGCCCGATGCCGTGGTCCTCATCGCCTTCGACGAGGGCGGCCAGATCCTGGCCGGGCTGCTGGAGGAGGGTCTCACCCCCGACCAGTTCTACGGCGCTGACGGCGTGTTCGGCCCGACCTTCCCCGACCAGGTCGAGGAGGGCAACGCCAACGTCCTCGACGGGATGAAGGTGATCGGTGCGGCCGGCGACGAGACGTTCAACGAGCGCATCGCCGAGGCCACCGACAACAACTTCATCTACGGCGGTCAGGCCTACGACTGCGCCATCATCATGGCGCTGGCCACCGAGGCGGCCGGGTCCACCGACGGTGAGGCCATCATCGCCGAGGTCCAGGGCGTGACCGAGGGCGGCGAGGCCTGCGAGACGTTCGAGGACTGCAAGAAGCTCCTCGAGGACGGCGAGGACATCGACTACGACGGCGCCTCCGGCGCCATCGACCTCGACGAGCCGGGTGATCCCACCCAGGCCCGTTACGCCATCGGTCAGTTCACCGACGGCGAGCTGGTCATCGACAGCACCCAGGACGTCGCCGTCGAGGGCTGATCCGCCCCCGACGCTGACGCACTGACGAGAGGGGCCCGGCCACAAGCCGGGCCCCTCCCGCGTCCAGACCCCCACGCGGGCCGACGGCCCGTCAGTCGGGGGGAGCGGCGAGGGTGCCGAGGTAGAGCTCGATCACCTTGGGGTCGTGGAGCAGGTTGTGGCCGGTGTCGGTGTAGGCGTTCTGGCCTTGGTCCAGCACGTAGGCCCGGTGGCAGATCTGGAGGCAGCGGCGGGCGTTCTGCTCCACCATCAGCACCGACACGCCGGCCTTGTTAACGTCGGCCACCCGCTCGAACACCTCGACCTGGAGCTTGGGGGCGAGGCCGGCCGAGGGCTCGTCCAGCAACAGCACCTGCGGGTCCATCATCAGGGCTCGGGCCGTGGCCACCATCTGGCGCTCGCCACCGGACAGCGACCCGGACTTCTGGTGGCGGCGCTGGGCCAGGAGCGGGACCAGCTCGCCCATGGCCCCCAGGCGCTCCTTGAGCTTCTTGGGCCGGAGGTAGAGCCCCATCTCCAGGTTCTCGTTGACGGTGAGGCTGGGAAAGACGTTGTTGTTCTGGGGCACGTAGCCGACGCCGGTGGCGACCAGCTCGTCGGCCCGCTTGCCGGTGATGTCCTCGCCTCGCAGCAGCACGCGGCCCTTGCGCACCGGCACCAGTCCGAACACGGCCTTGATGAGCGTCGACTTGCCGGCCCCGTTGGGGCCGATGATGCCGACCAGCTCGCCCTGGCCCAGCTCCACGTGGCAGCCGGACAGGATGTCCACGCCGGGCAGGTAGCCGGCGGTGATGTCGTCGCCGACGAGGAGCGCCTCGCGGGCGTCGACGTCGCGGGCGACGTCCTCGACCGCCGCCGGCCCGGGATGGGGCTCCCCCTCCTCGGCCGCAGCGGGGTCGATGCCGGGGTCGTCCTCGGGCCGCAGCCCTGGATCGTCAGCCATCTGCATCCTCCTGCGCCTCGTGGTCGACCTCGGGGGGCAGGGCGTCGCCCAGGTAGGCCTCGATCACCCGGGAGTCGCGGGCGACCGTCTGGGGCGTGCCCTCGGCGACCACCTGGCCGGAGGCCATGACCACCACCCAGTCGCTGATCTCCATCACCACGTCGATGTCGTGCTCGACGAACACCACCGTCTTGCCCTCGTCGCGCAGGGACTGGACGTGGCCGAGGAGGGACTGGGTGAGGGCCGGGTTCACCCCGGCCATGGGCTCGTCCAGGCAGACCAGCGTCGGGTCCGACATGAGGGCCCGGGACATGTCGAGGAGCTTGCGCTGCCCGCCCGAGAGGGTGCCGGCCCGCTCGTCGCGCATGTGGTCGAGCTTGAACCGCTCCAGCAGGGCATCGGCCTGCTCGACCAGCCCCGCCTCCTGGTCGGTCCAGGGGAAGGTGAGCAGGCCGAGGAGGATGTTCTCGCCGCGCTGGTGCTGGCCGGCCAGCAGCATGTTCTCGAGGACGGTCAGCTTCGACAGGGCCCGGGTCAGCTGGAACGACCGGACCAGGCCCATCTGGGCGATCTTGTGGGTGCGGATCCGCTCCAGGTTCCGGCCGTCGAACGACCAGGTGCCCCCGGTGGGCTTGTCGAACCCGGTGACCAGGTTGAACAGCGTGCTCTTGCCGGCGCCGTTGGGGCCGATGAGGGCGGTGATCTTGCCCCGTTCGATCTCCAGGTGGTCGACGTCGACCGCGGTGAGGCCGCCGAACACCCGGCGCAGGCCGTCGATCACCAGGATCGGATCGGCCTTGGTGCCGCCGGTGGGGTCGTCGGCGTCGCCGCTCGGGACCCACTCGCCCTGGATGGAGGTCGTCGCGTCACTCAAGGACCATGTCCTCCTTGGATCCGAAGATCCCCTGGGGGCGGAGGATCAGCAGAGCCATGAGCCCGACGCCGACCAGCCCCAGGGCGATGGCCGCCTGGGCGGTCTCCCCGCGGAGGAATCCCGGGAGCAGCTCCTCGGCCCCGAGCTGGGACAGGAGGGACTGGGAGCCGGCGAAGACGAACTGGAAGACCAGCGCACCCACGATGGGACCGAGGCGGGTGGCGGCCCCGCCCAGGATGAGCACTGCGTAGGCGAAGAACGTGATCTGGGGCTGGTAGGTGTTGGCCCCGACGCTGGAGGTGCTGAGGAACTGCACGATGCCGCCCACCGCGCCGATCACCCCGCCCAGGATGAGGGCCTGCATCTTGTACGACACCGCGTTCTTGCCCAGCGAGCGCACGACGTCCTCGTCCTCCCGGATGGCCTTGAGGATGCGGCCCCACGGGCTGCGCATGAGCAGGGCCACCAACCCGGTGATGATCAGGACGAGGATCCAGCCGATGATGAGCACGAACAACCGGTTGCCGGGGAAGGCCAGCTGGCCAAGGCCGTAGCGCTCGCCTCCGTCGAAGGGGGACAGGTCGTAGAAGGAGCCCTGGATGTTGGGCTGGAGGCCGAAGGGGCCGCCGGTGAGGCCGGTCTCGTCGGTGGAGCGGGCGCCGAGGCGCAGGATCTCGGCCGCGGCGATGGTCACGATGGCGAAGTAGTCGCCGCGGAGGCGCAGCGTGGGCGCGCCGAGGAGCAGGGCGAACACCACGGCCACGACGAGGGAGAAGGGCATGGCCACCCACAGCGACCAGCCCCAGGTGTCGACGGCGATGGCGGTGCCGTAGGCGCCGCACAGGAGGAACCCGACCTGGCCGAAGTTGCGCAGCCCGGTGTAGCCGTAGTGGATGTTGAGCCCGATGGCGGCCAGGGCCAGGACCGCGGCCTGCGGGCCCAGCGCCGAGCGGGACGCGTTCTCGAGGATGGCCATGAAGTCCATCAGCCGATCCTCTCCTTCGACCCGAGCAGGCCTTGGGGTCGGACCAGCAGCACCAGGATGAGCACGCCGAGGGCGGCCACCGTCTTGAGCTCAGGGGAGATCCACAGCGTGCTCAGCTCGGTGGTCAGGCCCACGATGAGGCCACCGACCATGGCCCCGTAGGCCGTGCCCAGCCCGCCCAGGATCACCCCCGCGAACATGAGGAGGAGGAGCTGGAAGCCCATCAGGTAGTCGATGCGGGCGGCGACGCCCTGGAGCACCCCGCCACCGGCGGCCAGGGCCCCCGACAGGACCCAGACGAAGAGGATGATGCGGCGGACGTTGATGCCCGACGAGGCGGCCAGGTCCGGGTTGTCCGACACCGCCCGCAGCGCCTTGCCCACCCGGGTGCGCTGGAGCATGAACGCCACGCTCAGCAGGATGACCATGCAGATCACGACGATGGCGATGTCGCGGGCGTTGATGTTGAACGGCCCGATGTCCCACGACTCGCGCTGGATGACGTACTGGTTGTAGCGGCGGTCGCCGGAGCCGAACCAGATCAGCAGGGCCTGGCGGGCGGCGATGGACAGGCCGATGGAGACGACGAGGATCTGGAACTGGCCGGTGCGGCGCTTGCGCAGGGGTCGCCACAGACCGAGCTCCTGGGCCGCGCCCACGCCCATCCCCAGGACCATGGCGATGATCCCGGCCACCGCGACAGGCAATCGATCACCGTCCGACGACAGGAACCAGGCCGCGATGGCCCCGAAGGTGACCATCTCCCCGTGGGCGAAGTTCACCAGCTTGGTCGTGCCGAACACGAGGGAGAGCCCGATCGACGCCACCGCCAGGATGAGCCCGAACACGATGCCGTTGACGAGCCGGTCGGCGACCCGATCGATGGTGGTGTCGGTCTGGCGGGCCGGTGCCGCGGTGCGGTCCTCGGCCCCGTCGCCGACCTGGAGGCCGAAGAGGGCGGAGCGAGCCCGTCCCCCCTGCACCCGGACGGTGAGGGGGTTCCGGTCCGGCGCCCGGAGGGTGACCCCTGCCGGCAGCGTCGAAGCATCCAGGGTCACCGTGTAGTCCCCGGGGGTGGGGACCGGGACGAACCAGTTGCCGGCGGCGTCGGACTCGGTCTCGCCCGCCGCCGTGCCCGCGGCGTCGGCGACCGAGATCAGGACGCCCTCGACCGGATCGCCCCCCGTCTTCAGCACACCCTTGACGCCGGTCTCGCCCTCGGGCACCTCGGTGGTGCCCGTCCCCCCGCCCTCGGTGGTGTCGCTGGTGGGCGCGGTGGTGGTCGCCCCGGGTTCGGTGGTCGTCGTCTCCCCGGGTTCGGGCTCCGTCGGGTCCTGGGCGCCGGCGGGGCCGGCGTGCAGGAGGAGCACCACGGCGAGGAGCGACGCGGCCAGCAGCAGGAGGCGCTGTCGTCGGCTCGTGGGGGGCTGCGGCATGCGGGGGGGAGGGATCCTCGGTGGTGCGGCACGACAGGTGGTGGCGGGAGTGTAGGAGGTCACACGGACCGACGTTCGAGGTCGTCGGGGTGGGGGTCCCGCCGGCCGTCACACCGGTCCCGGCGGGGTGATCTCCACCGGTGTCCAGGTCGGGAAGGCGACGTGGTCCACGGTCAGGTGCGAGACGATCCGGCCCCTGGCCGCCAGCGCGTCGAGGCAGGGCCGGGCCACCGCCGCGCCTCCGGCCATGACGACGTACTCGGCCACCGGCAGCAGGAGGGGTCCGGAGTCGGCGTCGCCCTCCCGGAGCACCGCCTCCACCTCCAGGGTCGGACGACAGGGATGGGTGGGGTCGACGACCCAGGAGTGGTAGACGATCCCCTCGAACACCGACAGGGCGCGGATCCTCATCGATGTGCGACGCGGGTGTGGGTCACCAGAAACCCGTCCCGGGCCCGCCCTTGATGGGCCCCACGATGTCGTCGGTGACCCAGCCGCCGTACAGCCCGCCCTCCATGGGCCGCACCAGCTCGCCGTCGACCAGGCAGCGGTCGAGCGACTGGGGGTAGAAGGCCCAGTGGCCCCGCAGACCGTCGAAGGCCGGCACCGGGTCGAGGTAGGTCCACGCCGCGGCCGGCGCGACCGCGTCGCCCACGACCACGTCGGAGTAGGTCGCCACGCCCTTCCACTCGCAGAAGGACTGCGGGGCGGCTGCCCGGAGGAGGGTCAGGTCGACGTCGGCCTCGGGCAGGTAGTACCCGGGGGCCTGGGAGGTCTCGACCACCCGGAGCCCGTGGGTGGTGTCGGCGATCGTCCGGCCGCCGTGCTCCACCACGAGCCGCCGGGGGGTGGGCTCCAGGCGGGGTGGGCGCGGGTAGTCCCACACCGACTCCTGGCCGGGACCGGGTGAGATGGGCACCGGGCGGTCCATCCGGGCATCCTGGCAGGGTGCCGACGCCGACGGGCCCCGTCCCCGCATCCCCCGACGACCCCGCCGACCGCGCCGCCCTGGTCGCTCACGCCTCGGCCCTCGCCGACCAGGCCGAGGCGGCCCTGCCCGGGTGGGTGGTGCGGGCGGTCGAGGACCGCCACGCACACAGCGCCGGTCAGCCCGCGCCGCCGGAGGTCCGAACCCAGGCGCAGGCCGCCGGGGAGGAGGCCGCCCGCGAGGTGGGGGGTCAGGTGCGAGAGCTGCTCGGGCGCGACGTGGACGAGCAGGCCACGGGTCCGCTGGCCCTCCTGCGCGGCGCCGTGCGCTACCCGACGGCGGTCCTGGTCGCCGCCGGCGTCGCTCCGCTGGCGCGGGACGACGCCGCGGTGAGGATCCACCCCGACGACCTCTACGACCTCGCCCCGGCGTCCTTCGCCGACATCGACCCGTCGCTCCAGGAGGCCGGGATCGTGTGGGGCGCGGCCAAGGCCCACGTGGTGCTGGCCCGCCGCCGCCGGGAGGGGTTGCGATGACGGCGCGACGGGTGGTGGCGGTCGTGCCCGACCTGATGGACAGATCGCGCCTCAGGGCCGACGGGGTCGAGCTCAGCCACGTGCCGCTGGGACGGTTGGTGGCGGCCGTCGCCGACGAGGGGTCGGTCGATCTGGTGGTGGTCGACCTGTCCCGGGACGGTGCCTTGGAGGTGGCGGCCGCTCTCGACGTCGGGGTCGTCGGCTTCGCCCCCCACGTCGACGATGCCCTCCTGGCTCGAGCCCGGGCCGCCGGGGTCGAGGCCCTGCCCCGCTCGACCTTCTTCCGCCGCTGGCCCGACGTGGGCTGAGGGCCGTCAGTGGGGGTCCCACGCGGCCGGTTCGTCGGCCAGGCGGTCGACCTCGGGGGCCAGCGCCCCCTCGGCCAGGGCGGCCAGGGTGGTGGCCTCCAGCACCGCCCGCAGGTTGGCTCGGACGCCGATCCACATGCGTTGCAGGGCGGCGAGGTCGTCGGGGTAGCCGAGGTTCTCGGGCCTCTCCCCCCGCACGTCGGCCAGCGGTCCCTCGACGGCGCGGATCACGTCGGCGACGGTGACCTCGTCGGCGGCGCGGGCCAGCCGGTAGCCGCCCACCGCGCCCCGTCGACTGGCCACCAGGCCGGCCCGCTTGAGGTCGGCCAGGATCGACTCGAGGAACTTGGGGGGGATGCCCTGCCCCTCGGCCAGCAGGTGGGCCTTGACCGGGTCGGGCGTCCCCTCGCCCGCGGCGGCCTGGGCTCGGGCCAGGGCGACACCGGCGCGCACCGCGTAGTCCACCTTCGCCGTCGTGCGCACGACTAGTGGTGGAGGGTCAGGACAGGCACCGCCAGATCATGGCAGTTCGGGTCCCCGGGCGCGCCCAGGCCGGGTCGGCGACCACGGTCGGGAGCCTCGGCCCATGACAGAGCGCCTGGTGGTCATCGGTGGGGATGCGGCGGGGATGGCGGCCGCCTCGCAGGCCCGGCGGCTGGACCCGTCGCTCGACATCGTGGCCCTGGAGAAGGGCAGCTACACCAGCTACTCCGCCTGCGGCATCCCGTACCTCGTGGCCGGGGACGTGGCCGAGGTCGACGACCTGGTGGCCCGCACACCGGAGGAGTTCCGCCAGGAGCACCGCATCGACGTCCGCACCCGCCACGAGGTCATGGGGATCGACCTCGACGCCCGCACCGTCGAGGTCCGCAACCAGGTCCACGAGCGCACCTTCCACCTCGGGTTCGACCAGCTGATGATCGGGACCGGAGCCCACCCCATCCGCCCCGACCTCCCCGGCATCGACTCTCCCCGCGTGCGGGGCGTGCAGACCCTCGACGACGGCTGTGCCCTGCTGGCTGAGGCCCGCGAGCTCGAGTGCAAGGACGTGGTGGTGGTGGGGTCGGGCTTCATCGGCCTCGAGATGGCCGAGGCCTTCCACCGCTGGGGCGCCAAGGTCACCATGATCGAGGCCGCCGACCGGCCCATGTCCCGCCAGCTCGACCCCGACATGGGCGATCGGCTGATCGACCAGGTGCGCGACCTCGGCATCGACGCCCGCTTCGGCGAGGCGGTCGAGGGATTCGAGGACGGCCGGGTCCTCACCCCCTCCGGCCCGGTGCGGGCCGACATGGTGGTGCTCGGCCTGGGCGTCGCGCCCAGCGCCGGCCTGGCCGAGGATGCCGGCCTGGAGCTGGGCACCCGCGGGAGCATCCGGGTCAACCGTCGCCAGCAGACCAGCGTCGAAGGGGTGTGGGCCGCCGGGGACTGCGCCGAGACCTACCACCGGGTCTCGCAGCGCCGCATCCACATCGCCCTGGGGACCGTGGCCAACAAGACGGCGCGGGTGGCGGGGGTCAACCTGGGAGGCGGGTACGCCACCTTCCCCGGTGTGGTCGGCACCGCCATCACCAAGATCTGCGGCACCGAGGTGGCCCGGACCGGGCTGTCGACCGCGGAGGCCGAGCGGGCCGGCTTCTCCGTCGTGTCCAGGACCATCGAGGCCACGACCATCGCCGGCTACATGCCCGAGGCCGAACAGATGGCCGTCAAGGCCATTGCCGAGAAGGGCACCGGCCGTCTGCTGGGCATGCAGATCGTCGGCGGCGCGGGCGCGGCCAAGCGCATCGACACCGCCGCCACCGCCCTCACCGCCGAGATGACCGTCTTCGACGTCATCGAGCTCGACCTCTCCTACGCCCCGCCCTTCTCCTCCACCTGGGACCCGGTGCAGGTCGCGGCCCGGGTCGTGGCCAAGGACGTGTGAGCGGCCCGGTGACCCCGAAGGGTCACGGCGGCGAAACCGGGCCGAAACACGCTGACGCGAACCTGTCCGTCGTGACGCCCCCCTCGCCTCTCCTCAAGGATCCCGTGACAAGCCCGGCCCCTGCGACCGCCTTCGACCCGGCCTCGGTGTTGGCCGACGTCGGCCCTGGTCTCGCCCTGGTGGAGGTCTGGACCCGGGCCGTCGACCGCTGGGTGGCCGCCCTCTTCGCCCGCGCCGTCGGAGCCGACCCCTCCACCTCGGCGGTGGCTCCGGCTCCGTCGGGGGTCGCCCTGGTCGCCATCGGTGGCTACGGCCGCAACCAGCTGTGCCCGGGCAGCGACCTCGACCTGCTGCTCCTCCACTCCAAGGCCATCGACCCCGAGCCCATCGCCGAGGCGCTCTGGTACCCGATCTGGGACGCCGGGGTGAAGCTGGGCCACTCGGTGCGCACCCCTCGGGAGGCCCTGTCCCTCGCCGGGGACGACCTCGACACCGCCACCGCCCTGCTCGACGTGCGCCTGCTGGCCGGCGACGCCCTCCTGGCCGAGGGCCTGGCCCGAGAGGCGGCCGGCCAGTGGGAGAAGCGGGGCAAGCGGTGGCTGACCCGGCTGGCCGACTCCGTCGACGCCCGCCACGCCCGCGCCGACGAGGTCGCCTTCCTGCTGGAGCCCGACCTGAAGCTGGGGCGGGGCGGGCTGCGGGACGTCCACGCCGTGCGCTGGGCCGAGCGGGCCCGGCAGGTGCTGCTCGACGAGGACCACGCCGCCCTCGACGCGGCCGAGCTCGACCTCTTGGCCGTTCGCGCCGAGCTCCACCGGATCACCGGCCGCTCCGGCGACGTGTTGACCCTCGACCAGCAGGATGCGGTGGCCGAGGCCCTCGACGTCGACGGCGGGGCCGACGGGCTGATGGCCCGGGTGGCGGCGGCGGGACGCACCATCGCCTGGCGCTCCGACGAGACCTGGCACCGGGTGCGGGCCAGGCTGGCCGGCCCCGGGTGGTCGATGGGCGGTCGCCCCCGTGGGTTGGAGGACGGCCTCGAGCTCCGCGATCGGGAGGTCCACCTGACCGCAGCCGCCGATCCGGCGGCCGATCCGCCCATCGCCCTGCGCGCCGCGGCGGCGGCGGCGCGGCTCGGCACCCGCATCGATCGGGGCTCGCTGGAGCGCCTGGCCCAGCAGACCGTCCCCTTCGGCGACCCCTGGCCGGCAGGCGGACGGGAAGCGCTGGTCGACCTCCTGTCGGTCGGCCCCCCGGCCATCGCCCAGATCGAGGCCCTCGACCAGCTGGGCATCTGGATGCGCGTCCTGCCCGAGTGGGGCCCGGTGCGGAACCGGCCCCAGCGCAACGCCTACCACCGCTTCACCGTCGACCGGCACCTGCTGGAGGCGGCGGCCGGGGCGGCCGACCTCCTCGACACCGTCGACCGACCCGACCTGCTGGTCCTCGGGGCATTGCTCCACGACATCGGCAAGGGGCGCCCCGGCGACCACACCGACGTGGGCATGGATCTGGTGCGCGACCTCGGACCCCGCATGGGCCTCGACGCCGACGACACCGAGACGCTGGTGGACATGGTCCGCCACCACCTCCTGCTGCCCGACGTCGCCACCCGGCGCGACCTCGACGACCCGGCCACCGGCCAGGGGGTGGCCGACAAGGTGGGCACGGTGCGCACCCTGCGCTTGCTGCACGGACTGACCGTGGCCGACTCTCAGGCCACGGGGCCGGCGGCGTGGGGCACCTGGAAGGCAGGCCTGGTGGAGACGCTGGTGGAGCGGACCGCGGTCGCCCTGGGCGCCGAGGCCGGCGGCGACGCGGCCCCGCCCTTCCCGAGCGCCGAGCACCGCGCCCTGCTGGCTGCGGCCGAGCCGTCCATCGTCGGCGAGGGCGACGTGTTGACCGTGGTGGCCCCGGACCGGCCCGGGCTCCTCCGCCGGGTGGCCGGGGTCATGGCCCTGCACGGGCTGGGCGTGCTCTCGGTGGAGGCCGTGTCCTCCGACGACGGCTGGGCCCTGGAGAGGGTGACCGTCGATCCGCCCGGCCCCGAGCTGGTGCCGTGGGCCCGCGTCGCCGCCGACCTGGAGGCGGCCCTGGCCGGCCGGCTCGCCATCCGCGCCCACCTGGCCGAGCGGGCCCGCACCCACCGCCCCCGGAACCGGCTCCGGAGCGCGCGGGCCGATCCGCCGGAGGTCCGCGTCGACAACTCGGCCTCCCGCGACGCGACCGTGCTGGAGGTCCACGCCGTCGACGGCACCGGCCTCCTGGAGCGGATCTGTCGGGCCATGGCCGAGATGGACCTCGACGTCCGCTCGGCCAAGGTCCAGACCCTCGGCGACCGCGTCGTCGACGCCTTCTACGTCCGCAGCGCCGAGGGCACCAAGGTCACCGACGAGGACCACCTGGCCGAGGTGCGCCTCGCCGTGCTCCACGCCCTCGACGCCGGCTGACGGATAGGTTCGGTCCATGGACCGCGAGCCGCCGACCGAGGTCGATCTGCTGCGCTGGAGCGAGGCGCTGGCGGGCATCGCCCGCACCGGGCTCGGGTTCACCGAGAGCACCTACGAGCGGGAGCGCTTCGAGGAGGTGCTGGCGGTGGCGGCCGACATCCGCCACGCGGCGGGGAACCCGCTCGATCCCAGCCAGCTGGTCGTCGAGTGGATGAAGCACGTCGGCTCCGGCGTGCCCGGCTACGTCACCCCCAAGGTGGCGGTGGGTGCGGTGGTGGGCGACGACGACGGCCGGATCCTGCTCATCCAACGGTCGGACTCGGGGGTGTGGCTGTACCCGACCGGGTGGGCCGACGTCGGCTACTCGCCGGCCGAGGTGGCCCGCAAGGAGGTCCACGAGGAGACCGGCATCGAGTGCGAGGTCGATCGCCTGATCGCCTGCTTCGACGGGCTGCGGCAGGGCTTCAGCCGGGTGCCGCTCTACTCGCTGGTGTTCCACTGCCGGGCCACCGGCGGTGAGCTGGCGGCCCACCCGCTGGAGTGCCGCGACGTGGGCTGGTTCGGTCCCGACGAGCTGCCCGAGCCGCTGGCGGGCGGCGATCGCTGGGGTGAGATGGCCTTCGCCGCCATCCGGGGCGAGGACGTGTCGACCTGGTTCGATGCGCCTCGCGACGAGCCCTGGCAGGGCGACGCGCCGGGCTGACCCGTCCCGGACGCGCCGCCGAGGACCTCCGGGTATGTTCCTGGCCGATGCCCTACGACCGCCTCTCTCCCCAGGACTCCGTCTTCCTCCACATCGAGGACGACCACCAGCCGCTCCACGTCGGGTCCCTGGCCTACTTCGAGGCCGGTCCGCTGCGGGGACCCGACGGTCAGTTCGACCTCGACCGGGTGCGGCGGCGCATCGACTCCCGGCTCCACCTGGTGCCCCGCTTCCGCAAGCGCATCATGGAGGTGCCCTTCAGCCAGGGTCGGCCCATCTGGGTCGACGACGCCGACTTCGACCTGGCGTACCACGTGCGCCTGACCGCCATCCCCGCCCCGGGCTCCGAGGCCCAGATCAAGCTGCTCATGGACAGGGTCCAGGCCCAGCTGCTCGATCGGCGCCGTCCCCTGTGGGAGCTGTGGTTCGTCGAGGGGGTGGACCATGACCGCATCGGGCTCATCCAGAAGACCCACCACGCCCTGGTCGACGGGGTGTCGGGCATCGACGTGGCCACCGTGCTGCTCGACCTGGAGCCCGACGTGGCCGACGTCGAGGCGCCGCCGTGGGCCCCGGAGCCGCCCCCCGACGCCTCGACGCTGCTGATGGACAGCCTCATCGAGCGGGCGGTGGAACCGGCCGAGCTGGTCCGCTCGGCGCGGGCCGCGGTGCGGGTGCCCCAGCAGGCGGCCGAGCGGGTCGGACAGGTGGCCCGCACCGTCCTCGACCTGGCCCAGTCGACCCCGACGGCCCCGTGGAACGTGCCCGTCACCCCGCACCGGCGCTTCGAGCCGGTCCGGGTCGAGCTGGAGCGGGCCAAGGTCCTGCGCCGGTCGGCCGCGGCGCGAGGAGCCGACCTGGAGGGGACGACGCTGAACGACGTGATCCTCACCGCCTGTGCCGGGGCCATGCGGACCTACCTCCAGGAGCGGGGCGACGCCGCGCCCGACGGGCTGGTCTACCGAGCCATGGTGCCGGTGTCGGTGCGGGACGTGAGCGAGGAGATGGCCCTGGGCAACCGGGTGTCGATGATGGTCGCCGACCTGCCGGTGGGTGAGCCTGACGCGGTCGAGCGCCTCCGCTTCGTCCACGCCCACATGGCCAGCCGCAAGGACATGGGCGAGGCGGTGGGGGCCAACGCGATCATGGGCGCCACTGGCTACGCCCCGCCCACGCTGTTGGCCCTGGGGTCCCGGCTGGCGGTGCGGGCCATGCCCCTCAACACCGTCATCACCAACGTGCCGGGCCCGCAGTTCCCGCTGTACTGCATGGGCAGTCGGATGCTCGAGGCCTTCCCCTACGTCTGCGTGGTCGACGGGATGGCCATGATCATGGCCGTCATCTCCTACGACGGGATGCTGGAGTTCGGCCTGTCCGGCGATCGCAGTGCGGTGCCCGACCTCCACGCCCTGGCCGAGGCGGTCGAGACTGCCTTCGACGACCTGGAGGCCGCCTTCGCCCCTGCGCCGAAGGCCAAGGCCAAGGCCAGCGCGAAGCGCTCCGGGCGGCCGGCGTCGCGCAAGGTCCGGGGCGCCTGACGGGGACCGGGGCCGACGGGCCCCGCTCAGGCGGCGCGGTGGGCGCGGGGTGCGGTGCGGGCCGTGGAGGCGGGAGCCCGGGTGTGGGCCTCGACGCGGCGGATCAGGTCCTCGGCGTCGTCGATGCGACGCTCGGCCAGATCGAGCTCGGCGCGGGCGTTGCGCACCGCGTCGTCGTGTCCGATCCGGAAGGACAGGCCGGCCAGGACGGGGGGGAGGGTCATGAGGGCCATGGGCGGAACGTACGCCCGGCGAGTCAACGGCGGCTGTCGGCCGCGTTGCCGCTCAGGGTCGATCGTCTGAAGGTTCTGTGACCTCGGGCACGGGCCCTCGTCGGTCGAGCGCGGCTGGACGAGGCGTGGGCGACGCCGGGACAGCACCGACCTGCGCGTCCGCCCGAGCCCCGGCCCGGCCCGGCCGGCCCGATACCGTGCCGGTCCGTGCCTCCTGCTGAGCCCCCCTCGCCCGATGCTGCGACCGCCCCGGTGACCGTGCGCGAGGTCGGCGACCCCTCCGAGGTCGATGCGTTGCTCGGGCCCTTCGCCCGGCTCACGCCCCAGCTGTCCCGATCGGCGCCGGCGCCCGACGCCACGGTGCTCACCGAGATCGTCACCTCGCCGGCCTGCCACCTGCTGCTGGCCGAGGCCGAGGGCGAGGTGCTGGGCTCGCTCACCCTCGTCGTGTTCCGCATCCCCACCGGTCAGCGGGCCTGGATCGAGGACGTGGTCGTCGACGGCGATGCCCGCGGCCGGGGCGTGGGGGAGGCGCTCAACCGCTTCGCGCTGGATCTGGCGGCCACGCTCGGCTGTCGCACCGTCGACCTCACCAGCCGGCCCACCCGGGAGGCGGCCAACCGCCTCTACCAGCGCCTCGGATTCGTCGCCCGCGACACCAACGTCTACCGCTACGAGATCAGCTGACTGGTTCGGGCGCGAGGTGTCGCCCGAACGCGGTGGTTCGCGGATCTCTCAGTCGCCTCTTGGCCTGACCCTCGTTGGGGTCAAGCCTCCCGAGCGGGTGGGGCGCGGGAGCCGTCGGGCCCTCCGGCGTCGGGCTGCCCGGTGCTGGAGCAATGGCCGCGGCGGCGCCGGGTGTGGGGTCCGGAGCCGGGGGCAGGGTCCTCGGTGTCGCCGGGGTCGTCGTCGTTGTCGACCGGGGGTGGTGGCGGCTTGGGTGAGGGGGTGAAGTAGACGCAGTCAGGATCGAGGCGCTCGCCCAGGGGGCAGACGTAGGG
>JBBSME010000047.1:0-20029 GCA_038233335.1 Acidimicrobiales bacterium | reverse complement strand
GCGGGCGGCGAGCCAGTCGACGAGGTCGTCGGCGACGGCTTCGTGGTGGACGAGGCGGATGTGGCCGACGCCGGCGTGGTGGCGGACGGCGATGTTGGGGCCGCCGGCGGTCCCGGGCGCGGTCGAGCTGCGCATGTGGACCAGGCCGTCGCCCAGCAGCCGGCTGAGGGCGTGGCCCTCGGTGGCGCCGAGGGTGGCGGCCACATACGCGTGGTGGGCCCGGGGCAGCAGGGCGGCCAGCTCGACCACCTCGGCCTCGGGCTCAGCCGGATCGGGCTCGGGGTGCCACCCGTGGGTGAGGTCGCGGATCCCCGCGCTGCGGAGCTCGATGATCCCGCCCAGCCCCCGCGTCTCGGGCAGCTTGCCGAGCACCTTCACCGCACCGGCTGCACCCTGGGCCAGCCAGGAGCCACGGTGCGGCGTCCCCAGGGTGACCACGTGCGCGGTGCGGTCGACCCAGCTGTGGCCCTGGTCCTTGCCCCGGTGGGCGGCGGCGGCCACGGTCAGCCCGCCCATCGAGTGCCCGAGCAGGGCCACCTCGGCCACCGGCACCGGCCAGGTGGTCACCACGTGCTCGATCAGGTCGGCCAGATCCTCTCCACTGTCCCCGACCGGCCGGCCGGTGTTGTAGCCCACCTCCAGCGGCGTCCAGCCCACCTCGGCCAGGCGCTGGCCGTAGGTCGGCACCTGCCGCCCCTCGTCGTCGAGCGACCACCACGCCCACGAGTTGGTGGTCTCGGCCAGGCCGTGGACGAACACCACCACCCGGTCGGTCGGATCCTCGATGCCTCCCGGGCCCTCGGGCCCCCAGGTCACCGGCCGGCCGTGGTGGGTCAGGGTCGTCCCCACGATGAGGTCGTCGGCCTTGCCCTCCAGCCAGTCGCCCAGCAGCCCGCTGGCGAAGGCCAGGCCCTGGAGCCCGAGGGGCGAGGCCGACACCGAGCGTCGAGGACGTCCGCCGTTGACGGCGGCCAGGGCCGCTCCTGTCCCGGCCCCCGCCAGGCGAGCCCCACCCCGGATCGAGGCGTAGATCGCGCCGGAGATGGCGTCGTGGGCCAGGCGCACCGGGGTGGCCACCGGTCCGATGGCCCGGAACACCCGGTCGGCCACGGCCCGGTGGGTGTCGCGCACCGGGATCGTCAGCTGGTCGACGACGGCACCGGTCAGCCGGGCCAGCCCGGCCACCTCGTCCACCCTGGGCAGCGGAGCCGGAAGCGGAGCGCCAGACATCACCCGTGAGGCTTGCACACGAGCCGACCGACCGAACGGCTGGAGCGGTGCAGGTCGCCGGTGCGCACGACGGGCGGGACCTCCCACCGTGCTCGCTACCCTCACCTGCACCGTGGCCGTCACCGATCGCGGCACCCGACGTCCAGGAGCCCCCATGGCCGCATCCGACGCTGACGAACTGGCCCCCGGCGAGATGCCCCTGGGCGGGTTCAACGAGGCCCTCGGCCTCGAGTTCGTCACCGTCAGCGGCGACGAGGTGGTCATCCGCCTGCCCATCGGCCCCCACCTGCACCAGCCCTACGGCATCGTCCACGGCGGCGTGTGGTGCGGGGCGGTCGAGACTGCGGCCAGCGTCGGCGCAGCCATGTGGCTGGGCGACAAGGGCAACGTCGTCGGCGTCTCCAACCACACCGACTTCCTCAAGGCCGTCCGCGAGGGCGTCGTCACCGTCCGAGCGACGCCCATCCACCGGGGACGCCTCCAGCAGCTCTGGCTGGTCGAGCTCCACGACGACACCGAGCGCCTGGTCGCCCGTGGCCAGGTCCGCCTCCAGAACCTCGAGGACGCCGACGCCATCGGACGGAGCAAGGGTTGATGATCCACCCCCGCTCCATGTTGCGTAGGCGACAGACGGGGAAGAGACTCCCCGTCCGCCACCCCTCCCTCTCCCCGACCGTGACCCAGGAGCTCCTGATGAGCGAACGAAGTGAGCGAACCAGCAAGCAGAGCTCTGTCCTCGTCGGCGGAGCTTGCGGAGCCGGCGATGGTCATCGGGGCCCCCGGCGGTCGGCGACGTGACCTCTGCCCGAGACGACATGGAGCCCCGATGACCAGCGAAGGCTTCCACGAGTCCGTCGACAAGCTCAGCGTCAGGACCCAGGACCACCACCGAGCCATCGTCTCCCTGATGGAGGAGCTGGAGGCCGTCGACTGGTACGACCAGCGCGTCGAGGCCACCGACGACGAGGAGCTGGCCGCCATCCTCGCCCACAACCGGGACGAGGAGAAGGAGCACGCGGCCATGACCCTCGAGTGGCTGCGCCGCCGCGACCCCGGCTTCGACGAGCAGCTCCGCACCTACCTCTTCGCCGAGGGCTCCATCCTCGGCGCCGAAGAGGCCGCCATGGGCGACGGCGACGACGGGCCCGACGCCCCATCCCCCTCGGCCGTGGCGCTGTCCGACGGCAGCCTCGGCATCGGCAGCCTCCGCCGCAACGACTTCTCCCTCTGACCCCTTCGACCCCTGGAGCCCCTGTGAACCACCTCCTCCGTGACCTCGCCCCCATCTCCGAGTCCGCCTGGTCCGAGATCGACGCAGAAGCCACCGCCAAGCTCACCCATTACCTCGCCGCCCGCAAGCTGGTCGACTTCGTCGGCCCCTGCGGCTGGGGCCACGCTGCGGTGAGCCTGGGCCGGGCCGAGACCCGCGACTCCCCCTTCGCCGGGGTCACCGCGGCCCAGCGTCAGGTGCTGCCCCTGGTCGAGCTGCGGCGCACCTTTTCGCTGTCGCGCTCCGAGCTGGAGGCCGTCGACCGGGGCGCTTCCGACCTCGACCTCGACCCGCTGGCCGACGCCTGCCGCGACCTGGCCACCGCCGAGGACGGCCTGGTGTTCAGCGGCTACGACGGCGTCGGGATCACCGGCATCGGCACCGCCTCCCCGCACGCGCCGATCCCCCTCACCGACGACTTCGACCGCTACCCCAACCACGTGGCCAAGGCCGTCGCCACCCTCAAGGGCGCCGGCGTGGGCGGGCCCTACGCCATCGCCCTCGGGCCCCGCTGCTACACCGGTGTGATCGAGACCACCGAGCGCGGCGGCTACCCGATCCTCCAGCACCTCCACCTCATCCTCGGTGGTCCCGTGATCTGGGCCCCGGCCGTCGACGGTGCCGTCGTCCTCTCCCAGCGGGGCGGCGACTTCGAGCTCACCGTGGGCCAGGACACCTCCATCGCCTACCGCAGCCACGACGCCGACAGCGTCACCCTCGAGCTCCAGGAGAGCGTGGCCTTCCAGGCCATCGGCCCCGAGGCCGCCATCTCCCTCCGCTACCAGGACTGACGCCGGCCGTCCGGCCTGGCCTCGGGCCGCCGGAGGCAGACAGGTGTCCAGCGTGTCACCATGCGACCTTCGACCCCCCGGAGGCCTCCTGTGAGCACCCCTGACCCGACCGCCGTCACGGCCGCCATGTGGGACGCCGTCTACGCCCGCGACTGGGACGCCATCGCCAGCCACCTGGCCGACGACGCCGTCTACCTCGACGTGCCCACCGGCCCCGCGGCCGCGGCCAAGGGCCCCAAGGCCATCGTCGGGCGGCTCCAGCTCGGCCTCGAGCCCCTCGTGCGCTACGAGCACGCGCACGGCCGGGTGGCCTGCACCGACGACGTGGTCATGGTCGAGCACGCCGAGATCTGGGGCTGGGAGACCGGCGAGGAGGTCACCCTGCCGTTCGTCTCGGTCCACCGGGTCAAGGGCGACAAGGTCATCGTCTGGAAGGACTACTGGAACTACGACAGCCTCCTCGGCGCCGCCCCCGAGTGGTGGAAGGAACGCATCTTCGGCGCCGACCTCTGGTGGCTCCACGACGCTTCCGACGACCCCCGCCTCTGACCCGACGGCGCGCCTTCCCCGGGGGTAGTGGTACCGGTTCGTGGGCCTCTGGCCCCACAACCCCGCGCCGGTTCGCTCCTGGGGACGAAGTGGTGCGCGTTGGTGGGGCTCTGGCCCCACAACCCCGCGCCAGTTCGGGGGGGTGTCGAGGATGGCGAGGAGCGAGCGGTCGGGCCGGCGAGCCCACGGGCGTCCCCGGGGGCGCGGGCGGTCTGGCAGGGTGGACGGGTGTCCAGTGAAGCGCGCCCCGCCCTGACCGTCTCGACGATGCCGGGGGGCCGGCCGTGAGGGCGGTGCGGGTTCCGGAGGGGGGCGGGATCGAGCTGA
Source organism: Acidimicrobiales bacterium (assembly GCA_038233335.1). GTDB lineage: Bacteria > Actinomycetota > Acidimicrobiia > Acidimicrobiales > Iamiaceae > Iamia. The sequence continues at coordinate 15,862 of JBBSME010000047.1, read as the reverse complement.
CCGAGGTCGACCAGCCCGACCCCGGGCCGGGCCAGGTGCTGGTCAAGGTGGCCGGGGCCGGCGTCTGCCACTCCGACATCGCCCTGTCCCGCATCCCCGACTTCTACGGCGGCGGCCCCTTCACCCTCGGCCACGAGACCGCGGGCCACGTGGCCGGGACCGGTCCCGGAGTCGTCGGCCTGGAGCAGGGCCTCCCGGTGGTGGTCCACGCCGAGTGGGGCTGCGGCGGGTGCCCGACCTGCCGACGGGGCCACGAGCGCCTGTGCCCCATGGTCAAGCCCATCGCCGGGGCTGGCCTGGGCGCCGACGGAGGCATGGCCGACTACATCCTCGTTCCCGCGGCCCGCTACGTGATCCCCCTCGGTGCGGACCTCGACCCTCGGTTCGCCGGGCCCCTCGACGATGCCGCCCTCACGCCGTACCACGCCATCCGGAATGCCCGCGATGAGCTCGATGGCGGCTCGCTGGCCGTCGTCATCGGTGCTGGCGGCGTGGGCCACATGGCCATCCAGATCCTCAAGGCGGTCACCGGGGCGACGGTCGTGGTGGTCGAGCCCGACGAGGAGCGCCGCGGGTTCGCCCTCGACCTCGGCGCCGACGTCGCCGTCCACCCCGACGACGACGTCGCTGCTCAGGTCCACGCTCGCCGCGCCGAGGGCGCCTCCGCCGTGTTCGACCTCGTCGGCGGGGACGACACCCTGGCCCTGGCGGCCACCCTCGTGGCCCCGCACGGCCGCCTCGTCCTGATCGGCACCCACCTGGGGACCTTCGGCTTCAACCTGCTGTCGCTGCCGTGGGAGTGCCGGCTCCACACCTCCTACGCCGGCGAGGCCCGCGAGCTTGAGGAGGTGGTGGCCCTGGCCCAGGCCGGTCACATCACGGTCCACGCCCGCACCCTCGGGCTGGAGGACGTGGCCGACACCGTCCTCTCCCTCGAGCGGGGCGACCACGGCGTGGGCCGCGCCATCGCCATCCCCTGAGCCGGCCACGTCGGCCCTGGCGGCAACCTCACGGACGTCGCCGTCGTCGTCGATCTCGTACGTGCCCGTCGGCCCCGTCGGCCGCCATGGCGGGCACAGCGTTCGCCATCAGGCCAGGCCCGGTCAACGTCGGTCGGTTCTTGGTATGGGAGCGCGGGGCTTCTTCGGTCGTGGGTACCAAGAACGGGAGGCGGACCAAGGTCGGTCCGTTCTTGGTATGGGAGCGCGGGGATTCTTCGGTCGTGGGTACCAAGAACGGGAGGCGGACCAAGTTCGGGCGGGGACGGCCGGGAACGGGATCGTCCCGTGCCACGTGCACGGGTGGTCGACGCGCACGGGCCGGCCAGCCAGCGGTCGCCGGTAGCGTCGGCGGGTGGCCTTCCGTCCGACCGCCGACTCGCCGTTGGGGGCGCTGTACGACGCCTTCCCCCGGTCGGGTCGGGTGGCCGGCTCGGCCTGTGCCCGGGGCGACGGGAGTCGATGGTGCCTGCCGAGGAGGCGGAGGCTGTCGTGGGCGAGGGTCTGGAGGGCGACCGCTGGCAGCCACGTCCCGGCGGGGTCGGCACCGGTCAGGTGACGCTCGTCCAGGCCGAGCACCTGCCGGTAGTGGCCGCCCTGATGGGCGTCGACGCCGTGGACCCGGACGACCTGCGCCGCAACCTGGTGATCGCCGGCATCAACCTGACCGCCCTTCGGGAGCGACACGTCCGCGTCGGTGGGACGATGCTGGCCGTGGCCGGCCCGTGCGAGCCCTGCTCTGGATGGAGGAGAACCTCGGCCCCGGCGGCGGGAACGCCATGCGCGGCCACGGTGGCTGGAACGCCCAGGTCCTCGAGGGCGGCCCCATCCGCCTCGGCGACCCTGTCACCTTCCTCCCCGACCAGCCGAGCTGACCCTCTCGGCCGGTCGCTCTGACCCGAAGGCGCCGGCCCGACTCGGCGGCGCGGCCCGATGTGTGGTCCGATCAGGGGATGGCCCGCAACGTCCTCGGCACCGAGCTCCAGTCCTGCAGCACCGATCCGCTGACCGGCTTCTTCCGCGACGGCTGCTGCAACACCGGCGGCGACGACATGGGCGTCCACACCGTCTGCGCCCGGGTCACCGCCGAGTTCCTGGAGTTCTCGGCCGCAGCCGGCAACGACCTGTCGACCCCCATGCCCCAGTACGGCTTCGCAGGGCTCCAACCGGGCGACCAGTGGTGCCTGTGCGCCAGTCGCTGGCAGGAGGCGCTGGAGGCCGGCGCCGCCCCCGCCGTGGTGCTGGAAGCGACGCATGTGGCCACCCTCGAGTGGGCCGACCTGGCCGACCTCAAGGCTCACGCCCTGCCCCCGCACCTGGACTGAGTGGAGTCGACGGCCCTGATCTCGCTGTGGTGCGCCTGGGCCGAGGTGACCAGCCTGGCCATCTGCGCCCGGCTGCGCCGGGCCCGACCCGGTCAGCCCCTGGCCCTGGCCTCAGCCGGGGGCCCCCTCGGCACCTGATCGACGGTGGAGGCCCGCGGCGCGGAGCCAACTGGTCCCGATCTTGGTCGCCCTGGCGGCCATCCTCGGGACCAGTTCGGGTGGGGAGGGTGCGCCGGGGTGGGAGAGGTCAGGGGAGGAGCAGGTGGGTGTCGCCGAACTCGTGCCAGAGGTAGCCCTCGGCGATGGCGGCCTCGTAGGAGCGGTGGAGCAGCTCCGGACCGGCGATCGCCTCCAGCATCAACAGGTGCGACGCCTCGGGCTCGTGCCAACCGGTGAGCAGACCGTCGACCGCCCGCACACCGCGCTCGGGGGTGATCACCAGGTCGGTCCAGCCGTCGAACGGGGTGACGATGCCGTCCCCGTCCGCCGCCGACTCCAGCGACCGCACCACGGTGGTGCCGATGGCCACCACCCGACCGCCGGCGGCGCGAGTGCGGTTGACCGCGGCCGCGGTGGCCTCCGGCACCAGCGCCCGCTCGGGGTAGGGCAGCTCGTCGGCCTCCAGCGAGGCCACGCCGGTGTGCAGCACCACCGGAGCCACGCCCACCCCCTTGGCCACCAGCCGGGTGATGATCTCGGCGGTGAAGGGCCGGCCCGCGCTGGGCATCTCGGCCGATCCGGGATCGGTGACGTACACGCTCTGGTAGGCCGACAGCGGCCACTGCCGCTCGACGTAGCCGTACCGGATGGCTCGACCGTGGGCTCCGAGCCAGACCCGCCACGGACCGGGGGTGGTCAGGGTGGCGACCCACAGGCGGCGAGCGTCGCCGAAGGGCTCGGCCAGGGTGAGGTGGGCGCCGCCCGCCAGGGCCAGCTCCGGTCCGGGCGGGGCGCCCTCCCACCGCTCGGTCACGCCGTCGTTCGGGCGCCGAGGCTCGACCACCCACCGCCCGTCGTCGAGGTGGGTGGACAGGTGGACCACCAGCCGGGTCCCGTCGCTGGCGGTGGCGTCAACCGCGGCCGGTCGGGTGCCGGAGGTGTTGACCACCACCAGGTCACCCGGGTCCAGGAACGAGGGCAGCAGGGCGAAGGTGGAGTGGACCAGCGGGGTGTCGTCGTGGGCCACCATCAGCCGGACCGCGTCCCGGGAGAGGCCCCGGGCCTCGGGGGGCTCGGTGGCCTCCAGCTCGGGCGGCAGGTCGAAGGCCAGCCGATGAGGTGGCGGAGCGGAGCGGTGGGCGGGGTCGGCGCTGGGGGCGGCGCGCGTGGCGGTCATGTCGCTGCCCCTTCCAGCTCGGACGCCCGGTAGCGGCCGGACGGGCGACCGTCGGCCACCAGCCGGAGCAGGGAGGGGGCCACCGTCGAGGGCTCCGGTCGGTCGGAGATGTCCTCGCCGGGGAAGGCGTCCTGGTGCATCTGGGTGCGCATGTCGCCCGGGTCGAAGCGGTGCACCCGCACCTCGTCCTCCTCGGCGCCGAGGATGTGGGCCACCTGCTCGAGGGCGGCCTTGGACGTCCCGTAGGCGCCCCAGCCCTCGTAGCCCTCGACCGCGGCGTCGGAGGTGACGACCACGACGGTGCCGCCGGCCGCCCGCAGCGCCGGCAGGGCCCGCTGGATCAGCCCGACCTGGGCCACGGTGTTGACCCGAAGCGCGTGCTCCAGGTCCTCGAGCCGGAGGTCGGCCACCGGTGGAAGGGGGCTGGGCCCGAGGGTCCCGGCGTTGGCCACCAGCAGGTCGAGGGGCCCGGTGGCCTCGGCCGCAGCCACCAGGGCGTCGCGGTGGTCGGGGTCGGCCACGTCGCCCGGCAGGGCGTGGACCACGGCGCCGGTGGACCGGGCCTCGTCGGCCACCCGGACCAGCGGCTCGGGGCGACGGGCGTCGATGACCAGGTCCCAGCCGTCGGTGGCCAGGGCGAGGGCCAGGGCCCGTCCCAGTCCCTCCGATGCGCCGGTGATGAGTGCGGTGCTCATGGTGTCTCCTTGGGTCGTTGGCCTGTTCAACAAGCAACTACTTGCGATATTCCAAGAAGTGCGACACAGCCTCTCGGCCGGAGGTGCGAGCATCGGGCCATGGCCCTCGAACCCAGCCCCGCGGCCGAGGTCGACGTGTCGATGGATCTGGTGCGGGAGCTGCTGGTCGACCAGCACCCGGACCTGGCCGACCTCCCGCTGCGAGAGGTGCCGTCGGGATGGGACAACGTCATCGCGCGCATCGGCGACGACCTGGTGGCCCGCCTGCCCCGTCGTGAGGCCGCGGTGGCGCTAATCCACCACGAGCAGCGGTGGCTGCCAGACCTCGCACCGGCCCTGCCTCTGCCGGTCCCGGACCCGGTGCGCACCGGAGTCCCCGGTCGGGGCTTCCCGTGGCGGTGGAGCATCTGTCGGTGGATGCCCGGGCGCAGCGCCCTCGACCAGCCGCCGACCGATCCCGCCACCGCCGTGACCCTGGGCGCCTTCCTCGCCGCCCTGCACCGTCCGGCTCCCCCGAACCCCCCGCCCAACCCCTACCGAGGCGTGCCCCTCGCGGTCTGCGACCCGGTGGTGCGCGACCGCCTCGACCGTCTGAGCGGCGAGGTCGACGCCCCCGCGCTGCGGGCCCTCTGGGAGCGCCTGGTCACCACCCCGCCGTGGTCGGGGCCGCCGCTGTGGATCCACGGCGATCTCCACCCCGGGAACCTGGTGGTCCACGACGGCGCGCTGACCGGTGTCATCGACTTCGGCGACATCGCCGCCGGTGATCCGGCCACCGACCTGGCCGTGGCCTGGACCCTGCTCTCAGCCAAGGACCGCGCCGCGTTCCGTGCCGCCGCCGGCCGGACCGACGATCCCGACACCTGGGCCCGGGCCCGGGCCTGGGCCGTCCACCTGGGCTGCGCCTACCTCCTCAGCTCCTCGGACCGACCGGAGTACGGGGCCATGGGCCGCCGGGCCCTCAGCGAGGCCCTGGCCGACGAGCGGTGAACCAGCCCGGGCGCCCCATGAGGCCGGGCTCGGCATGCGTTGGATGTCGCCGCCGAGGTCGGGAACTGGCCGTCGCAGAGTCGCCCGAAGGATGGGAGCCTCCTCAGGTTGCCTGAAGGAGCGGCCCCCGCCCAGCCGAACGGTCGTCGGATCCCGGTGCTCAGTGGGCGACGATGCCAAGGAGGGCGACGAGGTCGTCGATGTAGGCCTGCCCGGGTCCCTCGTCGAGCGGCCCCAGCCCACCTTCGGCGTCGTCGAGCAGCGGGGTCGGGGAGGGCGGCGGCCAGAGGACAGCCACCTCGGCCGGGTGGCCGTCGACGAGATCGGCGAGGGCGGGCCGGTGGCCGAGGGCCCGGGCGTGCAGCTCGCGCTGGCGAGAGTCCCACACCGCGCCGCACAGGACCTGCCCATCGTCGGTACGGCCGTGGATGGCCTGGGCCCACGCCCGGGTGCAGGGGTAGTGGGCCGCGGTGGTGGCCACCAGCTGGCCCCGATCGATGCCGATCCGGGCCAGCTCGGTGTCGCGCAGGTTCACGAGGCCGACGTCGTGGGTGAGGGTCACGGCCCGCTCGACCCACCGCGCGAGCTGCGCCTCGTAGATCCTCGGCGACGGGGGCGCGGCCTCGTGGAACGCGGACTCGAGGAGGGCAGCGAAGCGGGTCGTGGCGACGTAGGCGTGGGCAACCCCAGGGAGCGGTGCGAACCGGGTGTCACCGGTGGCGGGGACCATGCCGGTGGGATCCGGGTGGTGCACGGTCACCCCACGGTGCAGGACGGTTCCTGCGGGCCAGGCGGTGGCCGTGAGCTGGTCGAGGAGGTCTGGGGTGGGGGAGGGGACCGGGCACGTCGCCAGCCCGCATGCCGCGACCGGGCTCACTCCTGGAAGAGCCCAGTGGCGGCTCGGCGCACGGCCGCGAGGTCACCGGCGGCGAACACCGTCATCGGCGTTGCGTCGTCGAGCCAGGTGTTCGGGGTGGTGAACCAGTCCCACACGGCCCACCCGGACATCTGGTGGGCGACCAGGCCGGCCACCACGTCGGCCGCCTCGGCATCGAGGTCGAAGCCGTCGTCGAGCTGGAAGGTGGGCACCAGCACGACGCCGTCATGGGTCACCGTCACCAGCCGGCCCGCCTCACGCTGCCGGCGCACCCACTGGCGGGCCGTGCCCACCTTGCGGTCGGTGGCTTCGGCCAGCACCTCGATGGTCACCGCACCCGCCGATCGCAGCAGCGTGGCCCGAGCGGCAGTGACCAGCCGGGCTCGCTCCGCGGCGGCGTGATCGAGCACCGCTTCCACCACAGTCATGTCTGAAGTGTACCGCTTGCCGCAGCATGCGACACTCGCGACACCGCCTGGGCGAGAGGGGCCAGGAGTGCCACCGTCGTCGCCAGCGGGCAACCGGGCGCTGGTCGCCCTGGCGAGGCCCCGGTGCGCCGATAGCGTGGGTCGGGGCGGAGACCATGACGGACGGCGGCCTGATCCTCACCCACCTCGCAGGTGAGGTCCGTCTTCCGCCGGGGCGCTCGCTCACCTTCGGGAGGACCCGCGCCAGCCAGGACGGGCCGGGCCTCGACGGGGGACCCGACGATGCCCACCTCGGCCTCTCGCCCAGCGGTCGGGTGCACGCGGTGGCCGGATCCGTCGAGGCGCTCGACGACGGGTGGCTGCTGGTCAACCAGGGCCGATGGCTCCAGGTGCGCGTCGTCCGCCTGGATGGCCCCGAGCGCACCGATGTCGCTCCCGGGCGCACCCTCCGGGTGCCGTGGCCGTCGGTGCGGGTGGAGCTGGCGACCGGAGAGGAGGAGGTCGGCTTCCAGGTCGACTGCCCGGCGCTGGACTTGGCGGGGCCCGAGGCCGCGCCCATCGCCGGCGACACCGTCCGGGGCCTCGACCTCGATCGCACGGCCGGCTACTTCCGTGCGATCGTCGCTCTGTGCGAGCCTCGCCTGCGTGATGCCTCCTCGACCGACGTGGCCACCGTGGCCCAGGTGGCCCGCACCCTCAGCCTCCTCCCGTCCGAGCCCGAGCGGGTCACGGTCAAGGCCGTCGAACGGCGGCTGGCCCACGCCCGCCGTCGGGTGGCGATCGGCGGCGACCCCGACGGGGTGTCGGCCGCCGGCCTGGAGGTGCGCGATGCCTCCCACCAGCTGGTCGACCTCCTCCTGCGGACCGGCACGGTGACCGCAGCCGACCTGGCCCTCATCGAGGGCCCGACCGCCGGCCCCGGACCGGACCAGCCGTGACCGAGATCCCCCCGGGGTCGAGCCCGGTCGACCAGCTGGTCCCCGGCAGTCGGATCCGCGAGTGGAAGGTGGAGCGGTTCCTGGCGAGGGGAGCCTTCGGCCAGGTGTTCGAGGCCACCCGGGACACCTGGCGGGACGAACCGACCCGGGCCCTCAAGGTCTTCGACCCCATCCTCTCCTCCGCGGCGCGGAGCGGGCTGGTCACCGAGTTCGAGCTGCTCCGAGGGGTGCGACACCCGCACCTGCTGGCCGGCGAGGACGCCTTCGACATCGACGACGGGCCCCTCGCCGGCTGCGTGGTGTTCGTGATGGAGCAGGCCGACGTCGACCTGGCCACCGTGGTCGCCCGCCACGGCCTGCTCACCCCGGCCGACGCCGCCTCCATCGGCGCCCAGCTGGCCGAGGGCCTGGCCGCGCTGCACGACGGGGGCCACCTGCACGGCGACGTGAAGCCGGCCAACGCGCTGCGGGCCGGAGGCCTCTGGAAACTGGGTGACTTCGGGGTGGCGGCCTCCCTCCAGGGCTCCTACGCCCGTCCGATCGGCGCCACCCTCGACTACCGACCCCCGGAGGTGGCCCAGGCGGAGGCGGCCGGACGGGTGCACCGCTCGGCCGACGTGTGGGCCCTGGGCACCACGCTGTGGGTGGCCGCGTCCGGCCACCACCCGTTCGTAGGGACCGACGCCGCCGTGCGCCACGCGGCCGTCCTGCGCGGCGAGCGCCAGCCCGCCCCCGGCCTGGACCTGGCCCTGGCCGACCTCATCGACCGCCGGTGCCTCGCCCCTGATCCGCACACCCGGGCCACTGCCGCTGACCTGGCCGTCGAGCTCCGCCAGCTGGCCGACCTGTACGGCGCGCCGCCACCGGGCCCCCAGGCCAACGATGCTGCCGTCTCGGACCGGACCCACCCGGCCACCGGCGCCGACGATCAGCCCGCGACCACCGTCCGGGCGGTGGCCGGCACCACCAGACCGGCGGCACCCCCTCTTCCGCCGGATCCGATGGACCCCGACGACCGGCCGGTGGCCGCCGGGCCCGTCCCGGCCGCTGGCGGTGAGGTCGAGGCCGATGATGGGGAGACGCCCGCCACCGCGACGATGGCGGAGCCCGGCCCGGTCCGGGGCGGTCTCCTGGGAGTGTTCGCCGGCGCGATCGTCGGCGGCGCGGTGGCCGAGGCGGCCTCGCTGGCCGCATCGCTCGGCCCGGGCGGTCTCGCCGTCCGTCGGACGGTCTACGTCCTGCTCACGGTGGCGGTGCTGGTCGCGGTGGGCGCGGTCCTGACCCGGCGCGTGCGCCGCCACCTCGGCCCGACGGGGCTCCCTGCCGCTGTCCTCGGTGGCCTCGTCGTGGTCGCGCTGATCACCGCCTACCTGTTCGCCTCGGCGTGACCGGCTCGATCTCCGAGACCCCGGTGGGTCCCGATGGGGGTCGTCCCCCATGGATCAGCCGCGCTGTCGATGGTCCCCTGAGGGGCATGGACCCCAGACCCACCACAGACCTCCGCTCCCGACGACGCCGGGCCCGCCCTCGCGCCATGGCCCTGGCCGTCGCCGCGCTCCTCGCCGTCACGGGGTGCACCGACGCCCTGCGCGCGGATGACGACCCCTCCTCGACCACGGAGGCCCCCCGCACGCTGTCGGCCTGGCCCGACGACGAGCCCGCGGGGGAGTCCACCTCGCCGGCCCATCCCGACGTGGAGGTGGCGGTCCGTCCCGCGCTCCGGGAGCCCGATGGCACCACGACCGTTCCCCTCGAGGTCACCAACACGGGAACGGCGGCGAGCGACGTCCGCGAGGTCTTCGGGTTCGACGGTCTGGCGACGGCCCGCCTCGCGGACCCGGACAGCCGGGTCCGCCACGCGCCGGTGACCTCCGACGACGGGTACTGCCTCTGCTCGTCCCGGTTCAGCGTCATCCCGGCCGGGGCCACGATCGAGGCCTACGTCACCTTCGCGGCCGTCGACGAGGCCGTCGAGGCGGTGCGGGTGAGCCTGCCCGAGTGGCGGCCGGTGGACGACGTCCCCGTGCGCGGCGTCGCCTTCGGGGTGGCGCCATCCCGGACGACGAGCATCGAGGCCGATCCCGACCACGAGGTCGTCGTGCAGGGCGTGTGGCGCACCCAGGACGGCCTGCTCGTCCGGGTCGAGGACCGCAACGGCACCGGCGACGCGCTCCGTCCGTCGCAGCTCAGCGATCTCGAGGACCTCGCGGTGGTCGACACCGCCAGCCTCCGGGCCGGTCTGGTCCGCAGTGCGGATGACGAGCCCGTGGCCGAGGCCGCCACCGACGACGTGGCCGCCGGGGAGTCGATCACCCGGGACGTGCTGGTCGCCTCCCCCGCTCGCGGTGTCGACTCCGTGCTGGTGCAGGTGGCCGACGCACGGCGCACCCTGCCTGTCGTCGTGCAGGACGGGCCCCCGGCCACCGACCTCGGCACCGGCGACCTGGACGACCCCGCCAAAGCGACCCTCGAGGGCGGGAGCCGGGTCGAGGGCGCGGACCTCGTGGCCCTGGGTGATCCCGAGGAGATCGCCCTCGCCGAGGAGGGCCCGACCCTCGACCTGCCTGACCCCGGCCCGGCGCTGCGGTCCGAGGCCCAGCCGGAGTGGACGGTCGCGGCCCGGGCCGTGGTCCGCGTCGGCGAGGCCCGCACCGTGGCCGTGCTCGACCTGACCCGAGCCGGGGGCGACGACAGCTGGCCTGACGGGGTCGGCTTCGACCTCGACGAGCTGGCGCTGATCGATCCCGCCCAGCAGCAGCGCCTCGGCCCGCTCGAGGGCCCCGACGGCAGCGACGGTTCGGATGCCACCGTGAATGTCCCCGCCCGCTCCACCCGGACGGTGCACGTCGCCTTCCCGGCGCTGGACGCGAGCTCCACCTCAGCCACCGTCGACGTCCCCGGGTTCGGATCGCTGACCGACGTCCCGGTGACCGACGGGCCGCCACCCGCCGACTCCTCCGACTCCGTCCTCGCCTCCATCCCCGATGACATCACCGGTCGGCTCCGCATCGACGTCCTCGCCGTGGGCGCATCGGCCGACGGCGGCACCGTCGTCCGCGTCCGCCGGGTCAACGTCTCGGCTCCAGACGCCTACCTCCCACCCCTCGGCGGGCTGTGCGAGCTGTCGCTGTCGGACCCGGACAGCGATAGGCGCTTCCAGCCGCTCCGGCCCTGCGTCACCACCGAGGGGCGCCGGGAGCTGGGGACGGGCGATGCCCTGGTCCAGGAGGTGCGGTTCCCGACCCTGGCGGCCGATGTGGACCGGGTGGTGGTCGAGCTCGAAGGCTGGCTGCCCTCCGCGCCGGTCTCGGTGGCCGACGAGGTCGCCCCCTGGTACCTGGACCTCCCTCGAGCGTCCGACGCACCTGAGGGCGACACGCTGTCCGCATCGGTCGGCGTGGCCGACGACCTCCAGAGCGAGGTGCGAGAGGGCGACGAGGTGGACCTGAACCTGGACACCGACGTCCTCTTCGCCTTCGGGTCAGCCGACCTCAGCCCCGGGGCCGTCGCCCGGCTCGAGGCCATCGGTGACCGCCTGGCCGGAGAGGTCAGCGGCACCGTGGACATCGTGGGCCACACCGACAGCGTGGGCGAGGAGGCGGCCAACCAGGCCCTCTCCGAGCAGCGGGCCCAGTCGGTGGCCGATGTGCTGGGGCCGATCCTGGGCTCCTCGGTGGAGCTGACCGTCGAGGGTCGGGGAGAGTCCGACCCGGTGGCCGCCAACGAGGTCGACGGGCGCGACAATCCCGATGGCCGGGCTCGCAACCGTCGGGTCACCATCAGCTACGCCAGCTGATCTCGGGAGGCGGGGTCAGCCGAGGGCGCCGTAGGCGGCGAAGATGAGCGAGGCGCCGCGGAGGTCGCCGGCCATGCCTGAGCTCATCTTGTTCATGACGTAGCTGACCGTCATCCGGTGATCGAGGTCGACCAGCGCGATGGACCCGCCGTACCCGCCCCAGAAGAACGACCGCGGGCTCGGGCTCAAGGGGATGGACTCGTTCATGAGCCCGTAGCCCATCCCGTAGCGGATCTTCATCCCCAGCACGAGGTCGTCGGTGTGGCTCTGCTCCTCCAGCACCCGCTCGACCCCGGCCGCGGACAGCAGCCGCACGCCGTCGACCTCGCCGCCGCAGGCCAGCGCCGAGTGGATCCGGGCCACGCCCCGGGCGTTGGCGGTCCCTCCGGCCGCGGGGATCTCGGCTGCCCGCCACTCCCGGGTCTTGGTCTCGGAGGTGTCGACCGGGCAGCTGAGGACGGATCGGAGGGCGAGCGAATCCATGTCGATGTCGGCCAGGCTCTCGAGCCCGGCTGCCGGGGGCGGGATGAGGTCGGCGACGCGACCGTCCTCGCTGGCCGGAAGCCCGATGTGGAAGTCCGCCCCCAGCGGCTCGGCCACCTCCTCCCGGAAGAAGGTGCCGACCGACCGGCCGGTGACCCGGCGGACGATCTCGCCCAGGAGGTAGCCCTGGGTGATGAGGTGGTAGCCGGACTGGGTGCCGGGCTCCCACCACGGCTCCTGGGCGGCCAGCCCCGTGCAGATGGCGTCCCAGTCGTAGAGGTCCTCGGGGGCGATGGCCGGATCGAAGCCGGACAGCCCGGCGGTGTGCGACATGACCTGGGCCACGGTGATGGCGTCCTTGCCGGCGGCTGCGAACTCGGGCCAGTAGGTGGCGACGGGCGCGTACAGGTCGACCTCCCCCCGGTCGGCCAGCATCAGCACGCACAGGGCGGTCATGGTCTTGGTGGTCGAGTACACGTTGACGATCGTGTCCCGTCCCCAGGGCCGGTCGTCGTCGGTGGCCAGGCCGGCCCACAGGTCGACGACCGGTTCGCCGTCGAGGGTCACGACGACCGCCGCTCCCCGCTCCTCACCACGGTCGAAGGCGCCGGCGAAGGCGTCTCGCACCGGGGTGAGGTCGTCTCGGCAGGTCCCGTGGATCTCGGTCATGTGGCGCCCTCCGGCTCTCTCGTCGTCGGGGCCGGAGGCTACCCAGCCGTCGAGCCGACGACGGCGCTGCCTAGGGTCGAGGCCGTGGAAGCAACCGTCAGGCGGGTCGACCCGTCGGCGGTGTGGGCCCTCCGGGCCCGGGTGCTGCGCCGGGGCCAGCCCGCCTCGGCCGGGCGGTTCGAAGGCGACGACCACCCGCAGGTCGCGGTGTTCGCCGCTCTGCGCTCCGACGCCAGCGCCGCTCCGGTGGGCACGGCCACGGTGTTCCCGGCCGCCTGCCGGTGGCGACCCGACGACGCTGACAGCTGGCGAGTCCGGGCCATGGCCACCGACGACGGCGTCCGCGGCCAGGGCATCGGCGCCCAGGTCCTCGACGCCGCCCTGGCTCACGTCGCCCAGGAGGGGGGTCGGCTGGTCTGGTGCGACGCCAGGGTGGCGGCCCGGAGCTTCTACCAGCGACGCGGGTTCGCGGTCGAGGGCGAGCAGTTCGAGGTCGAGGGCATCGGCCCCCACTGGCCCATGGCCCGAGTCCTGGACACGCCGGGCTGAACCGCCCCGCGGCGGCGACCAACCGACGCCTCGCCGAGCGAGACGGCCCCGAGGCCCTGTCCCCTGGCCGACGCACCGGCCGCGGCTGGTCGGTGCCGACGAGCCCGCAGCGGGGTCGGTGCCCACCGATGGGCGCGGCTGCCCGCAGCCGGCGCGGATCGGATGTACGGTCGGCCTCCGATCGACGGTTAGGAGTGCGCGATGAGGCGAGTGCTGGCGGCTGGGGGGGTGGCGCTCCTCGCCCTCAGCCTGGCCGGGTGCGAGCCGGACCGGTCCACCGTGTCGCGACCGGGTCAACCCGTGGTCCTCAACGGCGCCCGCCTCCCCGCCCTCACCGGCACTGCCCCGGGCCGCCTGGTCGCCTTCCGCCACACCTACTCGGGCGACACGCCCCGCTGGACTCAGATCCCGGTCCAGGTCGACGAGCGCAAGGTCGTCTCCTTCGGCACGGCACCGGGGGACAACTCCACGCCCGGGAGGGCCGGCTCGGTCTACGGCAACGGTCCGGGTGGGCCGACGGCGCTCCAGTACGCCGACCCCGCCACCTTCGTGGGAGCCGACACCGACGCGACCTTCGACCGCGACGACGAGCTGGTGTTCATGGCCTCCGATGCCGGCGGCATCCCCCGCTCCGGCGACCAGGCGAACCCGCCGGGGACGGTCGCCGGCAGTGGGGTGCGGGTCCAGCTCTACGACCCCCAGGGCACCGGGCTGGCGTGGGTCCACCTCTTCATCTCCGACGGCTCGCTCGACCCCGCCGCCGGGAAGGACTACGTCGACTACGACTTCGTCCCCACCCGGGGCGACTACCGGTCGACCTACCGCCGGGCCGAGGGGCCGAACCCGGAGACCTCCTCGGCGACCACAGACCTGTACCGGATCGGGTTCAGCGACCGCTGGTTGGAGGACAGCTGGCAGGTGCGGGCCGGGGACTCCACCGGGGTCGACGTCCTCGACGGCCACAAGAACCAGTTCGCGGTCGACGACTGCGGTCGCAGCAACCTCAGCTTCGCCCTGGCCGAGGGGGCGTTCGTGGCCAACATCGACGGACCGGTCCGGGCCATCCGCTCCTACGTCGGGGCCAACAGCGGTCCCCGCACCCAGCGCACCCACCTCCTGTACCGCGACCGGGAGGTGATCGTCACCGACCTCCGGGTCCACCCGATCCCGGGCGTGATGGACTTCGTCGACTACAGCGCCGCTGCGGTCGGGATGGTCTACCGGAGCTCCACCCGTCCCGGTGGGGTCTCGGTGAACGGCGCGGCCAACCCGATCAGCACCGCACCGGCCGAGTGGGAGGTCGTCAACGGCCCCCAGGGCGCGGTGTACACGCGGTCGACGTTCACCTCCAGCGCCGGCGGCGTCGCCACCAGCTGGTTCCACCGGGACCAGACCGACCCGCCCGAGCCGCAGTGTTGGGGCGACCGGTCCTTCTACGCGGCGTCGGGCCCGGTGCTCACCGGCGGCATCCCCAACACCGACCCCGGACTGGGCTCGGCCGCGACCCTGCGGGGCACCCGCACCGTCCACTTCATGGCCCCGTTCAGCGACGGCAAGCGCCTCGTCGCCGCGTCCCGGGCCCTCACCGCGGACATCCAGCAACCCCTCGGGGTCACCACCACCGCCTACCGCCCGTAGGCCGCCGGTCCCCGGCCACGGGGACCGCTGACCGGAGCCCGGGCGCGACACCGCCCCGGGCGGGGGGAGGGGTGACCCGGGGCGGTGCGCAGGCTCCGGCCGGTGCGGCGGGAGCCAGGAGGTGGGGGCTCAGGCCTGGCCGGCCTTCACGCCGTCGGCGACCCGGTCGCCCAGGTCCTTGTCGACGTTGCGCCAGTAGGTGAAGGCCCGCTCGAGGACCTTCTCGGACACGCCGTCGGACAGGTGGCCGACGATGTTGTCGACCAGGCGGTCGCGGGCGGCGTCGTCGAGGATCTCGCGGACCATGGTGCCGGCCTGGCCCCAGTCGTCGTCCTCGGCGTGGTCGACGTAGGACGAGCGGACCATGTCGCCGTCGGCCTCCCAGCCGGCGTGTTCGCCGTAGGTGGCGGTGTCCGCCGCAGGGCCGCCGTAGGAGTTCGGCGCGTACACCGGATCCGACACGTTCATGACCCGCATGGCCCCGTCCTTGCTGTAGCTGTTCACGGGAGCCTGCGGACGGTTGACCGGGATCTGCGTGTAGTTCGCACCCAGGCGTGCCCGGTGGGCGTCGGCGTAGGAGAACAGCCGGCCCAGGAGCATCCGGTCCGGGCTCGGGCCGATGCCGGGCACCAGGTTGTTGGGCTGGAACGCGGCCTGCTCGATCTCGGTGTGGAAGTCGGTCGGGTTCCGGTCGAGGGTCAGCTTCCCGACCTCGATCAGCGGGTAGTCGCTGTGCGGCCACACCTTGGTGAGGTCGAAGGGGTTGAACCGGTAGTCCTTGGCGTCCTCAAACGGCATGATCTGCATCCTCAGCGTCCAGCTGGGGTGGTCGCCGGCGTCGATGGAGTCGTAGAGGTCGCGCCGGTGGTAGTCGACGTCGTCGCCGGCCATCTGGTCGCCCTCGTCCTGGGTCATGTACTCGATGCCCTGGTCGGTCTTGAAGTGGTACTTCACCCAGAACTTGTCGCCGCCGGCGTTGACCCACATGTAGGTGTGGGAGCTGTAGCCGTTCATGTGGCGCCAGGTGCGGGGGATGCCGCGGTCGCCCATGAGCCAGGTGACCTGGTGGGCCGACTCGGGGGAGAGGGTCCAGAAGTCCCACTGCATGTCGTTCGAGCGCATTCCGGTGTCGGGAAGTCG
>JBBSME010000046.1:0-20063 GCA_038233335.1 Acidimicrobiales bacterium | reverse complement strand
CGGGCGCCCGTGCTTGGTCACCACGATGGTGCGGTGGTCGGCTTCGACCTCGTCCAACAGGGCCAGGCACCGGGCCTTGAAAGAGCTGGCGGGAACCACGCTGTCGGTCATTCCCGTACTCTAGCCATGGTCATTGACCATGGTCACTACGCTCCCTGGTCCAGCCGTCGTTCCGGACCGACCCCTACCCCCTCTACCAGCGGCTGCGGGACCACGAGCGCGTCCACCACGCCAGCGTCGGGGCGACACTGGTGAGCGGCTACGACGAGGGGCTGACGGTGCTGAAGGATCCGCACGCGTCGAGCGACGAGCACCTCGTGGACCTGCGGGTTCGCGCCGGGCGCGAGGGCGCCGGCCTCCTGGCCGAGGCGCCAGGCCGCCTCATATTCAAGCTGGCGGACAGCCACGGGGAGGGTGTGGGCGAGGGGATGTTCATCCGCCTGGCCCAGCGGTTGCTCATCAGCCTCGACCCGCCGGACCACACCCGCATCCGGGGACTGGCCTCCCGGGCCTTCACGCCGCGGGTGGTGGAGCGCCTGCGCCCGAGCATCGAGGCCCTGGCCACCCGCCTGCTCGACGAGCTGGCCCCCGACGGCGGGGCCGAGCTCATCGAGAGCTACTGCTACCGGTTCCCCGTCATCGTCATCTGCGACCTCCTCGGAGTCCCCTCCGAGGACCACGAGCGGTTCGGCGCCTGGGTGCCGGACGTGGTCGCGGGGCTCGACGCCGCCTCGGTGACCTCCCGCCGGGTCCGCGAGCGCGCCGACGCGGCGGCAGTCGGCCTGGACCGCTACCTGCGCGCCGCGGTCGACCGGCGTCGGGCCGATCCCGCCGACGACCTGCTCTCGGCCCTCATCGCCGCCGCCGACGGGGAGGACCGCCTGACCGAGGACGAGCTGGTGGCCTTCGCCGCCCTGCTGCTCATCGCCGGCCACGAGACGACGGCCAACCTGATGGGCAACGGGCTCCTCCACCTCTGGCGCCACGCCGACCAGTTCCACCGCTGGCGGACCGAGCCGGACCTGCGCCCCAGCGGGGTCGAGGAGCTGCTCCGCTACGACAGCCCGGTCCAGCTGGTGCAGCGCATCGCCGTCGAGCCCATCCACGTCGGCAACGTCACCATCGCCCCCGGTCGCTTCATCATCGTGCTGTTGGGCGCGGCCAACCGGGACCCGCAGCGCTTCAGCGAGCCCGAGCGGCTCGACCTGGGCCGCGACGAGGGCCCACCCCTCTCGTTCGGCTTCGGCATCCACCACTGCATCGGCGCCCCCCTCGCCCGCGTGGAGGCCGAGGTCGCACTGGGCGCCCTCTTCGACCGCTTCCCCCGCCTCCGGGTCGAGCTACCCGCCCCCCGCTGGAAGCCCACCCTCATCTCCCGCGGCCTGCGCTAGCGCCCCGTCCGCTGGGACTGCCCGACACCGTTCTCGCGACGATCGGTACACGAGTTCGTGTACCGATCGTCGCGAGATGGAACCTCGGCGCCTCGCAGGACTCGCAGGTCAGGTGGGGAGGTCGCCGGTCTCCAGCAGGGCGGTGAAGGCGGCCTCGTCGAGGACGGGCACGCCCAGGTCCTCGGCCTTGGTCAGCTTGGAGGCGCCGGGCTCGGCGCCGACGACCACGGCGTAGGTCTTCTTGGACACGCTCCCGGGGCTCTTGCCGCCCCGGACCTTGATGGCCTCGGCCGCCTCCTCCCGGCTGAAGCCCTCCAGGGTCCCGGTGACGACCACGGCCCGGCCCAGGAGCACGGGCTCGATGTCGGGGCGCTCGGGGCCCTTCATGTTCACCCCTGCGGACCGGAGCTTGGCGACGACCCCCCGGTTGGCGTCGTCGTCGAACCAGGTCCGCACCGCGGCGGCGATGATCGGGCCCACCCCGTCGACCGCGGCCATGGCCTCCTCGGCCGCCCCCTCGATGGCATCGATGTGGCCCAGCGCCCCGGCCAGGGCCTCCGACCCGGCCGGGCCGAGATGGCGGATGTTGAGCCCCACCAGCAGCTTGGCCAGGGGACGCTCGCGGGTGGCGTCGATGGCGGCCCGCAGGTTGGCCACCGCCTCCTCCCCCAGGCCCCGCAGCGTGTCGGCGGTGGAGCGGAACCGACCCACGTCCGCGACCAGGTCGGCCACCAGGTCCGGGCCCAGCACCGCCTCGGCGTCGTCGGGGGTGGTCGCCGCCACGTCGGACGCGTCCACGGCGTCGAGGCGGGCGCTGTCGTCGTCGGTGCGCTCTCGGGCCACCTCGACCGCGGCCGCGGCCCAGCCGGTGACGAGCGTGCGCAGGGCGACCAGCTGGTCCCAGTCGATCGTGTACAGGTCGGCGATGTCGGCCATGAGACCGAGGTCGAGGAACAGCCGGATCCGCTGCTCGCCGAAGCCCTCCACGTCCATCGACCCCCGACCGGCGAAGTGCTCGATGCTCCCGGCTCGCTGGAACGGGCACTCGAGGTCGACGCACCGGGTGTCGCTCTCCCCCTCGGGTCGCACCAGGGTCGAGGCCCGCGGGCACGGACAGGTGGTGGGGAACCCCCACCTCGGTCGATCGGGGTCGTCGCGGGGCAGCACCGGCCCGACCACCTCCGGGATCACGTCCCCCGCCCGGCGCACGACGACGACGTCGCCGGGCCGGACGTCCTTCACCGCCACCTGGTCCTGGTTGTGCAGCGTGGCCTGGCTGACGTTGGCCCCGCCGACGAACACGGGCTCCAGCTGGGCGAACGGCGTGGCGCGTCCCGTGCGGCCGACCGACACCTCGATCGAGCGCAGCCGGGTGGTGCGCTCCTCGGGCGGGAACTTGTAGGCCACCGCCCACCGCGGCGCCCGAGAGGTGAACCCCAACGCCTCGCGGGTGGCCAGGTCGTCGACCTTCACGACCGCACCGTCG
Organism: Acidimicrobiales bacterium; assembly: GCA_038233335.1. Lineage (GTDB taxonomy): Bacteria > Actinomycetota > Acidimicrobiia > Acidimicrobiales > Iamiaceae > Iamia. The sequence goes on along the minus strand of JBBSME010000046.1, from coordinate 17,186 downwards.
ATGTCGTAGTCGAGGTCGAGCCGGTCGCCCTGCCACCGCAGGCAGTACGCCAGCACCTCATCCAGCGTGGGCAGCACCGTGATCTCCGGGTTCACCGGCAGACCCGCGGCCCCAAGGAAGTCGAGGGTCTCGCGGTGGTGGGAGAAGGGCGGGCCGCCGTCGACCTCGCCCAGCTGGTAGCACCACATCGACAGCTCGCGAGACGCGGTGACGGCGGAGTCCTTCTGCCGCAAGGACCCCGCCGCCGCGTTCCGCGGGTTGACCGCGACCGGGGTGGGCTTGCGACCGGCGGCCAGGCGCTCCCGGTTCAGGTCCTCCTGGGTGGCCTGGAGGCGAGCGAAGGCGGACCGGGACATGTAGACCTCGCCCCGCACCTCCAGCAGCCGGGGGGCGTCTCCTCCGAGCCGGTGGGGGATGCCCTCGATGGTCCGGATGTTGGCGGTGACGTCCTCGCCCACCCGCCCGTCACCCCGGGTGGCGGCCTGCACGAGCTCGCCGTCCTCGTAGACGATGGAGATGGCCACCCCGTCGATCTTCAGCTCGCACACGTAGTCGACCGGATCGTCGTCCGGCGCCGCCCCCAGGCGTCGCTCCAGCCGTTCACCCCACGCGGCCAGGCTGTCGGCGTCGAAGGCGTTGTCGAGCGACATCATCGGCGACCGGTGCTCGACCGGGGCGAAGAGGGTGCTGGGCGCGGCGCCGACGCGCTGGGTGGGCGAGTCCTCGGTGACCAGGTCGGGGTGGGCCTCCTCGAGGTCGCGCAGCTCCCTGACCAGGGCGTCGTAGTCGACATCCGCGATGGTCGGGGCGTCGAGGCCGTGGTAGCGCTCGTCGTGGCCCGCGATCTCGGCCCGCAGGGTCGCGGCCCGCTCGGTGGCCTCGGCGGCCTCGTCGTCAGGCTCGGTGCGTCGCTCGCTCATCGGTGCGCCCTCGCCCGGTCCGCCGAGCTGGCCCCGCAGGTCCCCACGGAGCACCGATGAGCGCCTCCGGCTCCGCAAGCTCCGCCGTCGGGGAGACAGCTGTGCCATCTGGTTCGCTCGCTGCGCTCGCTCATCGGGAATCGAGCATAGGAGCGCGGGCCCCGCCCCCCGATCGCACCGGATGCTGCGCACATGGCCCTGAGCGGTTCTCTGGATGACTACTCCCCCGCCGGCGCACGGCGCGTGCTCTCCTCCGACGGTCGGACCGGAGCCGTGCGCTTCACCGGTCGTAGTGGGTGCACGGTGTACCTCTGCGAGGGTCAGCTCTACTTCGCTCGCGGCGATGACACCGACGACGCCCTGGCCGCCGCCCTGGGGCGCCCCGGTCGGCTCACCGCGGACATGTGGACCCGGGCCGTCGACGAGCCCGGCGACGCGCCCCGCGTGGGCGAGCTGCTCATCGCGCACGGCCGACCGGACTCGGCGAGGACGGGCGACGTTGCGGTGCGGCGCTAGGCGCCGACGGAGAGGCGCACCCCGGCCAGCTGGTCGTGGATGCGCAGACCCACGGCGTGGGTCAGCTCGACCACCAGCTCGGCCTGCGGCAGGTGGTGCCTCGCCAGGCCGCACGCGGGGGTGACGAGGGCCTGGCGGCGGATGCGCACCGGGTCGCAGCCGGCCTGCACCAGCTCGCACCACTGGGCGGACAGCTCGCGCCACCAGTGTGAGGCCGAGTCGCCCAGCGGTCGATCGGTCGGGACCGCACCCCAGGCGATCCAGCCGTCGCGCTCGAGGAACGCGGCCAGGGCGCCCGCGCCCAGGTGGAGGTCGGCTCCCACCGGAGCAGACAGGATGCGGGGTCCGGCCTGGAGGAGGGTGGCCCAGTCCGTCGGCCCGCAGCAGTGGATGCCGGTGATCGCCCGCGTCTCCCACGCGGCCATGGCGCTCGACACCAGGTCGACCACCGCGTCGGGGTGGCCCAGCTCGGGCGGCGGACCACCGACGAGGCCGGGCTCGTCGAGGAAGGCGACCACCGGCGCATCCGGAGCGACGGCCGCGACCGCATCGACCAGGGCGACGGCGCGGGCCCGCACCGCGGCTCCGGCCACGGCGGCGGCGACGGTCGGATCTGCGCCCTCGGCCACCAGGCTGCAGGCGAGGGTGACGGGGCCGGTGGTCTGCACCTTGATCGCGCCGGTGCGACCGGCCACGGCCGACAGGAACGTCTGCAGCGTGACGAACGGGGCGCCGGTGAGGCCGTCGTCGTGGAGGGGGGCAGCCGGGTCGAGACGGGCTGGATCGACGGCCAGCGAGCCGTCGGCGGCGACGTCGACCCCAGTGATGCCCCACGCGGCCTGGGCCAGCATGGACTCCCGCGGGTCCCGGGCAGGGAGGCTGGGCGCCGCCGGCAGCTCGGGCAGGTGCTCGAGGACGAACTCGACCGCGGCGGAGGGCTCGTCGTGGGGCAGGCTCCCGATACCCGTCGGGACGCCGATCCCCAGCGGCACGTCGTCCGCGACGACCGTCGCCTTGGCCTGTTCCCCCCCGTGGTTGGCGTTTCCGCTCCGCACGAGATCCCCTTGTGGTGCGCCGGAACCCGTCCTGCGGGGCCCCTCGGTGACACCAAGAGTGGTCAGGCGGGGACCGCATGGGCAAATCTCACCTCTCGTGTCCCGCCCCTCGCCCACCACCGCCGCCCTGGGGGCCCTGCGCCTCCTGTGGTTCGTGCTGCCCCTGGCCGCAGGGCCGGCCCTGGGCGATGCCCTCGCCGGGCGGGCCGGCGCCCTGCGCGCGCTGGTCACGATCATGGCCTGGGGCGGGTGGGTGGCCGTGCTGGTCGCCACCCTGGTGCCCCGCGCCTCGAGCCTCAGCGTGGTGCGCATCGGTGTCCCCGGGGCCCTGGCCGTCGCGGCCTGGGCTGCGGGCCCGGGAAGCGCTGATGCCGACCTCACCACCGGTGCCCTCGCGGTCATCCCGGCCGCTGCGGCGGTCGCCCTCGCCTTCGCCCCCGTGGTGGGCGACGCCTTCGTGACGGGCTCGGCCTATGGGAGCGAGCGTCGCTTCGCCCTCCGCTGCCCGCCCGCGCTGGCGGCCCTCGGCCTCCTCACCTGGATGGCGGTGGCGGCCGGGGCCGTCGCCGGCCCGTTGCTGCTGGCCACCGAGCAGTGGGTGGTCGGCGGCGTCCTGCTCGTCGTCGGGGCGGTGGTCGTGGTGGCCGGTGTGCGATCGCTGCACCAGCTGGCCCGGCGGTGGCTGGTCTTCGTGCCCTCCGGCCTAGTGGTCCACGACCCCGTGGCCCGGCCCGACGCGGTGATGGCGCCCCGTCCCCTCATCGAGAGCCTGGGGCCGGCTCCGGCGGACGTCGCCGCCCTCGACCTCAGCCTGGGGGCGACGGGCCTGTCCCTCGTGCTGACCACCAGCGAGGCGCTGGCGGTGACCGTCCGCCAGGGCCGGACGGAGCTGGAGACCCAGCCCGCGACCCGGGTGGCGTTCACCCCCAGCCGGCCCGCCGCGGTCCTGGCCGAGGCCGCCTCGCGCCGCATCCCGGTGCAGTAGGTCGTCCTCGGCAGGGGAGCCCGGCAACGGATCGAGGAGGGCCCGGGCCCGCAGGACCCGTCGGCGACGGTGAGCGCGTCGCGCACCCACCCGGCCGCGGCGGCACTCACTCCGACTCCGGCATCACCGACGAGGACGCCGGCGCCCGCCCTCGGTGACCCCTCACGACTCCCCGCCGCAAAACCCCCAAGAGCACGATGAGGCCTACCGATGTAGGTATTCGGACAAGGCCGCGTTCCGGTTTGTCGGCGCGGAGACGGGGTACAACGGGCACCCACGAGAGGGGACAAGAACCCCCTTTGAGCCATGCCGACGACGTGACCCATGAGGTGGTCGAACTGCGACCGGAGACGCCGCACCCGCAGAATACCGCGTCACAGAGTGACGAGCCGGTCACAGGGGGCACCGGCCCCGGGCCTGACGTGTGGCAGCCCCAGACGCTGATCGCCCCGGCCCCGGCCGCCCCATCCACGGGGTGGCGCCGGGCCCTGTACCGGATGACCAGCGGGGCGGTGAACCCGGGGCCCTCCGCGGCCGAGGCAGCCCGGTCCGAGCTGCGCGCCGAGGTGGCGGCCCCGGTGGCCAGGCGCGCCGGTGAACGGATCGCCGTCCTCTCGACCAAGGGCGGGGTGGGCAAGACCACCACCACGTTGATGCTGGGCCACACCCTGGCCGCCGAGCGGGGCGACCGGGTCGTCGCCCTCGACGCCAACCCCGACTACGGCACCCTCGGCTACCGGGTCGCCCCCACCACCTCGGCCACGGTCCGCGAACTGCTGGCCGCCCGGGCTGACCTGGTGTCCTACCGGGACGTCCGGGCCTACACCACCCAGGCCCCATCGCGCCTGGAGGTCGTCCCCGGCGACGCCGATCCGGAAGTGTCGGAGGCCTTCACCGCCCAGGACTACGCCGACGCCCAGGCCGTCCTCGGTCAGCACTACAACCTGGTCCTGACCGACTGCGGCACCGGGGTGCTGCACGACGCCATGCGCGCCGTGCTGGCCATGGCCACCCAGTTGGTGGTGGTCACCGGCCCGGCGGTGGACCAGGCCCGCCACGCCGATCACCTGCTCCGCTGGCTGCGGGCCCACGCCCGCCCCGACCAGGTCGACGACGCCGTGGTGGTCGTCAACGCGTCGCGCAACGACCTGGCCGTCGACCTCGACCCGCTGTTCGCCCACTTCGCCGGCCTGGTCCGGGCCGTGATCGAGATCCCGTACGACCCGGTCCTGGCGGCCGGGGGCATCGACGGCCTCGACGCGCTGGCCACCTTGACCCGGGACGCCTACCTGTCGCTGGCCCGGGCCGTGACCCTCGGCTTCAGTGCCGGTCCCCCACGGTCCCTCGGCCCCACGGCGGACAGTGCCCACAGTCCCACTGGACCGGGGGTGCCGCTGTCGGGCCGAGGCCCGGACACACCCACCGCCCCGGTCCCACCCCCGGCACCACCGCCCCCTGATCTCTCCGGCCACCCGCCCGGCGGCCCCTCGCACACCGCATAAGGAGGCACCCATGCTCAGCACCATCGACGGCCTGGCCGGCACCCTGGTCGCCCAGGTCAACGTCGAGCCCGACGCCGACGCGCTCCCCGAGACGCCGAGAGCGGTCGAGATCGTCAACGGCATCGCCTTCTGGTCGCTGCTGACCGGTGCCATCGCGCTGGTGGCCGGCGGCGCGGCCTGGGCCATCGGCGGCGTCGGCTCCAACGTGCAGGCCACCTCGGTGGGCAAGCGGGCCGTGCTGCTGGCCCTGGTCGGCGCCGCGGTCATCGGGTCGGCCAGCACGCTGATCAAGGGAGCGGCGGGCTGATGCCGGCCACCATCGTCTCCCGCACCAGCTCCGCCCCCCGCGGCGGCCGGGGCCCGGGCCGCCCCGGTGGGGGAGGGGAGTCGCCGGCCCGGCTGGCTCTGATCGTGGTCGGGGTGGTGGTCGCGGCGGTGCTGCTGGTCATGGCCGCGTTCTGGGTTCGCGGCCGCAACGACGACGGCGGCCCCGCCACCGACGACACGACGACGCAGACGATCATCACCGGCCCGGCTCCGGAGGATCCGGGGGCGCCGGGGGACCCGTTCCCGAACGGGCCCACGGGGGTGACCGATGACGGGATCCCCGTCGGCTACAGCCGCGACGAGGCCGGCACGGTGGCCGCGGTCATGTCCTGGTCGTCGTACTACGGCCGCACCGAGAACCCCCAGGTGGCCTTCGATCTGCTCGATGCGGTGTGGACCGAGGAGACCCGGGACGAGGAGCGCGAGCTCGAGGAGCGGGCCCGGGGCCGGCTCCTGGGCCAGTACCAGGACGACGGCACGCTCGACGCCCTGGCCTCGCAGACCACGCCGCTGGCGTGGCGTACGGAGAGCTACAGCGATGAGCAGGCGGTCATCGAGGTGTGGGACGCGGGCATCGTGTCGAAGGAGCCGGTGGAGGGCCCCCAGGTGGTGTTCCGCACCGTGACCTGGACCCTGGAGTGGGACGTTGAGGCCGACGACTGGCGGGTGGTCACCACCTCGATCGAGTCCGGCCCGAGCCCGGCGTTGGACATCGTCGACGGGGACGACCTGCTTCGCACCTCACCGCGGCTGGACGGGTTCACCTACTGGGACCCAGCCGATCCTGACGCGGGGGAGTGGCCGGTGGTGCGGCTGCCCGGCGACCCGCCCCCGGCCTCGGCCGGTGGCGGATGACCACCCGGACCCGCCGGGGCGCGGTGCGGGTGGCCCTGGCCCGTCGACGGGGCGGCCCAGGCCGACGGCGAGGAGCCCAACAAGGACCCCGTTAGGGAGGCCGAGGACGAGGACCGCGGGGTGACCAACCTGGACGGGTGCGCGGAGGCGGTGGGCGACGCGGTGACGGGCATCCCCGGCCAGGTGGCGGGCGGGCCTCCTCGCCGCCGTCGGCGCGGCCGGAGCCTCGGCGCAGATTCCGACACCAGGTCGCGCTGGACGGTCGTTCGGTCAGCCGTCGGAGGGAACGGGTGCGGCGGAGGCCCAGGCGACCACAGCGTCGTCGACGTAGGCAACGACGGCCTGACCGGGGGCGACCCGGCGCTGCAGCTGGCCCCACCGCACAGCCCAGCCGTCGCCGGCCCTCTCGAGGCGGCCCGGGCGAGGCTCGCCGTGGGCGCTGACCTGCCAGCGGACGGCGCGCTCCGCCGCACCCAGGTCGCCGCCCACATCCGTGAGGGGCTGCGAGGGCACCTGGAGGTCGGCCTCCCACCCGACCACGACGGTCGCGGCGGCGGTGTCGACGGTCAATGCGTAGCGGGGCGCGGTGCCCCCGGGGAGGCCCAGACCCCGCCGCTGTCCGATGGTGACCGTCTCCACCGCGTCGACCGCGCCGAGGGCAGCGCCCTGGGCGTCCACCACCCGTCCGGGGGTGAGCGGCAACCGCCGACCGAGGAAGCGGGCGCGACCGTCGGCCCGGGTGATGAAGCACACGTCCTGGCTGTCGGGCTTGGCCGCGGTGCGCAGGTCGAGGTCGGCCGCCTGGGCTCGCACGTCGGCCTTGGTGAGGTCGCCGACGGGGAACAGGACCCGGCCGAGCCGATCGTGGTCGAGGCCGGCCAGGACGTAGGACTGGTCCTTGGCCCCGTCCGCGCCCCTCCCGACCCGTCGCACGCGGTCGACGCCCACGACGACGCGGGCGTGGTGGCCGGTGGCGATCGCGTCGAAGCCGAGGCGGTCAGCCCGGTCCAGCAGGACACCGAACTTGATGTGGCGGTTGCACGCCATGCAGGGGTTGGGTGTGGCCCCGGCCGCGTGGGCCGCGACGTAGGGCGCCACCACGTCGGACTCGAACTCGTCGCCGTAGGCGAAGGTGTGGTGCTCGATGCCGAGGCTGTCGGCCACGCGGCGGGCGTCGTCGACGTCGGCCACCGAGCAGCACCCGGTGTCGGACTCGCCGCCCCACAGCTTGAGCGTCGCTCCGGTGACCTCGTGGCCATCGGCCACCAGCCGGGCCGCGGCCACCGAGGAGTCGACGCCACCCGACATGGCCACCAGCACCCTCATCGGACGACCCTCCGCGTACCTGCGGCAGATGTCAACGGTCTTGCTGGACAAGTGCCGCAGGTTTGCCGGGGGCACGTCAGGTCCCGGCGGAGGACGGCACCGGGGCGCCGACGGCGGAGGCAACGGCACGGGGGACGACCTCCAGGGCGCGGTCGACGTCGGCGTCGGTGGTCGACCAGCCGAGGGTGAGCCGGAGCGAACCCCGGGCCGAGGCCTCGTCCACTCCCAGGCCCCGCAAGACGTGGGACGACTCGGTGGCGCCGGAGGCGCACGACGAGGCGGCGGAGGCGGCCACCCCCTCCTGGTCGAGGAGGAAGAGGACCTCGTCGGCGGCCACTCCGGGCAGGCAGAGGTGGAGGTGGCCGGGCAGCACGTGGCCGCGATCGCCGTCGGCCCCGACGACGGTCTCAACTGCGCCCGGGACCAGAGGCGTCAGCGCCGCGAGGAGGCCGACGGCGAGTCGGTCCCGCCGGGCCGCGACCGACGCGGCGAGGGAGGCGCGCTGCTCGGCGACCAGGCGGGCGGCCACGCCGAACCCGACGATGCCGGCCACGTTGTGGGTGCCGCTGCGGCGGCCCCGCTCCTGACCGCCGCCTCGCACCAGCGGGGCGAAGGGCGTGCCGTCTCGCACGACGAGGGCGCCCACGCCCTTGGGGCCGCCCATCTTGTGGGCGCTGAGGGACACGAGAGCGGCCGGACCGGCGAGGGTCGACAGGTCGAGCCAGGGAGCGGCCTGGACGGCGTCGGTGTGGAGGACGGCGTCGGGAGCCATGCGGTCGCGGACCTCGGCCAGCGCGTCGAGGGGCTGGATCGTGCCCACCTCGTTGTTGGCCAGGGCGACCGAGATCACCGTGGGCGGCGACGGGGCCTCGGCGACGGCGGCCTCGAGGGTGGCCGTGGCCACCCGGCCGCGTCCGTCGACGGCCAGCGGGTGGACGGTGCCGCCCAGCCGGACTGCGGCCACCGCGCCGTCGCCCACCGCGTGGTGCTCGATGGCGCCGACCAGGAGCGCCCCGGGCCGGGCGCCGACCACCCCGGCCAGGGCGGTGGCGTCGGACTCGGTCCCCCCGGAGGTGAACACGACCTCACCGGGCGAGCAGCCAACGAGGGCAGCCACAACGTCGCGGGCGTCGTCGACGGCCCTCCGGGCGTGGCGAGCGGCGGCGTGGGCACCGGACGGGTTGCCGTGGTGCACGCCCAGGAACGGGAGCATGGCCTCGACCGCCTCGGGTCGCATGGGCGTGCTGGCTGCGTGGTCCAGGTAGGTCGTCGGGAGGGGGTCAACAGCCACCGCGCCACGCTACCGACCCACCCCCGCTGGACCCTCTCGACCGCGAAGGTGCTCGGAGCTGGACAGACCGGTGGCCGTGGAGACGCCACCGCCGTTCACCGTCGACATCCGGTCGACGGCAGAGGGCCAGATCGAGATCGGGGCATCGGACGAGCCGGGCTTCGGCCGGAGCACGGGACTGTGCCCGTCGTCGAAGCACCCCTCCGGACGGGCGGCCGCCCTAGGCGAGCCGGAAGACCGAGATGTGGTGGGCCGAGTCGTCGTCGAAGGGAGTGCGGTCCCAGTCGGCGTGACGGGACTCGAGGGCCAGACCGACCTCGCCGGCCAGGAGGTCGAGGGCGTCGGGACGCAGGTAGCGGACGTGGCAGGGCCGGAACTGCACCCCCTCGGGACCGATGTCGACGAACGAGCTCCACGACTCCCCCGCGGTCGCGTCGTGGCGATCCACGAAGAGCACCACCCGATCGGTGCTGATGCTGCGGACCTCCACCGACGAGCTCGGCCCGGGCTCGTCGGCGGGCACGAAGGCCTCCACCACCAGCCGACCACCCGGGCCCAGGACCCGCACCACCTCGGCCAGGCAGGCCCGCTGGGCATCGGCGGTCGTGAGGTTGAACAGGGTGTTGCGGGCCACCAGCACCAGGTCGAAGGGGCCGTCGGGCAAGGGTCCGGCCATGTCGCCCACGACAGCACTCACTGCGCCGGCCTCGTCCTTGGCCGCCAGCTGATCAAGCATGGCGGCCGAGGCGTCGAGGCCGGTCACCGCCACGCCGGCGGCGACGAGGGGCAGGGCCAGGCGACCGGTGCCCACCCCCAGCTCCAGCAGCTCGGGCACCCGCTCGCCGCCGGCCACCTCGGCCGCCAGCACCCGGGCCCGCTCCACTGCGGCCGCGGTGGCCTCGGGCTCGTCGTACCAGTCGTCGTAGACGTCCGCGAAGCGGTCGCCGTAGGTCGCGGCGTCGTAGCCCTCCATGGCGGCAGCCTCCCACCCGGTGCCCCCGCCCCGCGCCACCGGACCCGCCGCGACGTCTGGACCGGCAACTGGTCCCGATCTTGGTCGTCGGGGCGACCGAACTCGGGACCACTTCGTCAACGGGGCGATGCCCGCACCGCCAGCGCCCTCACGGCCCGCGGGAACTCCGACCCGACCCGGGTCCTGAGGGTGGGTCAGACTGCACTCATGGGAAAGGTCCGGGTCTCCACCACCATCGACGCTCCGCCACGGCGGGTGTGGGACGAGGTCCGCCACCTGGGTCGGCACGTCGACTGGATGGACGATGCCGTCGCCATCCGCTTCACCTCGCATCGCACCACGGGCGTCGGCACCACCTTCGACTGCGACACCAAGGTCGGGCCGGTGCGGCTCACCGACCAGATGGAGGTGACCGAGTGGCGCGACGGCAAGGCCATCGGCGTCCGCCACGTGGGCATGGTGACCGGTTCGGGACGCTTCACCCTCCGCCGAGCCCGCCGGGGTCGCACCCGCTTCACCTGGGAGGAGCGCCTCACCTACCCGCTGTGGATGGGCGGACGCGTCGGAGGGGTGGTCGGCGACCGGATCATGGCCCACATCTGGCACAAGAACCTGACCACCCTGAAGGACCTGGTGGAGGGCGACCGACGCTGAGCGGGCCGCTGCGGGACCCTGAGCGGGCGCGGACCCGGTCGGTCGGTCAGCCCGAGAGGAACCCGAACTCCGACACGGCCAGCAGGTAGGCGGCGAGGGCCAGGCCGACGCCCAGGACCGACACCGCGGCCATGGTCAGCGGGCTCGCCCGGGGCCCCAGCCGCTTGGTGCCCTCGATGAAGGCCAGGCCGGCCACCCCGCCGGCGACCAGGCCGCCGATGTGGCCGCCGATGGAGATCCCGGGGATGGCGAAGGTGATGAGGAGGTTGAGCCCGAGGATGGGCAGCAGCCCGGACCGCATCAGGTCCATCTTGTTGTCGCGCGCCACGAGGATCAGGGCCGCCAGCATCCCGAAGATCGCCCCCGAGGCCCCGACGGTGACCGAGCGGCCATCGAGGAGCATCACGCCCAGCGATCCGCCCATCAGCGAGGTGAAGTAGAGGGCCAGGAAGCGGCCCCGGCCCAGGGCCTGCTCGAGGATCCGGCCCAGGATCCACAGCGCCCACATGTTGAGGCCCAGGTGGAAGATCCCGTCGTGGAGGAAGCCGCTGGTGACCAGGCGCCAGGGCTCGTCGGGGACGAGGAACCCGACCAGGGACCCGTCCGCGGTGAGGCCCCCGTAGCCGGAGCGGGCCAGACGCTTGCCCCCGGTGGTCCATCCGACCGTGGTCCGGGTGATCGCGGTGCCGATGAAGATCACCACGTTGAGGCCGATCAGCACCTGGGTGGCCAGCGGCTTGGTGGCCAGGGAGGCGACTCCCTGGTACACCTTCTGGGCCCGCTGCTTGGTGCACTCGGGGCAGTGGAAGCCCACCGACGCCTGGTGCATGCACGAGGGGCAGATGGGACGGTCGCAGCGCTGGCAGACGATGCCGGCCACCCGGTCGGGGTGGCGGTAGCAGGTGCGGACGTTGGCCGGGGCGGTCACAGTGGTCAGATCTTACCGGCGACCCTCGCCGCCCCGAAGGCAGGCGACAGGCGTCACCGCCCGGTGAAGGTGGCCTTCCCGGGTCCGTGGTCACGGAACGACTCGACGCCGATGCGGGCGTCGTCGGTGGCGAAGACCTGGGTGAACAGCTCCTGTTCCAGGTCGATGCCGGCCGCCAACCCGACGTCGAGACCCCGGTCGACGGCTCGCTTGGCCAAGCCCTGGGCCACCACCGCGCCGGTGGCCAGCTCCGCCGCCCACTCCAGCGCCGCGCCCTGGACGTCCTCGACGGGGACGACGCGGTCCACCAGACCGATGCGGAGCGCCTCCTCGGCGTCGACCGGTCGGCCCGAGAGGATCATGTCCTTGGCCCGCGACGGGCCCACCAGTCGGGCCAGGCGCTGGGTGCCGCCCCCGCCCGGGATGATGCCGAGGGCGATCTCGGGCTGGCCCAGACGGGACCGATCCGAGGCGATCCGCAGGTCACAGGCCAGGGCCAGCTCGCAGCCGCCCCCGAGGGCCACTCCGCTGATGGCGGCGATCACCGCCCGAGGGATGTCGGCCACCGCCCCCAACGCCCGGGTGAAGGCGGCACCCACCTCGCGCGCCTCGTCGGGGCCACCGAACTCGGAGATGTCGGCTCCGGCGGCGAAGATCCGATCCCCGCCGGTGACCACGACGGCGCCGGGGGGATCGTCGGTGAGCGCCGAGGCCGCACCCTCCAGCTGGCGGAGGACCTCGGTCGACAGGGCGTTGACCTTGCCGTTCTCGATCTGGATGACAGCGACGCCGTCGTCGCGACGGGTGACGGAGACCAGGGGGGACGGATCGACCATGGGGCCGAACCTAGTCCCGGTCGGCGGGGGAGCTCCCGGTGCGGAGCTCGGTCAGAGGCTGACCGCGGTCTCGGTGTCCATCCCCACGGCCTCGACCGAGGTGACGCCGGGGACCCGGTCCTTCAGGATGCGCTCGACGCCGGCCTTGAGGGTCACCGTCGAGGCCGGGCAGCTCACGCAGGCCCCGGTCAGCTCGACCTCGACCACGCCGGTCTCCTCATCGAAGCCGCGCAGGAAGATGTCGCCGTTGTCGGCCTGGATGGCCGGGCGGATGGCCTGGATGGTCGTCTCGAGCTTCTCGCGCACGGTCTCGCTCAGGGTCGGGGCGGATGGGCCGGAGGTGCAGTCTCCCACGGAGGGTGAGCAGTTCCACCACCGGCACCAAGGGCAACAGCCGGTCCCAGGGTCGTGTTCCCCGGCCCGTGGGGGCTGACGTCACGGGCGATCGGAACGCCCGAGGCCCAGCCGGACCCGGCGCGTCCCTACCATCGGACCGATGCCGTCCCTGCTCCTCGCTCACCAGTCGGTCACCCTGGCCGGCGAGGGCGTCCCCGGTGCACTGCTCTACGCGGCAGCGGCCGCGCTGGCCGTCATCGGGGCCCTGGGGCTGCGGGCCCGCGGCGCGGTGCCCGTCGGGGGTCCGGCAGTGGCCCCCCTCACCGCTGACGGGTCCGAGGTCGGGCCCTGGCCGGGAGATGCCCTGGCCGCCCCCGTCCGGCTGGCCGCCCAGGTCATCGGGGTGGCCGCCCTGGCCGTGGTGCTGGGGGTGGGCTGGCTCGGGTCAGACCTCTCGGGCTTGAGCCCCGTCCCGCTCTTCCTGGTCCTGGTCTGGTGGACGGTGCCCCTGCTGTCCTGGGCCCTGGGCGACTGGTGGCGGGCCGTCGACCCCCACGACGCACTGGCCGCCGGCGTCGACCGGCTCCGGGGCCGGCCGGCGGTGGGACCCGAGGGGATCACCCTCGACGAGGAGGCCGACGACTGGTGGCTGCCCGCCCTCCTCCTGGCCTCGTTCGCCTGGATGGCCACCTGCTGGATCGAGGGCCTCCGACCCCGCAACGTGACCGTCTGGCTGACCCTCCTGACGCTCTTCCTGCTGGTCGGTGCAGTGGTCGGGGGTCGGTCCTGGGTGCGGCGCACCTCTCCCCTGGCGGTGCTCTGCGGCACCATGGCCGCGGCCTCGCCGGTGGCCTGGACCGATGGCCGCGTGGCGCTCCGGTCCCCCTTCCGCGGCGTGGCCGCCCGGGCCGGTGGTCGGCGTTCCCTGGCCGCCCTGACGGTGGTCCTCGGGGCCAGCCTGTGGGAGGCCGTGTCGGGCACCCAGTGGTGGTCGAACCTCTCTGGCGGCAGCAGCGATCGGGCTCTGGTGTGGTCCACCCTCGGTCTGGTCTGGTGCGTCCTGCTGGTGGCCGCGGCCTGGCTCCTGGTCGGGCGGGTGGCCGAGGAGGTGGCGGTGCGGACCGCGGGCCGGGAGGTGGAGGAGCCCCTGGGGCCCGACCTGGCGGTGGCCCTGGGCCCGCTGGCCGCGGTGGCGGTGTTCATCCACCAGCTCCCGACCTGGACGGCCTACCTCCAAGACCTCGCGGTCCTCGGCCTCGACCCACTCAGCAAGGGGTGGAACCTCTTCGGCAGCTCGGCCTGGCGGACCAACGAGGACCTCCTGTCGCCCGGCCTCACCTCCGGGATCCAGCTGACGCTTCTGGGTCTGGCCCTGGCCCTCGGCCTGGTGGCGGGCTGGGACCGACTGGCGGCCCGCACGGGACCGACGGTGGCCACGACCGGGTGGGCGGTGGCGGCCTGGACCGCAGGGGCGGGGATGGTCGTCCTGTGGCTGCTCCTCGGCGCATGAGGCACCGGGCGCGCCGCCCCGGCCGCCGGGCCCGAGGGTGACGCCGGCCGGTTGGGTGCTGGCCCACCAGGGCGGCTGGGACGAGGTCGGGCTGGTCCTCACGCCGATCGTGTTGTTCGCCGGCCTCCTGTGGCTGGCCAACCGCCGGGCCACCGCGCTCGGAGCAGCGCCGACGCCGCCGTCCGAGGACGACGGCCCGGACGCCGACGAAAGAGACCAAGAGGAACCCGACCCCCCGCGCTAGCGCCGACGCCGCAGGTGCACGCTCCGGCTGGCCGGTGACCCGAACTGGCCTGTGATCCGTTCGCCAGGACAGCCAGATCCCAGCCCAGCTCGGCGCTTGTCGGCCATGCTGCCCCGCTCACTCGGCGGTGACGTCAGCCCCCACGGCCACCAGCTTCTCCACGAACCGGCCGTAGCCCCGGGCCACGTGCTCGGCGTCGGAGATGACCGATTCGCCGTCAGCGCCGAGGGCGGCCACCACCAGGGCGGCCCCGGCCCGGATGTCGTGGGCCTTGACCGGCGCGCCGGAGAGGCGCTCGACGCCTCGGATGATGGCGTAGTGGTGCTCGACGCGGATGTCGGCGCCCATGCGGACCAGCTCGTCGACGTAGCGGAAGCGGCCGCCGAAGATGTTCTCGGTGGCGATGGCGGCGCCGTCGGCCACCGACAGGGCGGCGACCATCAGCGGCATGTAGTCGGTGGCCACGCCGGGGTACGGGAGGCTGTTGATGTCGACGGCCTGGAGCCGTCCGGGGGCGGAGGCCCACACCCCGTCGGGATGGGCCGAGGTGCGCAGGCCCATGTCGCCCAGCTTCTGCATGAGCATGTCCATGTGCTCGGGCCGGGCATCGGCCAGCACCAGCTCCCCGCCGGCGATGGCCAGGGCGGTGAGGAAGGTGGCCGCCTCCAGGCGGTCGGGGATGACCTCGTGGTCGACCGGGTGCAGGGACTCGACGCCGTCGATCGTGATGGTGCTGCTCCCCGCGCCCAGCACGTTGGCGCCCATGCGGTTGAGGAAGGCGGCCAGGTCGGCCAGCTCCGGCTCCTTGGCCGCGTTCTCGATGACGGTCGTGCCCTCGGCCAGCACGGCAGCCATCAGGGCGTTCTCGGTGGCGCCCACGCTGGGGAACTCGAGGACGATCCGGGCCCCGTGCAGGCTCTCGGCCCGGCCCTCGATGTAGCCGTGCTCGGTGCGCAGCTCGACGCCGAGGCGCCGCAGGGCGTCGAGGTGCCAATCGACCGGCCGGCGGCCGAAGTCGTCACCGCCGGGCATGGACACCTTGGCCCGTCCCAGGCGGGCCACCAGAGGGCCGAGCACCACGATGGAGGCCCGCATGGCCTCCACCAGCTCGTAGGGCGCCTCGGGGACGGTGTCGGAGGGGGTGTCGATGGTGAGGACGTCGTCGGCGTAGGCCACCTCCGAGCCCATGGCCCGGAGCAGGTCGGCCATGAGCCGGACGTCGGTGATGTCGGGGACGTTGCGGATGGTGAAGCGGCCCTCGCAGAGCAGCGTGGCCGCCATGAGCTTGAGGACGGAGTTCTTGGCCCCGGAGATGGGCACCCGACCCTCCAGCGGCCCCGTCCCGCGCACGATGATCCGATCCACCCCGCCAGCATGCCAGGCCCTCAGCCGGCGCCGACCCGCCCGCTTCCCACCCACCGAACGGGTTGGGATCCGGTCGTCCCCGGAACCAGATCGCAGCCCGGTACGGGAGGAGGCTGATGCCTGAGGCCGGGTGGACATGGGCGATCATCTCCCCCGTGCCCCGGGTGAGCCAGACCGTCGTCGTCGACCCGGACACCGCGGCGGAGCTGCTGGGCCCCCGCTCGGACCTGGTGGACGAACGGCCCTGGACCCCTGAGGACGAGTCCTCGTGGGATCGGGAGGGCGAGGCCGACGCCCGACTCGGCGCCCGCACGGCCAGCTACGCCCTGGCCAAAGGGCCCATGACCGCGTACCGGCGCGACGTCGGGGCCACCCCGACCGAGGACGGCCAGGTCGAGGTCACCGAGACGACGCGGTTCCACAGCGCTCTCGGGGTCTGGGGCGTCCCGGTGTCCCTCCCGGTGGGCCGGGCCCTGCGCCGGACGCGCGGTCGCTCGACGCCCCGCAGCCCCTTCTGGGCCCCGCCTGACGCCCTCGACGCTCGCTCCGGCACGGTCCTCGGCCTGCTGCTGACCCTGGCCCTGGTGGCCGGCTACCTGGGCACGGTGATGACCCAGACCATCACCTTCGCGGCCGATGAGTTCGGCCGGGGCACCACCGCCCAGGGCGGGGCGCTGGCCGCGGTGCGAGTCGGCACCCTCGGCAGCCTGGTGCTGGTGGCCATGGCCGACCGCCAGGGCCGACGCAGGCTGCTCCTCGGGTCGCTGGTGGCCGCCATCCTGGCCACCGTGGCCGGGGCCTTCGCGCCCACCTTCGAGGTGCTGGGCGTGACCCAGACCCTGGCCCGGGGCTTCACCACCGCGGTGACCCTGCTCCTGGCCATCGTGGCCGCCGAGGAGATGCCCAAGGGCACCCGGGCCTATGCCATCAGCGTGATGACCATGACCGGTGCGCTGGGCGCGGGCATGGCCATCTGGGCCCTCCCGCTGGCCGACATCGGCGACCGGGGGTGGCGCATCCTCTATCTCATCCCGGTCCTCGGGCTGCCGGTCGTCGCCCGGGTGCGGCGCACCCTCCCTGAGAGCCTCCGGTTCGTCCGCCCCCACCGATCGGCCACGGTCCTGCGGGGCCACGCCAGCCGGCTGGCCGCCATCGGGGGGGCGATGTTCTGCGCCTCGGCCTTCGGCGCGCCCAGCAGCCAGCTGCTCAACGACTTCCTGCGCGACGAGCGGGGCTTCTCGGCCGCTCGCATCTCCCTGTTCACCATCCTCACCAGCACCCCGGCGGGCATCGCCCTGGTCGCGGGCGGGCGCCTGGCCGACACCCGCGGCCGCCGCCACGTGGTCGCCGTCGGCGTGGCCGGCGGTGCGGTCCTGGCCGCGCTGGGCTTCACCGCCCACGGCTGGCCGCTGTGGGCCGCCAACCTGGGCGGCACCATGCTGGGCGCGCTGGCCGTCCCCGCCCTGGGCGCCTACGCCGCCGTCCAGCGCCTGGCCGGCAAGCCCCTGTCGTTCCCCGGCGGCGTGCCCACGGTGTCCGAGGCCGTCGATGCCGACCTGCTGG
>JBBSME010000045.1:0-20895 GCA_038233335.1 Acidimicrobiales bacterium | reverse complement strand
GAGGACGAGCGCGCCGTTGGAGCAGATGGCCAGACCCGGGCCGAGGCCGAGGTCCACGACCCACCGCGGCGGGCGCCCGGTCACCGCCACCAGATCGATTCCCTCACCTCGCATCCGATCGAGCACCGAGTGGGTCCGGGCCGTGAGCCCGCCCATGCGGGCGACAATCTCGGCCCGACCGCCGTCGTGGCTCGACCGGGGCGGCCGTGCTCCTGGCGGCCCCAGCAGCGTCCCGTCCAAGTCCGATGCCACCAACACGATCTGCCTGCGATCCGTCGTGATCCCCTGATCGTCCACACTCACGCCGGCATCACTCCTTCACCGTCGAACCCGAGCGGCTGCACTCCTGCGACGTCGCAGTGAACCGTCGTCACGGGAAGGCCAATGGCAGACGAGCGCTTGGCGGCCCGGCGTAGCCGCTGGGGTGTGGGGCGCAGCCCCACAGGACGGGAGCCGGTCCAGCTTGCTGGTCGGCGACCATGGGGGCGAGCGGAGCGAGCACGACCAGCTCGTCGGAGTGGAGCGAGCGCAAGCGAGCGAACGACGACGAAACCCAGCTACGCAGGGACGGACAGGGCGGGGAGCAGGGCGTCGTGGTCGACGAAGAGGTTGGCTGCTGGCCCGGTGCCGTCGAGGGCGTCGGCGGCGAGGATGATGGCGGCCGCGGTGTAGGTCGACTGCTCGCCCCCGGGGTACCGCACCTCCTCGGGGAACACGGTCCCGGTCCAGTAGCGGCCGCCGGGCTCGCGGTACTGCTGGGCCCACCCGAACAGGTCCGTCGCGGTGTCCCGGTCGCCCGCGGCCAGGTAGGCCATGGCGCACTCGCAGGTCTCGGCGGCGGTGACCCAGGGCCGGTCGGCCACGCAACGAACTCCGCGATCATCCATGAAGAACGCCGCCCGGCGCTTGGCCAGGCGCTCGCACGCCGCGTCGCCGGTGATGGCCCCGCAGAGCACCGGGTAGTACCAGTCCATGGCCCACCGGTGCTTGGGGGCGAAGGCGTCGGGTTCGGTCTGGATGACGTGAGCCAGCCGGCTGGTCGCCGCGATCCAGCTCGGGCGCTCGTGGCCCAGCTCGGTGGCGATGGCCGCCGCGCCGCGCAGGCTGTGGCAGATGCTCGACGAGCCGGTCAGCAGGGCGAAGGAGAACGGCGTCCCGTCGGCGTGGCGGGCCCAGATGATCTCGCCCCGCTCGGTCTGGAGGTCGAGGACGAAGGCCACGGCCGCGTCGACGGCGGGCCAGACCGTCTCCAGGAAGCCCCGGTCCCTGGTGAGCAGCCAGTGGTGCCAGGAGCCGGTGGCGATGTAGGCGATGACGTTGGCGTCGAGCTTGTCCTGCTCCACGCCCTCCTCCAGGTAGTACTGGTGCCACGACCCGTCGGGACGCTGGATGTCGAGGAGCCACTGGTAGGCGGCCTCGGCCTCGGCGATGCGGCCGCCGACGGCCAGGGCCATGGCCGCCTCGACGTGGTTCCAGGGGTCGGCGTGTCCCCCGGGCACCCAGGGGACCATGCCGTTGGGCAGCTGCCACTCGGCGATGGCGTCGACGGTCTCCTGGAGCTGGGCCGGGGTGACCAGCCCGGTGACACCGGGTGTGGGGTGGGGGGCCGTCACGCCGGGACCTCGGTGCGCTCGTCGGCTGCGTGGGTCCTGGCCGCGACGTGCTCGTTCCGTGCCCGGCTCGGCCGGGCGTAGACGACCAGGCTCTTGCCCAGGACCGGGTTGAGCACCTTCTCGGTCCAGCGGGTGGTGCGGGGCGCCTTGGTGATGTCCCACACCAGGAGGCGGTGATAGGCCCGCACCAGTGGGTTGTCGTCGTTGGTCGGCCCGACCGCGCACTTCAGCCACCAGTACGGGGAGTGCAGGGCGTGCGCGTGGTGGCTGTCACCGGGGCGGAACCCCTCGGCCCGCATGTCGGCCCGCAGCCCGGCCTCGGTGAAGATCCGGACGTGGCCGCCCTCGACGAAGGGGGCGTGGTACTCGTCGGAGAGCTTCCAGCACACGACCTCGGGCAGGTACGAGGGCACCGTGGCGGCCAGCATCCCCTCGGGCTTGAGCACCCGGCGCAGCTCGCGGAGGGCGGCGTTCTGGTCGGGGATGTGCTCGAGCACCTCTGAGCAGATGATGCGGTCGAAGGTCGCATCCGGGAACGGGAGCCGCGTGCCGTCGCCGTTCACGGATGTGGCGAGATCGCTGCCCTCGCCCCCGTCGCGGAGAGCGGCGAACAGCGAGCGCACCTCGGGCAGCTCGTCGAAGCCGTAGTCGAGGGCGATCACCCGCGCTCCCCGACGGAAGGCCTCGAAGGCGTGGCGACCGGCGCCGGCGCCCATGTCGAGCACCAGGTGACCGGGCTCCAGCTCCAGCCGGTCGTAGTCCACGGTCAGCACGGCGCTGATCCTTCGCCCGGGTGTGGGCCCACGCCCATCAGAACCCGGTCGTCGTCGACGGTCAGCACTCGCTCAGGCGTCCTCGTCCAGGCGGGCCCGGTACTGCTCGACGGTCCGCTGGGCCGTGTTGTGCCAGCTCCACTGCGACTTCACCCGCTCACGACCGGCCGCTCCGACCGTCTTCCGAAGGTCGTCCTGGTCGAGGGCCCAGGCGATCCTCGCCGCCAGCGCCTCGCTGTCGCCCGGCTCCACCAACAGTGCCGTCTCGCCGTCGGGCCCCACGACCTCGGGCAGGGCCCCGCCGGTGGTGGCCACCACCGGGGTGCCGCAGCTCATGGCTTCGATGGCCGGGAGCGAGAAGCCCTCGTACAGCGAGGGCACGACGGCCAGCTGGGCCTCGTTGTAGAGCTCGACGATGCGGCGATCGGTCACCCCGGTGACGAACTCGACGTGGTCCGTGAGCCCCAGGCGGTTGATGGTGGCGGCCGACTTGCCGCCCTCCTTCTTGCGTCCGATCACCGTGAGGTGGAGCTCGGGGCGCTCGACCCGGAGCTTGGCCAGCGCCTCCAGCAGGTAGGAGAGGCCCTTCATGGCCACATCTGCGCTGGCCGTGGTGATGAGGTGGCCCGGTCGGGGGGCCACCTCCTCCAGGGGGGTGAACAGGTCCGGATCGACACCGACCGGGACGATGTGCATGCGGTCGCGGTCGACCTTGTGGTCCTTGGCGATGTCCTCGAAGGAGTTGGCCGAGACGGTGATGACCCGCTCCAGGCGGCGGGCCACCTCGGTCTGCATGCGGGTGAACCCGTACCAGCGGGAGAGGGTCAGCCGCTTGTAGAGGCTGGGCGCGTGCTCCATCTCGAGGCGACGGTCGACGGTGATCGGGTGGTGGATGGTGGCGATGACGGGGAGGCCGGCGATCCGCTCCAGGGCCAGGATCCCCCAGCCCAGGCTTTGGTTGTCGTGGACGATGTCGAACTCGTCCCGACGGGCGTTCAGGGCTTGGAAGGCCCGGACCGAGAAGGCCAGGGGCTCGGGGAAGGTGCCGAGCGAGAAGGCCCCCACCTCGACCACGTCCGCGAGGCTCTTGAGCTCCCACACGCCCGGCATCCGCATGGGGAAGTGTTCGTTGTAGATGTCGAGGCTGCCCAGGCGGTTGAGCGGCACCCGCTCGTCGACCTCGGGGTAGGGCTGGCCCGAGAACACCTCGACGTGGTGGCCCAGGTCGACCAGCGCCTTGGCCAGGTGCCGGACGTAGATCCCCTGGCCCCCGACGTGGGGCTTCCCCCGGTAGGTGAGCAGGGCGATCCGCAACGGTCGATCGTCGGAGCCCATGAGCGGGCCAGCCTTCCCCCTGGTTGACCACCCGGTCAAACGTGCGCGCCCCGATCCTCACGCTCCGTGGTCGCGGGTCGACCGGCCTCTCCTCCGGTCAGCCGATCACCTGTCCCACGGTGTGGATGAGCAGGCCGACCAGCCCGCCGACGACGGTGCCGTTGATCCGGATGAACTGCAGGTCCCGGCCCACCTGGAGCTCGATGCGGTCGGTCGCCTCGCTCGGGTCCCAGCGGGCCACGGTGGAGGCGATCACCTCGCCCACCTCGCCCCGAGACCGCTCCACCACCTCGACCGCCGTGGACGAGATCCAGCCGTCGATCCGCGCCTGGAGGGTGGGGTCGTCGCGCAGGCGCTCGCCGAAGGAGGTCACCGCTTCGGCCAGCCGACGTCGGAGGTCGGAGTCGGGGTCGTCGGCGTGGTCGAGGAGCGTGGCCTTGAGATCGGCCCACACCGTGGACGACCAGTCCCGGAGGGCGGGGTGGTCGATCAGCTCGTCCTTGAGCTCGTCGGCGCGGGCCCGCATGGCGGGGGAGCGAGCCAGATCGTCGGCCAGGCGGCGGATGCGCTCGTCGAGGGTCTCCCGCATCGGATGGTCCGGGTCCTCGGCCACCTCGCGGAGGAACCGCTGCATCCCGGCGTGGACCCGGGTGAAGATCCGGTCGTCCACCCGGCTCGGGAGCCAGCGGGGCGTCTCGTCCTCCAGGCGAGCGCGCAGGAGGTCCTCGTTCTCGTCGACCACCTCGGCCACCTTGCGCAGCAGCACCGACAACGTCTCCTGGTGGCGACCGTCGGCCACGGCCAGGTCGATGCCCCGGGCCAGCACCGGCCCGGCCTCGATGGCCCGGACCCGACGAGAGACCGCTGTCTCCAGCGCCTCCTGCACGTCGTCGTCGCGCAAGGTGTCGAGGCTGGTCCGAAGGACGCCCGCGACCTGGTCGGCCACCTGGGCGGCGTGGGCCGGCTCGGCCAGCCACTCGCCCAGCCGGGAGGCCAGCGACACCTTGGCCAGTCGCTCCTCGACCACCGCCCGGGTGAGGAAGTTCTGCTGGACGAAGGTGCCCAGCCCTCGGCCGATGTCGTCCTTGCGGGACGGGATGATCGCGGTGTGGGGGATGCGCAGGCCGAGGGGGTGGCGGAAGAGGGCGGTGACCGCAAACCAGTCGGCCACCGCGCCGACCATGGCCGCCTCGGCCGTGGCCCGGACGTAGCCCAGCCACGGTGTGCCCTCCTCCAGGACCCGGGCCGCGAGAAACACCGCGGTGGCGGCCAGCAGCAGCCCGGTCGCGGTCCGCTTCATCCGCCGCAGGTCCGCCCGTCGGCGCTCGGCGTCGTCGGCCGCCGATGCCGCGGGTGCCGGTTGTCCCACGGACCCGGTCGACGGGTCGTCCGCCGGGGGAGCAGCTGAAGGGGCGGGAGCGGCCATCGCAGCAGCCTCGCACCTGCTCAGCCGATCCCCTCCGCTCTGTGCTCGTCGATCGGGCAGCCTGTGTGGATGGACGATGCCATCGGTCAGAGGACGCCTCGCTGCGCAGCTTCACCCAGTCGAACCGGTGGGACAGCGGTGACGAGGGCGACGTCGCGAACGAGGGTCGGCAGTGGCATTCGATGACCGTCTACTACTGCGGTCCTCCGGTCCCGCCCCGATGAGGGCGCTGGTGCAGCGGGTGCGGTCGGCGTCGGTGACCGTGGGCGGCGAGGAGGTGGGCGCCATCGGGGCGGGGCTGTGCGCGTTCGTCGGCGTCACCCACGATGACAGCCCGGATCAGGCCGATCGTCTGGCCGACAAGCTCTGGCACCTGCGGATCTTCGCCGACCCGGCCGATCCCGAGGCCCGGATGGACGTCGCCGTCGGCGCGGTCGGCGGCCAGGTGCTGGTCGTCTCGCAGTTCACGCTCTACGGCGACACCCGGAAGGGCCGCCGCCCGTCCTGGGTCGACGCCGCCCGTCCGGAACACGCCGAGCCCCTCGTCGAGGCCGTCGTCGCCGGGTTGACCGAGCGAGGCGCAGAGGTCGCCACCGGTCGCTTCCGCGCCGACATGGACGTCGCCCTGGTCAACGACGGCCCCGTCACCCTGCTGCTCGAGGTCTGACCCGACGTCCGAGCGAACCTGCGGCAGCTGTCAACGGTCTTGCTGGATGTCTGCCGCCGGTTTGTCGGGGTGGACCTCCGCGGCGGGTGGGCGGGCGTCAGGTGGGGGAGGACGGCGACGGCGAGGCCGAAGCGATGCCGCGGCGGCGGAGGGCTTCGGGGATGGCCCGCGAGGCGACGACGAGGCCGAGGGCCAGGATCACGACGGGCCAGACCCCCCAGCGGAGGTAGAGGGTGCGGCCGTCCCGCAGCGGGACGTCCCGGGTCTCGACCCGTCGCTCGCTCACCGCGCTGCGCTGGAGCACCTCGCCGGACGGCGACACGAAGGCGCTGAACCCGGTGGGCGCGGCCTGGACCTCCCACCGTCCGGTCTCGATGGAGCGGAGGCGGCTGGCCCCGACCTGCTGGGACTGCACGACGGTGCCGGGGTAGCTGGAGCCGTTGGTCGGGTTGAGCAGCAGCTCGCCCACCTCCCCCCGGCCGCTGATGGCGTCGCGCCCGCGATCACCGAAGAAGACCTCCCAGGAGATCACGATCCCGACCCGGCCTGCGGGGGTGTCGAGGGTGTTCGACTCCTCGCCGGCGAGGGCGTCGCGCGACGGCAGCGCGTCGCCGGCCAGATCATCCAGCAGGCCTCGGGCCGGGACGAACTCGCCGAAGGGCACCCGGCGGACCTTGTTGTAGCGCCCGATCACCTCCCCGTCGGGGTCGTAGACGATCGAGGCGTTGCGGAAGCTCTCGGCGTCGACCGTCTCCACCGCGCCCACCACGAGGGTGGTGTCGAGCCGCCGGGCCAGGTCGGCCAGCTCGCCGCCCTCACGGGTGTCCGACAGCGGCCCGTCCACGTTGACCACGTTCTCGGGCCACACGGTGAGGTCGGTGCCCACCGGGACGGCGTCGGAGGCTCGGAGGTGGGCCAGAAACACCTCCCGGTCGTCGGTGTCGGCGTCGACGGTGCCCTGCTCCCCGCCGCCTTGGACGTAGGCCACGCTGATGGTCTCGCTGGTGTTGCTTCCCGAAGGGGCGACGGTGGCCAGGCCGACCACCAGCAGCACCGCGGCCAGGCCGCTGGCCGCCGGCCGCCATGCTCGTTGCGTTGCGGCGCTGAGCGACACGCCCACGGTGACGGTGAGCATCCCGACCAGCAGAACGCCACCGAGGCGAGCCGGTCCGGCCAGGGGTCCGGCCACCTGGCCCAGGGCCAGCTCCGACAGCGGCACGCCGCCGAACGGCCAGCGGTTCTTGAGTGCCTCGAACAGCACCCAGGCGCCGGGGAGGGCCAGCCATCGCCACCGGTTGGAGGGCACCGCAGCCACGGCGACGCCCAGGAAGGCGGCGAATCCGATCACCTCGATGACGTAGCCCGGCGGGGTGAAGGAGAATATCCACGCCGTCGACGGGGCCAGCAGGCCGAAGCCGGCCAGCCACGCCCGTCGGAAGCGGGCCCCGAAGCCGGCCCCGTCGAGGGACCGGTCCAGGAGGGCGATCCCGACGAAGGCCAGGGGCCACCAGCCCCACGGGGGCAGCGAGAAGGCGAGGAGGAGGCCCCCGCCCAGCGCCGTCAGCGGCCGCCGAGCGCGCACGGCCAGCGGGGGACGCGGCGTCGCCTCGGCCTCGTCAGCCGGTGCGGCATCGGTGGTGTCCTGGTCGGTCATCGAGGGACGAGTCTGGCCGACGCTCCCGCCGCCCTCCCACCGGGCCCCGGGTGACTCAGAGCATGCGGCTGGCTGCTACCCGACGGTGGCGGTGGTGAAGGTGGAGTCGAAGCGCTTGCACCACACCGACACGGACTCGATCGAGGCTGGATCTATGCCGTCGGGCAGCACGTAGTTCTGGCTGCCCTTGTTCCCCTTCAAGGGGGCCAGCTCGACCCGCTCTCCACCGACGTAGACGACGGCGTAGAGGTCGGGGCCGTTGTCGGTGGAGAAGTCGTCCTCGAAGCGGACGACGGCCTGGGTCCCGTCGGTGTAGATGTTCGTGGTGCCTTCACCCGGGTGGTTGTCGGGCGAGAAGCCACCGGTGGCCACCAGGCGGATGGCGGGCTCGGTCGGGGTCGGCGCCGGTGCCGCCTCCGGCTCGGCCTCGGGTGGGCCGGGGTCAGGGGAGGCGGTGGCGTCGGGGCCTGCCTCGGCGGGTGGGGCGGTCGTCTCGATGGGGGTGTCGGCCGTCGGCTCCGCATCGGAGCCGCCGTCGGGGATGACGGCGCCCGACTCGAACTCGAACCCGGCCTCGTCCACCGTGTCGTCGACGAACAGGGTGTGGACCCCGAACACGCCGAAGGCGAGGAAGGCGACGACCAACAGGCCCAGGACGCCGCCACCGATGTACCAGGGGCGCCGTGAGCGGCGTTCGGGCGGGGTGGTGGTCGTCGGGCTCGGGTCGGAGGTCATGGCTGCCTTGGTCGGGTGCCACCGACGGTACGGGTCGCCGTCTCGTTGCGGAAGGGCTCGAACGGAGCCGTGAGCGGACCGTGAGGAGCCATCGCGCCGGCCATCAGCCGATCAGTAGCCCATGGTGGTCAGGGGGTGAGGGCGGCCAGCACGTGGGCGGCGGCGGCCTCGCCGCTGGCCACCGAGGCGGGGATGCCGACGCCCCGCAGGTGCATCCCGGCCAGGCCGACGGCCGGCGCCGCCCGCGATAGCTCCGCTTCCACCTCGGCCACCCGGTCCAGGTGGCCGGGCCGGTACTGGGGGAAGGCCCGATCCCAGCGGCGGACGTGGACCTCGGTCGGTTGACCCCGTAGGTCGACCAGGGCGGCGAGGTCGTCGACGACGAGGGCGGCGAGGTCCCCGTCGTCGAGGCCGAGGGCAGCCTGGTCGTCGTCGCGGCCCACCGCGGCCCGGACCACGAGCGTCCCGTCCCCGCGGTCAGGGGCGAGGTGGTCCCACTTGGCCGACGCCCACGAGCAGGCGGTGACGGCCCGGCCCTCGGTGCGGGGGACGAGCACCCCGCTGCCGGCGACCGGTCGGCCCACGTCCTGGGGTCGGAGGGCGACGCGGACGAAGGCCACCGACACGTGCTCCACCGCCGCCAGGTGCTCGGCCGCGACCGGAGCCAGGTCAGCCAGGATCGGTCCTGCCGCGTGGCCCGGGGTGGCCACGACCACCCCGTCGACGTCGAGGTCGGTGCCGTCGGTCAGGGTGGCCACCGGCCCACTGGTGACCAGGGCCAGGCCCACCCCGAGGCGGACCTCCAGCTGGCCGCTGGCGCGCGCCGCGGCGGCGACTGCCTGGGGGAGACGGGCCATCCCGCCCTCGGGGGCGGCGAAGATCGGCGCGTCGGGGTCGGCACCCGCGAAGCGGGCCCGCTGGACCTGGGCCCGGCAGGCCTCGATCAGGCTGGCGTGGTCGGGGTCGCGTCGGGCGGCGTCCAGCTGAGGTGTCACCGCGGCCAGGCTCTGGCGGGCGGTGGAGCCGGCGTTGATCCCCCCGACCAAAGGGTCGACCAGCCGGGCCATGGCCTCGGGGCCCAGCCGGGTCCCCAGGGCCTCGTCGATGGTGACGTCGTGGGCGGGCAGCGGCGAGGCGGGCGCCGAGAGGTCGCGCCGCACCTGGTCCAGCCCGCCGGCGGTCAGCAGGTCGGATCCGGCCAGCGCCTCCACGTCGACGGGCACGCCCATGACCTGGGGCGGGAGGGGGTGCAGGGCGCCGTCGTGCCAGATCATGGCCCGCCGCTGGACCGGGTGGACGAGGTCGGGGCCCAGGCCCACCCGCCGGGCCAGGTCGAGCGCAGGCGGGGTGCGGACGAGGAAGGCGTCGGCTCCCTCGTCGACGGCCCGCCCGGCGAAGGGCGAGGTGCGGATGATTCCGCCCAGGCGGTCCGACGCCTCGACCAGGGTGACGTCGGCCCCGACGCTGGTCAGGTGCAGCGCGGCGGCCAGGCCGCTGATGCCGCCCCCGGCCACCAGGACGTGCATCACCCGAAGGCGGTGTCGGCGGTGGCCAGGACCCGGTCGGCCAGGGCGCCCATCACCGCCGGGTCGGCGTCGACCGTGGCGGTGCGGGCGAAGGCCAGGCCCACCTCGTCGGCCACCGCCTGGGCCTCGATGTCGAGGTCGTAGCCCACCTCCAGGTGGTCGGTGACGAAGCCCTGCGGGCACACCAGCACCCCCTCGGACCGGCCCGTGTCGGCCAGGTCCCGCAGCACCTGGAGCACGTCGGGCCCCCGCCACGGCTCGGGGGTGCGCCCGGCGCTCTGCCAGGCCAGTCCCCAGCCGGCCCAGGGGGCCAGGCCGGCCCGACGGGCGATGGCCCGGGCGCTGGCGGCCAGCTCTCCGGGGTAGGGGTCGTCGACCAGGACCCGCTCCGGGAGGCTGTGGGCGGTGAACAGGACCTTGGTCGCGGCCGGGAGCGCGGTCAGGGCGCCGGTGACCGCGTCGGCGCTGAAGTCCAGCCACGCCGGCTCGTCGGCCCAGGAGTCGATGGCGGCGTGGCGACCCCCGTGGCCGGTGACGGCCTCGGCCAGACGGCCCTGGTAGATGCCGACGCTGAACCCGGAGTAGTGCGGGGCCAGCACCAGCCCGACCACCCGGTCGACGCCGTGGGCGGCCAGCGTCGCCGCCGCGTCCTCCACGAACGGGGCCGCGTGCTTCTGGCCCAGCACGACCCGGAACCGGCCCGGGTCCCGCTGCTCGAGGGCGGCGGCGACGGCGGCCACCTGGTCGGCGGTGCGCCGGGCCAGCGACGACGTGCCCCCCAGGGCCTGGTAGCGGCGGGTGAGGTCGGCCAGCTGCTCGGGCTCGGGGGGTCGGCCTCGGCGGATGTGGGTGTAGTACGGCTCGATGTCGGTGGGTGAGGCCGGCGTGCCGTAGGCCATCACCACCACGCCGACGGGCGTCACGACGCCTCGCTGCCGAGCAACGAGGGCTGGCCGTCGGCTCGACCCTCCTCGTGGACCAGCGCGACCAGCTGCTCCAGGACCTCGGGGTCGGACTCGGGGAGCACCCCGTGGCCCAGGTTGAAGATGTGCCCGGGATGGCCGTCGTTGCGGCGCAGCACGTCGCGGGCGCCAGCTTCGGTGGCCTCCCAGCCGGCCACGATGAGGGCCGGGTCCAGGTTGCCCTGGAGGACGACGTCCGGGGTCAGGCGGGCCCGGGCCGCATCGAGGGGCACCCGCCAGTCGACGCCCACCACGTCGGCGCCGGCGTGGCGCATGAGGCCCAGGAGCTCGCCGGTGGACACCCCGAAGTGGATGCGGGGCACCCCGAGGTCGGCCACCCCGTCGAGGACCTTGGTGCTGGCAGGCAGCACGAACTCCTCGTAGTCGGCGGGCGTGAGGGCGCCGGCCCAGGAGTCGAACAGCTGCACCGCCGAGGCCCCCGCCCCGACCTGGGCCCGGAGGCTGGCCAGGGCCTGGTCGGCCAGGCGGTCGACCAGGGCGTGCCACAGGCCGGGGTCGGTGTGCATCATCGCCTTGGTCTTGGTCCAGGTGCGGGTGGGCGCGCCCTCGACGAGGTAGCTGGCCACGGTGAAGGGCGCCCCGGCGAAGCCGATGAGCGGCACCTCCCCCAGCTCGGTGGCCAGGTTCTGGACCGTCTCCAGCACGTAGGGGACATCGAGCTCGGGCTCCAGGGGTCGCAGTCGTTCCAGGTCGGCGGCCGAGGCGAAGGGACGCTCGACGACCGGCCCCACCCCCGGGGTGATGTCGACGCCGAAGCCGATGGCGGCCACCGGGGTGACGATGTCGGAGTAGAGCACGGCGGCGTCGACGCCGTAGCGCTGCACCGGCTGCAGGGTGATCTCGGTGGCCACGTCGGGGATCCGGATGGCATCGAGGATGCTGCCCTCGCCCCGGATGGCCCGGTACTCCGGCAGCGACCGGCCGGCCTGGCGCATGAACCACACCGGGACGGTGGGTCCGGGCTCGCCCCGGCAGGCACGCAGGAACGGGGCGTCGGAGGGGACAGGCACGGCGGCGAGGGTACCGGTGAGGTGGAGCCGTCATCCGATCGTGGCCGGGGCGCGGTTCGTTCGGTCCGGAACTAGGCTGTTCTGCCCTTGCCTGTGCCGTTGGCGCAGCACCGCGACGCACCTGGGGAACGATCCTGCACCCGGAGCTCGAGGCCGAACAGGCCTACATCGACTTCGCCTACGAGTGCCTGGCCGCGGCGCGGGAGAGGGCGAGCAGCCTGCAGTCCATGGTCGAGGTCGGCCGGGGCGGCACCGAGCAGGCCCGCTTCGAGCGCGAGGTGATCGTCGACAGCATCGCCCAGCGCCTGGGCCAGCTGCATCTGGGCGACGCCACCCTGTGCTTCGGTCGCATCGACACCGAGCCTGACCCGGAGACCGCGGCCGAGGTCGCGCCCGACCCGTCCACCAACGGCCACGGCCCGTCGGCCAACGGCTACGGCTCGGGGACGGTGGCGCCTCCGCCCACCGCCGAGCCCGGTGGCGACGCCTTCTACATCGGTCGGGTGGCCGTCTCCGACGCCAACCAGGAAGTGATCGTGGTGGACTGGCGGGCCCCGGTGGCCGAGCCCTTCTACCGGGCCACCGGGCGCTCCCCGATGGGTCTGGCCCGTCGCCGCCACTTCGCCACCCGGGGCCACCAGGTCCTCGGGATCGAGGACGAGTTGTTCGGCGACCGGGCTCTCGGCCTGGGCCGAGACGACGGCATCTCGGGCCACGGCGCCCTCATCGCCGCCCTGGAGACGGCCCGCTCGGGTCGGCTGGGCGACATCGTCGCCACCATCCAGGGCGAGCAGGACGAGATCATCCGGGCGCCGATGCCGGGAGTCCTGGTGGTCCAGGGCGGCCCGGGGACGGGGAAGACCGTCGTGGCCCTGCACCGGGCGGCGTACCTGCTGTACACCCACCGGTTCCCGCTGGAGGACCAGGGGGTCCTGGTGGTCGGACCCAACCGGCTGTTCCTGGGCTACATCGAGCAGGTCCTCCCCTCCCTGGGCGAGGCCGGCGTGCAGCTGGCGGTGCTGGCCGACCTGGTCGACACCGTGAGCGTCCGGGGCCGCGACGCACCGCTGCCGGCCCGGGTCAAGGGCGATGCCCGCATGGTGAAGGTGCTGGCCCGAGCGGTGCGGGACCGGAAGCGACGGCTGCGGCGCGAGCTGGTGGTGCCCTACGGCCTCACCCGACTGCGGGTCAGCGTCGAGCAGTCCGAGCAGATCGTGGCCGACGCCCGCCGGCGGGGACGCCACCACAACGGCGGCCGGCGCTTCGTCGAGGCCGGGCTGTACGAGGCCCTGGCCGACAGCAGTCGCACTCCTCTCGACCCGGGCGAGGTCCGCAGCCGGGTCCGCCTCCGCCGCGAGGTGCGCGAGGCCCTGGAGTGGATGTGGCCGGTGCTGACCCCGGCCCAGCTGCTCCACGACCTGTACGGCTCCCACGCCCTGCTCGACCTGGCCGGTCGGCGCCGCCTATCGGCCGAGGAGGTCGCCTCGCTGGTCCGACCGCGGTCCGATTCGGTCAACGAGGTCACCTGGACCATCGACGACGTGCCCCTCCTCGACGAGGCCCGCGCTCTGCTGGGGGCCACTCCCAGGGCCCGCAAGGGCGGCGCGTCCGACGAGCTCCGCACCTACGGCCACATCATCGTGGACGAGGCCCAGGACCTCTCGCCCATGCAGCTGCGCATGCTGACCCGGCGCTCGCTCAACGGGTCGATGACCGTGGTGGGTGACATCGCCCAGTCCACCGGGGCCTGGGCCCACGCCTCGTGGGACGAGGTGCTCGACCTCCTCCCCGTCCGGCGACCGCCCCGACACGCCGAGCTCACCGTCGGCTACCGCATCCCCCGTCCGAACATGGAGCTGGCGGCGCGGGTGCTGGCCGAGGCCGCGCCCGAGATCACACCGCCCCAGTCGGTGCGCCAGGACGGCCGCCGGCCCCGCATCGTCGAGGTGGATCCGGTCGAGGCGCTGGGACCCCGGGTGGCCGAGGTGACCGCGGCCGAGCTGGGCGAGGTGGGCACCGGGAACCTGGCGGTGGTCTGCCCGGCCTCGCTCACCGACGAGCTCAGTGATGCGTTCCGCGAGGCCGGCGTGGAGCACGGGGTCGCCAGCCAGCAGGGCCTCTCCCAGCAGGTCACCATCGTCCCGGTGTCCATGGTGAAGGGCCTGGAGCTGGACGCCACCGTCGTGGTGGAGCCGGCGGCCGTCCTCGACGAGGAGCCGCAGGGCATGCGCTCCCTCTACGTGGCCCTCACCCGGGCCACCAAGCTCCTCAGCGTGGTCCACGCCCGGCCGCTCCCCGCGGCGATGCGCCCTTCCCCCACCACCTGAGCGGAGGCCGGGGAGGGCCCCACCGGGGAGTGGTCCCCCTCCCCGCAGGACGGCATCACAGGGGTCCCGGTGCCATGCTTCACCCCGACGGGCGCGCACCGGCCCCGCCCCCAGCACCGAGGACGTCATGACCAACCCGCCCCCGTCGCCCGGATCATCGGAACCCACCCAGGCCATCCCGCCCGCCTCCTACCCCCCGGGCAGCTACGCCCCGCCGCCGGGGGCCACGCCCCCTCCCGGCGCCTACCCGCCGGCGGCCGGGGGCGGGTACGGGCCACCGACCGGTGGGTACGGCGGGGGCTACGGCGGACCGGGAGGCCCACCTCCGGGCGGCCCACCCCCAGCCGGGGGCTCGGGGATGTCCACCGGGGCCATCGTGGCCATCGCCGCCATCGTGGTCGTGGCGGTCATCGCCGCCGGGATCGGCATCGTGTTGGTCACCCGGGGCGGGGACGACGACACCGCGTCGGCGACCACCACCGAGGAGCGCGGGGAGGAGGCCACCACCACCGAGGAGGCCACGACCACCACCACGGAGGAGCCCACGACGACCACCACGACCACCACCACGGAGGAGGCCACCACCACGACGGAGTCGAGCGCCGGCCAGGCCCCGACCATCGACGGTGGGTCCAGCTCGGGGGGCACCTACGACGGCACCAACGCCATCTCGCACGACGTCTTCGTCCCCGCCGGGACGAGCGCGATCATCACCGTCACCCCGGATCCGGACTTCGACGTGATCCTCAGCGGCGACGGAACCGACTTCGATGACGGGTTCGTCGGCGAGCAGGAGGTGGCGAGCGTGGACGGCCCCCGGGCCTTCAGCGTCATGGTGTCGGGCTTCGCCAGCTCGGCCGGCTCGTACACCATCTCCATCGAAGAGGGATGAACGCCACCGTCGCCTCCTCCCGGGCACCCGGCGCTGTCGGGCCACCCGTGCGACACCGGTCCGCGCCGAGGTCCCATGGCTGACGACGAGACCCCCTCCGCCGCGCCCTGGGGCCGACCAGGGGCGAGCGGGCGCCGCCCGGGCGGAGGCACCCCGCCCGCGGCCCGCCCATCGGACGACGACACCCTTCCCGCTTCTCCTCCTGCGGCCCCGAACGAGGCGCCGGCCGCGGCCGACCGCCCGGCCGCCGGCCAACCGCCCGGCGGCGCTGGACCCTCACCGGAGCACCACGCCTCGTCGCCCCCACCCCCGGTGACGCCGGCGTCGGCCGGGCCGCCCTCGCCGCCGCCGGGTCCGGCCGAGACGGGTGGGATGTCGGGCGGAGCGGTGGCTGCCCTGGCCGCCATCGTGGTCGTGGCCTTGCTGGCCACCGGGGTGGGCGTCTTCCTCGTCACCCGTGACGGCGGCGGCACCGCCACCCCGTCCACCCCCACCTCACCGGTTGCCACCACCGTGCCCGGTGCGCCCGGCACCGAGCTGACCCTGCCGTCGGTGCCCACCGACCCATCGTCCCCGACCACCGATCCCGATGCCTCGGCGACCACCGACGACCCGCTCGGCGGTCTCGGCGAGGGGCTCGTCCCCGGCGGAAGCGGCATCCCGGGCAACGTGCCTGAGCAGCTCCCGCGGCCAGAGGGAGCGACCGACGGCGCCGTTGGCCTCGAGGTCGACCTGCCGCTCGACGCGGTGGCCACCTTCTACGAGGGGGCGCTGCCGCCCGAGGGCTACACCGTCACGGCCGCCGAGTCGCCCCTGGAGGGCCGGGCCCTGGCGGTCGAGGGGAACGGGCTGACCGGCCAGCTGCTGATCGCCAACCTCGGCGGCCCCGAAGCCTCGATCCTCTGGATCCCCACCTGACCGACCTGCGCTCGTCGGCGTGGCGCCGAGCCGCTCGCTCGGACCACGCCCAGACCCCTGGACCCGCTCGGCCCCACGACGGGACCCGATGCGGCCGCCGGGGTCGAGGCCAGGCCGCAGGGGATGGGCCGGCGGAACCGTCCGCCTCGTCCGGCCCCGAGATCGGGGCCGGTGGTGGCGGCACCTATCGTCGGCCCGTGCTCCTGCCGGTCCGCCGACCCCCGTCGATCGTCCTCGCGGACCAGTGACGACGATCGCGGTGCTGGGGGCCGGTCCGGCCGGGCTGGCCACGGCCTGGCGGGCGGCCCGGGCCGGCCACGGGGTCACCCTGCTGGAGGCGGCCGATCACGTGGGGGGCATGGCTGCCAGCCCGACCGTGGCCGGTCTGCGGGTGGACCTGGGCAGCCACCGCCTCCACCCGTCGACGACCCCGCCCGTCCTGGCCGCCCTCCGCGAGCTGCTGGGCGACGATCTCCAGGAGCGCCCTCGGCACGGTCGCATCAACCTCGCCGGCCGGTGGCTGGGCTTCCCCCTGCGCACCGGAGACCTGCTCACCGGGCTCCCGCCCAGGGTCGCAGCCGGGGCCGCGCTCGATGCCGTCACGTCGCCGTTCCGGCGGGCCCGGGGCGACTCGTTCGCCGACGTGGTGGGCGCCGGGCTGGGCCCGACGGTGACGTCCGCCTTCTACGACCCCTACATCCGCAAGATCTGGGGCGTCCCGCCCACCGAGCTGGCCGGGGACCTGGCCCGCCGCCGGGTGAGCGCCGCCGGGCCGGCCGACATCGCCCGTCGCCTGGTGCGCCGGGGTGATCCGCGCGGTCGGTCGTTCCTGTACCCGCGGGGCGGCTTCGGCCGGATCAGCGAGGTGCTGGCTGAGGCTGCGGGGGAAGCGGGGGCGTCCATACGGCTGGGGGCGCGGGTGACGGCGGTCGCGCCCGGCTCCGACCAGGTGCGGGTCGAGGCTGCCGATGGCACCCGCCTGGCGGTGGATCGCGTGCTGTCGACGTTGCCGCTGCCGGTGTTGGCCCGTGCGTTCGACCCGGCGCCGCCGATCGACGTGGCCCTGGCCGCCAACGGACTGCGCCACCGCGGCCTGGTGCTGGCCTACCTGGTGCTCGACCGTCCCCGGTGGACGGAGTTCGACGCTCACTACTTCCCCGACCTCGACGTCCCCCTGGCCCGCCTCAGCGAGCCCAAGAACTACCGCGACGACCCGACCGACCCCCACGACGTGACCGTGCTCTGCGCCGAGATCCCCTGCACGGTGGGCGACACGACCTGGACCGCCAGTCCCGACGACCTTGGTGCGCAGGTGGCCGAGTCGCTGGCCCGCCTGGGCCTGCCCGACGCGTCGCCGGTCGCCACCGAGGTCCGCCGGCTGCCCCGCGTCTACCCGCTCTACCGAACGGGCTTCGCCTGGGACCTGGCCCGGGTCGAGACCTGGCTGGCCGAGCAGCCCCGGATCGTCACCCTGGGCCGGCAGGGCCTGTTCGTGCCCGACAACACCCACCACGCCCTGGCCATGGGCTGGGCCGCGGCGTCTGCCCTGGGCCCGGCCGCCCCCGGTGACCACTGGGATGCGGCCGCCTGGTCCGAGTCCCTCGACAGCTTCCGCACCCACGTCGTCGAGGACTGACCCCCGCCGCCGCGTGTGAGCTCGAACCGGCGGCGCCTGTCGAGCAAGACCGCTGACAAGTGCCGCCGGTACGCGTCCTCGATGTCGCTCTCCCGAACCTACGGCGCAGTCGCGCAAGACCGTCCAGATCTGCCGCCGGTTCGCGGCCGTGTTGTCAGGCGGCCCAGCTAGGACGGGAGGGGAGTGGCGGGGGCCTCGATGCGCTGGGGGCGGTCGATGGGCTGGGCCCGGAGCTGGGCCCGCACCGCGGGGCCGACCCGGCGCAGGTAGGTGGGCAGCCGGATGAACGACGTGCCCTGCTCGCGGAACCGGTAGGAGATCGGCACCTCGGTGTAGCGGAAGCCCTTGGCCACGAGGTCGAGGGTGAGCACCTGGGCGTAGTTGTAGTCGTGGATGATCTCGGCCGACGCGGCCGCCGCAGGGGAGAGGGCCCGGTAGCCGCTCTGGCCATCGGTGAGCGGCATCCGGGCCAGGGCCCGCAGGCCGATCGTCAGAGCCCGGTTGCCGAGGTGGCGGTGGGGCCGCATGTGCCGAGGGCCCGTGCTGAAGCGAGAGCCGATCACGTAGTCGGCGGTGCCGGCCAGGATGGGACCGACCAGGTGCTCCAGCTCCTCGGGCGCGTACTCGCCGTCGGCGTCGCAGAAGGCCACCGCCGCGGGGTCGAGGCTGACGGCGGTGGCGAACCCGTGGCGCACGGCCGCACCCAGTCCCCGGTTCCGGCCCTGGCGCTCGACGTGGGCGCCGGCCTCTGCGGCTCGGGTGGCGGTGGCGTCGGTGGAGCCATCGTCGACCACGACGACCTCGACGGGGTGGCCCAGGACCTGGGCCGGGGCCCGGCGCACGACATCAGCCACGGTGGCCTCCTCGTCGAAGGCGGGGAGCACGAGCACGACGGGGGCGGCCGAGCCGACAGGACGTGGGGGGAAGGAAGAGGTCGTCATGTAAGGCGCACTTTACACACGGTGGGGACGAGCCATACCTTCCGGGACGTGTCGCCGACGTTCGCCTCCCCGCGGGGCCGGGACCCCGTCGTCGCTCCGGCACGGTGCGAGGATGGCCGGGTGGTGAACGACGGTGAGGCGCCGGCGGCCGGCGGGTGGTCGAGGCCGAGCCTCCGGACCGTGATCCTGGTCGTCGCCACGGTGGTTGCGGCATGGGGCGCGCTCGGGGTGCCGGCGCGGGCCACCTACGGCGCCCGGACCACCGCGGACGAGCCGCAGTACCTGCTGACGGCCATCTCGCTGGCCGAGGACCGCTCCCTCGACATCTCCGACGAGCTGGCCGAGGAGCGGTGGCGCGACTTCCACGAGAACCTGCTGCCGACCCAGACCGAGCCGTTCGCCGACGGGAGCGAGCTGTCGCCCCACGACCCGTTGTTCCCGGTCCTGCTGGCCGTCCCGGTCGCGGTGGGCGGGGCGTCCGGAGCCAAGGTCTTCCTGGCCGCGCTCGGAGGTGTGCTGGCGGGGCTGATGGTGTGGGTCGCGGTCCGGCGCTTCGGGGTGCGACCGCTGGTGGCCGGCGTAGTGGTCGCCGCCTTCGGCCTGTCGCCGCCATTGGCTGCCTATGCCACGCAGGTCTACCCGGAGCTGCCTGCGGCCCTGGCTGTCACCCTGGCCGTGGCCGCCCTCACCGGCCGTCTGCGTCGCGGGGGAGTGGCCCTCGCCGTGGTCATGATCGTGGCCCTGCCGTGGCTGGGGGTGAAGTACGCGCCGGTCGCCCTGGCCCTGGCCGTCGTCCTGGCCTGGCGGCTGGCGGGCCCGGGCGCCCGGGAGATCGCCCCCGAGCCGTCTGGCGTGGTCGGAGGGTCGGGGCCCCCGGACGCCGTTCTTGGTACAGAAGTCCCTGGTTCCTTCGGTCACGGGTACCAAGAACGGTCACGGATCGACGTCGACGGCGGGCCGCCGGCTGGCGATCTCCGCCTCGTCGTTCGTCGCCTGGCCGCCCCCGCGGTCGCCCTGGCTGCGGCAGGGATCGCCTACTTGGCGCTCCACCGGGTCTGGTACGGCGGTTGGACGGTCTATGCGGCCGGCGACCACTTCGTCGGCGGCGAGCTCGACGTGGTGGGCACCGACGCCGACTACCTCGGTCGGTCCCAGCGGTTGATCGGCCTGCTGGTCGACCGGGACTACGGCCTGGCCGCCTGGGGGCCGGTGATCCTGGTGGCGGTGGCCGCGCTGGCGGCCATGGCCCGCCGCCGTCCGGACGGGTGGGGTGTCCTCGCCCTGCCGTTGCTGGCCGGGTGGCTCAACGCCACCTTCGTGGCCCTGACCATGCACGGGGTGTGGTGGCCGGGGCGCCAGGTGGTGGTGATCATCCCCTGCGCGGTGCTGGCCACCGCGTGGTGGGTGGACCGCATGGGCCGCCGGGCCCTGATCGCAGTCGCCGTCCTCGGCGTGGCCGGGATGGCCCTGTGGGCCACGCTGCTCTGGCAGGAGGCCTTCGCCGGTTGGGCCCTGATCATCGATGTCGGCCGCTGGGCCAACCCGGTCGTCGGGGCATGGCGCCGGACCCTGCCCGACAACCGGGACGACGGCGACGGCCCGGCCGTCCTGCAGCTGGCTTGGGCGGTCGTCCTGGTGGGCCTGGCCCTGTGGGCCTGGAGGTCGGCGCCGCCGGATCGGGGCGAACCGGTTGGCACGACCGGGCGAGGGTCGGTACAGTCACCAGTCCGCCGCGGGGTGGAGCAGTCTGGTAGCTCGTCGGGCTCATAACCCGAAGGTCGCAGGTTCAAATCCTGCCCCCGCCACCATTTGCGACGTGAAGGCCCAGGTCAGGGACCTGGGCCTTCGTCGTTGTAGAGGTGTTCCCCCGGTTCAGGCGCTCTTCCTCCGGCGGTTCCCCCGATGTTCCCCCGTGTCAGTTTCGGGCGGGGGAGTGGGCTTGCCGAGCCGCTCGGTGGCTCGGGCGGCGTCGGCCTGCATGCCGGGCAGCAGGTGCTGGTAGGTCTGCATCGTGAACGCGATGTTGGCGTGGCCGAGCCGTTCGCTGACGACCTTCACCGGGATCCCGTCGCGGATGAGCAGGCTGCCGTGCGTGTGCCGGAGATCGTGATAGCGGATCGTGGGGATGTCGGCGTTGTGGACGATGCGGCGGAACGCCTCGTAGACCGCGTGGGGATGCACGGGCTGGCCGTCCCCGTTGGTGAAGACCCACCCCTCGTCGTTGGTGATCCCGACCGCGGCGAACTCGGCGGGCTGGTGCGCCCGCCAGCCGGCGAGGACGGCAAGGGTGGGTGAACGTCGAGGGCGATGGTCCGCCGTGCGGTCTTGGTCTTGCCACGTGTCTGGTGGACCTCGTAGCCGACGGCGACGAGCCCACGGTTGAGGTGCAGGCGCTTCTTGGTGAAGTCGATGTCGGGCCATTGGAGGCCGAGCACCTCGTTGCGGCGCATCCCGGTCAT
>JBBSME010000044.1:0-21490 GCA_038233335.1 Acidimicrobiales bacterium | reverse complement strand
CCGCGGTCGGACCCGTCGCGGGAACGGTGGGGCGACCGGCGGCTACGGAGCCCAGCCGATCGGCGCGGCGACCCAGAAGCACGGGCCCTCTCCGAGGCGCGGCCGAGGAGAAGCCTCCGCCGCGACCCGGCCCTATCCGCGCAGGTCCTAATGGGCACGGTCACGCTCGGGGGGTCGATCAGGTCGCGGCCGAGCGCCAGTGCTCGGCCAGCACGTAGACCGGCGAGGTGAGCAGCTCGACGATCGGGATCTCGCCCAGCAGGTCGTCGCGGAAGGTCGGCTCGGTCTCGGTCACGGCGTCGGTGAGGGCGGAGAGACGGGTGCGGTACTGCTCGAGCACCGAGCGAGCCCGGGCCGCGGGCAGCTTGTCGGCGAACCGGCAGTGCAGCAGGGTGAGCCCGGTGCACACCGTGCCCCGGGCCTCGGGCACGATCACGATGGTCCGCCCGTCGCTGCGGCCCACGGCCACGGTGACCTCCCGCTCGGTGGCCACCCGGTGCTTCGTGCCCCGGAGCACCGGGTTGCGCTCGGTGCGGAGCGGGATGTCGCGGGAGATGCCGCCCCGATCGACCACCTGGACGGTGGCCTCGTGGGTGTCGATCCGACCCTCGATGGCGTAGCGGGTGAAGCCGATGACCTCCTCGATCGCCGGGTCGAGGCCGGCCAGGGTGCGCAGGGCCCGGTAGCTGACCCGATCCCTCGGAGCCCCGGCCTCGAGGGTGGCGGCCACCAGCGGGAGCTGCAACAGGCCCTCGTCGCTGCGGGAGATGCCGACGGTGACGGTCTTGGCCTGGTGCTTGATGGCGTCGACGGGGCGGGTCAGCTCCTCGATGCCGGAGGTGAGGGCGCTGGTGAGGTCCTCCACCAGGGCCACCGGGGATCCGGCCCGCCCATGCTCGACCTCGTAGGCCTCCAGGGGCACGATCCCGGTGGCGTAGCGCATGAGCGACGACAGCCTGACCGCGGTGCCGGCTTCCAGGGTGCCGTCGTAGCCCCCGCTGCGCACGCCCTCGTGGAAGCGGGCGGTCAGCGGGGTGAAGTCGGTGCGGAGGTCGGCCAGCAGCAGGTTGCCGTCGGGGACGTCGACGCCGGCCACCCGACGCTCGATGGCGGCCCGCGCCTCCCGCAGCGGCAAGGCCGAGGCGTCGATGGCCAGGGCGGCCTCGTAGCCGAACAGGTGGCCGACGACCGTGGCCAGGACGAAGGCGAGCGACGGGTCGACGGCCGGCACGGTGAGCACTCGGAGGGCGGCGGAGAAGCGCTCGTCGCCCTCCGCCGCGATCACCACGGGGGAGGCCTTGTGGGCCCGGTAGATCGCCACCTCCTTGGCCACGTCGTCGGCGTTGGACCCCTGCAGGCCGGCGGCGCACACGATGATGAGGGGCTCCGAGGAGAGGTCGATGTGCTTCTTGTCCTCGGTGGCGTCGCAGGCGATGGCCTTGTAGCAGAGCTCGGACAGCTTGATCCGCAGCTCCTGAGCCGCGATCCGGTCAGCGCCGGAGCCGACGATGGCCCAGTACCGCTTGGACGGGGCCACCGCCTGGGCCGCGGCGGCGATGGCGGGCCGGGTGGCCAGGACCTCCTCCATGGCCTCGGGCAGCGCGCGCAGCGCTTCCAGCAGGCGGGACCGCTCGGCCGCGGCCGCGTCTCCGTCGACCACCTCAGCGGCGATGGCCGTGGCCAGCACGACACCCGCCGCGACCTGGGCGTAGAAGGCCTTGGTGGACGCCACGCTCATCTCCACGTCGCGTCCGTCGGAGGTGTAGAGCACGCCGTCGGAGCGGTCGGTGAGGTCGCTGCCTCGACGGTTGACGATGCTGATGACGGTCGCGCCCCGCGAGCGGGCCAGGTCGACGGTGCGGTTGGTGTCGGTGGTCGTGCCGCTCTGGCTCACCGCCACGATCAGGGTGTCGGCCATGTCGGCCTGGAGCGAGAAGCCGCTGAGCTCGGTGGCCAGGCGGGCGTCGACCCGGACGTCGCTCCCGGCGGTGAGGTTGGTGAGGGTGGAGGCCAGGGCCTGCCCGGCCACCGCCGCGGTCCCCTGGCCGATGGCCAGGACTCGGGTGATGGTGCCGTCGGCCAGCCCGGCGCGGGTGGCCTCGGGGAGGGTCTCGGGGCCGAGGCGGGGCACCAGCCGGTCGTCGACCGACACGATCTTGCCCAGGAGGGTCTTGCGGAACGAGGACGGGGACTCGGAGATCTCCTTGAGGAGGAAGTGCGGGTGGTCGCCGCGGTCGATGTCGCGGGTCGTGACCTCGGCCCGGGCCAGCTCATCGTCGGCGACCGCCAGCTCGACACCGGAGTAGGACAGGCGCCGGATCCCCTCCACCGTGCCCGCGTTCTCGGAGCGCAGGGCCACGACCTGGCCCCGGCTGCCGGTGGGGTCGGCATCGTCGGCGGGCGTCTCGCCGTCCATGCGGAGGTAGGTGTCGCACTCCTCGACCAGCCCGTAGGGCTCGGAGGCGACGAGGTAGAGGTCGGGAGCAAGGCCGACGTAGAGGGCCTGGCCGCTGCCCCGGAGGGCGAGCAGGAGGTCTCCGGGGTGCGACGACACCGAGGCCCCGATGGCCACGGACCCGTCGAAGGTGGCGACGGTGCGGCGGAAGGCGTCGTTGGGGTCATCCGAGCCGGCCGCCGTCCGGGCCACCAGGGCGGGGATGACCTTGGCGTCGGTGGTGATCTCCGATGCGTAGGACAGCCCGGCGCGGGCCCGGAGGTCGGCGAAGTTGTCGATGTCGCCGTTGAGGGCGGCGGTGACGTAGGGGGCGTCACCGGTGGCCACGTCCTCGTCGCTGTTGACCGGGTGGGCGTTGGCCTGGGAGATGATGCCGACGCTGGCCCAGCGGGTGTGGCCCAGCACCACGACCTCGGCCGACGGCGCGACCAGGGCCCGGTGGAGGAGCTCGTCGGCGGTGATGGCGGCTCGGAGACCGGCGGTGTTGTCGCCCAGCTCGCCGATCTCGGCCGCGGCCTTGTAGACGAAGGAGAGGCAGCCGTCGGCCACCCGGACCGACCCGGATCCGAAAGCAGGGTCGGCACCCCGTTCGGCCAGCACCGCGGCCATGGCCGCACCGTCGACGTCGAGGTCGTGGCCTCGCACCAGCAGGGTGAGCCCGGCGGAGTCGCGGCCTCGGACCTCGAGGCGGTCCAGCGCCGACAGGGCCAGCTGGACGGAGGTCATGGCCTCGATCGTGGTGCGGTCGGCTCCGGGCCCGGCCAGACCGGCCACGGCCCGGGCCGTGCGCAGCCGATCCCGGCCGATGGCCCACGCACCGTCGCGCACGCCGACCAGAGCGGCGTTCACCGCCTCCTGCACGGCCGTGGGTCGGTCGACGAGGAGGGACTCCAGCTGATCGTCGAGGGCGGCCAGGGCCTCGCCCACCACCTCCAGGTGGGCCTCCACCCCGGCGACCAAGGCGGCATCGGCGAGCAGAGCCCGTACCCCGGCGGTCCCCCGCAGCTGCTGGTCGGCCTGGCGAAGCCGCTCGGCGGCCTCGTCCAGGGCCCTGTGCAGGTCGGGCGCCGCCGGCGCACCCGCCACCAGGCCGGCGGCCTCCTCCACCAGGGCCAGGAGAGGCTCCGCATCCGGAGGGGGCCGATCGCCCGGCCGGCGGGCGACGGCGATGATGCCGCACATGGGGTCTCCCGAGAAGGTGGTCGAGGCGGAGGGCGATCCTACTGGTGACCCGGATCAGTCGGCTCCCGGCGCGCCGGGGCCCCCTCCCCGGGTCCGGCCGGGGACGGGAGGGTCCCGCGCCACCTCGTCCTGGTCGCGCCCATCCGCTCGGCCTCTCAGCCCGAGATGCGGGCGGCCAGATCCTCGGCGACCTGGCGCGCCTCGGCCTCGGTGGGGGCCTCGACCATGACCCGCACCAACGGCTCGGTGCCGCTGGGCCGCACCAGCACCCGACCCCGCCCGGCCAGAGCGATCTCGGCCTGGGCGATGTCGGGCGCCAGGCGATCCATCAGGTCCGGGGAGCGCTCGACGGCCACGTTGACCAGCACCTGGGGCAGGCGGGCCATGACCCCGGCCAGCTCCGCGAGGGTGCGGTCGGTGCGGACCATGACGTCGAGGACCGATACGCCGGTCAAGAGGCCATCGCCGGTGGTAGTGCGGTCCCGGAGGATCACGTGGCCCGACTGCTCACCGCCGAGCGAGAGGTTGCGCTCCTCCAGGGCGGCCAGCACGTGGCGGTCGCCCACTGGCGTGTCGACCACCTCGATGCCGTGGCTCCCCATGGCCTGGCGGAAGCCCAGGTTGGTCATCACCGTGACCACCACCGCGTCGTCGCGCAGCAGGCCCTGGTCACGGAGGTCGAGGGCGAGCAGGGCGATCAGCTGGTCACCGTCGACCAGCTCACCGTCGGCGTCGACCATCACCACCCGGTCAGCGTCGCCGTCGAAGGCCAGGCCGGCA
Organism: Acidimicrobiales bacterium; assembly: GCA_038233335.1. Lineage (GTDB taxonomy): Bacteria > Actinomycetota > Acidimicrobiia > Acidimicrobiales > Iamiaceae > Iamia. The sequence continues at coordinate 17,073 of JBBSME010000044.1, read as the reverse complement.
TCGGCGCCGCGGGCCGCAACGGCGGCCTGGAGCACCTCGGGGTGGTTCGAGCCGCAGCGGTCGTTGATGTTGGTGCCGTCGGGGTCGGCGTGGAGCACGGTGACGGTGGCTCCCAGGCGGGCCAGCACCCGGGGGGCGGCGGAGGAGGAGGCGCCGTGGGCGCAGTCGATCACGATCCGGAGGCCCGACAGCCGGCGCCCCTCCAGGACCCCGTCCTCCAGGTGGGTGGCGTAGCGCTCCCAGGCATCAGGGGCGCTGCGCAGGGCGCCCACCAGCTGGCCACCGGGCCGCTGGTCGGAGCCGGGGATGCCCTCGGCCTCGATGGACTCCAGGGCGGCCTCGACCTCGTCCTGGCGGGCGTCGTCGAGCTTGAGGCCACCGGTCTGGAACAGCTTGATGCCGTTGTCGGCGAAGGGGTTGTGGGAGGCCGAGATCATCGCTCCGGGGACCTGGTCGGCCGCGCACAGGTGAGCGACTCCCGGGGTGGGGATGACGCCGAGGTCGACGGTGTCGGCTCCCTCCGAGGCCAGCCCGGAGGCGAAGGACGCATGGAGGAGCGGTCCGGACACGCGGGTGTCGCGCCCGACCAGCCACGGGCCCGAACCCAGGGTCCGGGCCGCGGCCCGGCCCAGCGCCATGGCCAGCTCGGGGGTGAGCTCGGTGTTGGCCGCGCCCCGCACGCCATCGGTGCCGAACCGCAGCGTCATCGACGCCCCACCAAGCCGACCTGCCGGCGTGCCAGCCGAGGAGCGGGGTGCCGCGCCATGACCGTGAGCGAGGCGAAACTATCGCTTCGAGTACTGCGGAGCCTTGCGGGCCTTCTTCAGGCCGTACTTCTTGGACTCCTTCTCACGGGCGTCGCGCGTGAGGAAGCCGGCCGCCTTCAGGGCGGGGCGACTCTCGCCGTCCAACTCGATCAGGGCCCGGGCGATGCCCAGGCGCAGGGCGCCGGCCTGGCCGGTGGGGCCGCCGCCGTCCATGGTGGCGTCGATGTCGTAGCGGTCCTCGGCCTCGGCCACCCGAAGGGGCTCGGTGAGGATCATGCGGTGGGTGTCGTTGGGGAAGTAGTCCTCGACCGTGCGGCCGTTGACGGTGATCTTCCCGTCGCCGGGACGGAAGCGGACCCGGGCGATGGCGCGCTTGCGGCGGCCGGTGGTCTGGACGAGGGGGTTCACGGCGACAGTCTCCTACGCGGTGCGGGCCTGGGCGCCGTCGAGGACGAGCGGCTCGGGCATCTGGGCGGCGTGCGGGTGGGTGGGCCCGGCGTACACCTTGAGCTTGGTGAGCTGCTGCGCCCCCAGGCGGGTCTTGGGGAGCATGCCCCGGATGGTGCGACGGACGGCATCGGCCGGCTTGCGGGCCAGCGCCTCGCCGTAGGTCTGCTCGTGGATGCCGCCGGGGTACCCGGAGTGGTCGTAGACCAACTTGTGGTCGGCCTTGCCCGCGGTCAGCACCACCTTCTCGGCGTTGATGATGATCACGTGGTCCCCGGTGTCGAGGTGGGGGGTGAAGGTGGCCTTGTGCTTGCCCCGCAGGATGCGGGCCACCTCGGTGGACATGCGGCCGAGGACGAGGCCCTCGGCGTCGACGATGTACCAGCGACGCTGGATCTCACTGGCTTTCGGCGAGTAGGTGGGCACAGCTGTCCTTCCGGGTCCGGCCGGAGCCGGGGGACGTACGATCGCAGGCCAGGCCTCACGGCGGGTCGCGCCGACAAAGGGCCGATTGGGCCGACGGAGGACTCTACGGGCCGGGGGCCAGCCCCATCAACCTGGGCCGACGCCGGTGGGGGATGGCACGCTCGACGCGTCCTCCGACCTGGCCGACGCTGCCGCCGCGCTCCAGCAGGCCCTCCCCGACGCCTGACCTCCCGCGACAACCGTTCTCGCGACGGTTCCGACACACCTGTGTGTAGGAATCGTCGCGAGAAGGGTCAGGAGTCGAGGACCGAGGCCCAGCCGTCGTAGCGGACGGTCCAGAGGGTGAGACCGTGAGGGGGAGCCAGGTCACCGGCCCGTGAACGGTCCCGAGCATCGAGGGCGGGGCGGACGTCGCCGGCGGTCATCTTCCCCAGGCCCACGGCGACCATGGTGCCGACCACGGCTCGGACCATCTGGTGGCAGAACGCGGAGGCCTCGACCTCGAAGCGGAGCCGGCCACCGCCGTCGTCGTGCCACGCCGCGTCGGTGATCCGGCGCACCAGGCTCACCTCCTCACCATCGCGGGCCTTGGGACGACGACAGAAGGTGGAGAAGTCGTGCTCACCGATGATCGGATCGCAGGCCAGCCGAAGGGACGGCAGCGACAGGGGGCGGGCCACGTGCCACGCGGACCGGGCCGTGAAGGGGTCGGGCTCGGGGTGGTTCCAGACGAGGTAGCGGTAGCGGCGGGCGGTGGCCGAGAACCGGGCGTCGAAGGAGTCCTCGACCAGGGCCGGGTCCCGCACCGCCACCTCGGGGCCGCACATGCGGTTGACGGCGCGGACCACGCCGGTCACCTCGTCCGGGGAGGGGACCCGGTCGGCGGGCACGTCGACGGTGACGACCTGGCCCTGGGCGTGCACCCCGCGATCGGTCCGGCCCGCGCAGGTCAGCTCGACGGCGGCGCCGAGGTGCCGGCTGAGGGCCTCCGCCAGGGTGCCCCCCACGGTGCGGACGCCGACGTTGGGCGCGAAGCCGTGGAAGTCGGTGCCGTCGTAGGCCACGGTCAGCCGCAGGCGTCGGGTGGGGCCGACCGGGACATCCGCCTCGGCCAGATCGAAGAGGGTCACGGCGCCCGACGCTACCCACAACGCCACGCGCCGGCCGCCGGGCGCCAGCGGTCCGGCGGATCAGGCCGAGGGCGCGGGGAGGTGCGGGTCCTGCTCGGGATCGACAACCATCAACCCTCGCCCTCGTGGCGATCAACGTCGCCGACGGACAGCGCCACCTCCCCACGAACGCCCGGGCGCAGGCGCGACCACGGCGGCCGCCGGGGTGGTCGACCGGTCACCAGAGGCCTGCCGCCAGGTCGCGTCGCGAGCCCGTCAGCGGGTGCGCGAGGTCGACCCCGCTTCTCGCCCACCGACGCCGAGGCGTGGGAGGTGACCGAGGCCTTCCTGGGCGCGGTGGCCGTCGGCGACATCGACGGGGTCATGGCCCTGCTCGCTCCTGACGTGGTCCACCTCAGCGACGGCGGGCCGGACCACCACGCGACCCGCCGACCCGTCGTGGGCCCCCACCGCGTCGCCCGCCTCCTCGTGAACCTGACCAGCCGCCACATGCGCGAGGGGGTGTCGGTCACCCCCCGCGAGGTCAACGGCCAACCCGGGGTGGTGGTCGAGGAGCAAGACGGGAGCACCCTGCTGGCCCTGGCCTGCTCGGTGGTGGATGGGCGCGTCGAGCGGGTGTGGGCTGTAGTCAACCCGGAGAAGACGGCCGCCATCCACCGGGCGCCGCTGGCCTAGCTCGACTCCGCGGCGTCAGCGGAGGTTGGCGAAGGCCTCGGCCACCTTGGCCTCGGCCGCGACCAGGAGGAGGTCGCCCTCGCGGACGACGGTGTCCGCAGTGGCGTAGGTGAACGTCTGGCCCACCGGCTTGATGCACACGATGGTCACCCCGTGGCGCTGGCGGGCTCCGCTCTCACCGAGGGACCGACCGACCATCTCGGCTGGCGCCATGGTCTCCACCAGGGCGAAGCCCTCGTCGAGCTGGATCCAGTCGATCATCCGCCCGGTGACCTGGTGGGCGACCCGGTCGCCCATGTCGCGCTCGGGGAAGATCACGTGGTCGGCCCCGATGCGGTCGAGGATGCGGGCGTGCGGCGCGGTGAGGGCCTTGGCCCAGATGGAGGACACCCCCACGTCGACCAGGGCGCTGGTGGTGAGGATGCTGGCCTCGATGTCGGTGCCGATGGCGACCACCGCCACGGTCATGTCGGCCGCGCCGATCTCGCGCAGCGTCTCGACGCGGGTGGTGTCGGCCTCCAGCACGTGGGTGAGCCGGCTGGCGTGATCGGCCACGATGCTCTCGGACGCGTCGACGCCGAGGACCTCGTGGCCCATCTCTTCGAGGGTGGTGGCCACCGCGGAGCCGAAGCGACCGAGCCCGATGACGATGGCGGAGTCGCCGGCGCGCAGCCGGAGGCGGGACACAGGTGGATCAGCCAACGAGCGGACGCTCCTCCGGATAGCGGTAGCGGGGCTCACGCTCGCGCAGAACCAGGGCGGCGGCCAACGTGACCGGTCCCGCCCGACCCGCGAACATCAGCAGACCCAGGACCACTTCGGAGGGGCCGCCCAGGGTGTCGGTGACGCCCGTGCTCAGGCCGACCGTGCTGAACGCGCTGGTGGCCTCGAACAGCCCGGAGGTGAGGTCCACCCCCGAGAGGGTGACCAGGGCGAGGGTCCCGCTGACCACCGCAGCCACCCCGATGAGGGCGACGGCCAGGGCCTGGCGCTGGGTCGTGCCCGGGATGCGCCGCCGAAAGGCCTCCACCTCCCGCGAGCCGCGCACCTCGGCCCAGATGGCGTAGCCGAGCACCGCGAAGGTGGTGACCTTGATGCCGCCACCGGTGGAACCCGACGCCGCCCCGATGAACATGAGCACGATCGTGACCAGCAACGTCCCCTCCCGGAGGGCGCCGTAGTCCAGGCTGTTGAAGCCGGCGGTGCGGGGCGTCACCCCCTGGAACCACGAGGCGGTGAGCTTGTCGCCGATCGGCATGGTGCCGAGGGTGTCGGGGTTGGTCCACTCCAGGGCCAGGATGGCGAGCGCTCCCACCGCGAACAGAGAGAACGTGGCGAGCAGGGTGATCTTGGTGTGGACCGACCACTTCTTGGGCACGCGGGCCTGGCGGCGCAGCTCCATGAGCACGGGGAACCCGAGGCCGCCCAGGATGATGGCCACGCTGATCACCCCGATGATCCACGGGTCGCCGGAGAAGGGCTCCAGGCTGTTGGTCTGGAGGGCGAAGCCGGCGTTGTTGAACGCGGACACGGCGTGGAACAGGCCCATCCACGCGCCCCGCCCCAGGCTCTCGTCGTGGATGAGGACGAAGCCGGCGGTGAGCAGGACGGCGGCGATGGCCTCCACCACCGCGCTCCACCGGACCACGCCGAGCACCACCGACCTCAGGTCCCCCAGGCGCTGGGCGCCGGTCTCCGCCTGGGCGGCCATGCGATGGCGCAGCCCGATGCGACGGGCCAGGACCACGGCGATCACCGACGAGACGGCCATCAGCCCGAACCCGCCCACCTGGATCAGAGCGAGGATCACGACCTGCCCGAAGGGCGTCCAGGCCGTGCTCGTGTCGACGACGACCAGGCCGGTCACCGTGGCCGCCGAGGTGGAGGTGAACAGCGCCTCGCGCCACCCCACCCCCTGGCCGTCCGCCGAGGCCACCGGCAGGGAGAGCAGGATGGCGCCGACCCCGATGACGGTGAGGAAGCCCATGACCACGACCTGGGTGGGGTGGCGCCGTCCCACCAGGGACTGGATCGCGCGGCGCACCCTGGTCACCGGCGCAGCGTAGGCGCCCCCTCACCCTCGTCCCGCCGACCCGCACCGCCCCAGAGACCAATCGGCGAACTGGCGACCAGACGGACACCCATGGGTGCACGTATGGTCGCCACTTCGGGGTGGGTGGTCAGCGGTCGGCGGGGACCTCGGACGGGGCCGACGGGGTGTCGGTGCGGGCACGGCCCCGGAACTCGTCCATGGACTGGTTGACGCCCAGCAGGCCGGCGGCGGCGTCGAAGGCCCGCACCGGCAGCATGCGCATCACCGGCAGCGTGCCGGTCAACGGCGGAAGGTGGAGCCGCTGCTTGCCCTTCTCCACCGCAGCCCAGGTCTTGGCCACGACGTGGTCCGGCTCGAGGATGGGGAGCAGGACCTCGACCCGGCTCTTCACGCCGGTGAACATCCCGGTGTTGATGTAGTACGGGCAGACCACCGTGGTCGCGACCTGGCTGCTGCGGGCCTGGAGCTCGACTCGGAGGGACTCGTCGAAGCCGATGGCCGCCCACTTGCTGGCCGAGTAGTCGGTGAGCTTGGCCACGCCGATCAGCCCGGAGGCCGAGGCGATGGTGACCACCCGACCCCGGTCCCGTTCCATCATGTGGCTGAGGAAGCCCTGGGTGACCCAGTACAGGGCCAGGGTGTTGACCTCGAAGGTCCGGCGCACGTCGGCCTCGTCCAGGTCGGTGAGCCACTTGCCGCTGACCACCCCGGCGTTGTTGACCAGGATGTCGACCCCGCCGGTCTGCTCGATGGCCAGGGCCGCCGCCTCCTGCACCGCGTCGCGGTCGGTGACATCGACCAGCTGGGCCAGCGGGGCCTCGGCCGGTCCGGTCCGGGCCGCGTCGACCGCGTCGATGGCGGCATCGAGCGCCGCGCCGTCGCGGTCCCAGAGCACGACGGTGGCGCCCTTCCGGGCCGCCTCGGTGGCCAGGCCAAGACCGATCCCCGACGCGGCCCCGGTGATGACCACGGTGGCCCCCCGCAACGGGGTCCCACGAGAACTGGAGCGACGAGCCAACGAGATCACCTACGAGGAGAAGCCGGACAGGACACCCGAGGCTACGCCGCACGACCCGACGGCTCCGACCGGCGTCCCCGTCGCGGTCACCAGGGGCGAAGGACCTCCACCCGGTCGCTTGCGACCTCGTCGGAGGCCGTGAACAAGGGGACCTGCAGCTGCTCCGCGAGGATCAAGGCCGACCACGAGTCGATCGCATCGTCCGCCCCCACACCGGCACGGGCAAGGGTTCGGCTGACGAGCGTGCGCACCGGGAACCACTCATGGACGGCCGATGTGGCCAGACCGATCTCGACCTCGATCAGTTCAGGACGCCCCTCGTGACGCGCCGCGAGGTACCTCCCGACCGTCACCATCGCCCAGTCGAGCGACAGGACCTCGGGTGAATCCGGAGCCGCCCCCTGCAGGGCACCCGTGAGCACGAGGATTCCTCCTGCATCGGCGACGAGGCTGGGTGGGGGCGAGGGCACCACCGCTCAGGCGGCGTCGATGTCGCGCAACCGCTGACGGATGGCCTCGAACTCCTCGCGACTCATGGGCTCGCAACCTTGGACGAGCTCGGCCGGCGAGAGCCGAGCGGCCAGCCGGGTGAGCTCGGTGCGCAGGTACTGCTGGACCGAGAGGCCCGCGGCTGCGGCCTGCTCCCGCAGCCGCTGACCAACGTCATCCTCCAGGTCCTTGATGTTGAGGTCCATGGGCGAACCCTACCAAACTGGTAGACCTCCGCCACGCCCGAAGCGAGTGAGGGCGAAAACCTTACACCAGCTCGATGCGGGCCATGGGGGCGTTGTCGCCGGGGCGGGGGCCGATCTTGAGGATGCGGGTGTAGCCACCGTTGCGGTCGGCGTAGCGGGGGCCGACCTCCTCCATCAGCTTGGCCGCAGCTTCCTTGTCGCCAGCGAGAGCCGACACCACCTGGCGATGGTTGTGCAGGCCGCCCTTGCGAGCCTTGGTGATCAGCTTCTCGGCCACCGGACGCAGGGCCTTGGCCTTGGCCTCGGTGGTGGTGATGGCCTCGGCCGCGACCAGCGAGGCGACCAGGTTGGCCATCATGGCCTTCTGGTGGGAGGCGCTGCCGCCGAAGCGACGGCCCTTCTTGGGCGTAGCCGGCATGTCAGTCCCGACCCTTCAGGGCCAGGCCCCGCTCGTCCAGCTTGACCAGCACCTCGTCGAGGGACTTCTGGCCGAAGTTGGTGATGGCCAGCAGGTCGTCCTCGGTCTTGAGGAGCAGCTCGCCGACGGTGTTGACCTGGGCCCGCTTGAGGCAGTTGCGGGGCCGCTCGGAGAGGTCGAGGTCCTCGATCGGGAGCTCGAGGTCGGGCGAGCCCGTGGTGGCGGCGTCGGCCTCGGTGAGGGCCAAGCCCTCGGGCTCGTCGCTCATGCCCTCGATCAGCTCGACCAGCACCTTGAGGGTGGCACCCGCCGACGCCAGCGCGTCACGGGGAGCGATGGAGCCGTCGGTCTCGATGTCGAGGATCAGCTGGTCGTAGTCGGTGTCCATCTCGACCCGGGTGGGCTGGATGTCGAAGGCGACCCGGCGGACCGGCGAGAAGATGGAGTCGACCGGGATGATCCCGATCGTGGCGCCGTCCTTGCTGCGATCGGCGGACACGTAGCCCCGACCGCGCTCGACGGTGATGTCGACCGCCAGGCGGCCCTTGCTGTTGAGCGAGGCGAGGTGCAGGTCGGAGTTCAGGACCTCGATGTCGGCGGTGAGCTGCAGGTCCGACGCGGTGACCTCGGCCGGGCCCTTGACGTCGAGGCGGACCGTGACCGGGGCCTCGGACTCGGAGGTGAGGACGAGGTCCTTCAGGTTCAAGATGATGTCGGTGATGTCCTCGGTCACGCCGGGGACGGTGTCGAACTCCTGGATGGCGTCGTCGAAGCGGACCTCGGTGACGGCCGCGCCGGGGATCGACGAGAGGAGGGTGCGGCGGAGCGAGTTCCCGAGCGTGTGGCCGAAGCCGGGCTCCAGGGGGCTGATGGAGAACCGCTGGCGGTTGGCCTGCTCCTCATCGAGAGCTTCGACCGTCGGTCGTTGGATGACCAGCATCTGGTGCCTTCCTGAGGGTGTTCGGTGTGAACGTGCGCGTTGTTCGGGGGTCTGGACGGGGGCCCGACAGGGCGTCCCCGGGGTGAGGGCTACTTGGAGTAGAGCTCGACGATGAGCTGCTCGCGGACCGGCACGTCGATCTGGCTGCGGAGAGGCAGATCGGTGACGGTGGCTGCGAAGCCGTCGTCGGCCCCGGTCTCGAGCCAGTCCGGGCTGCGCCGGTCGATGGTGTCGAGGGTGTGGCGGATGACGATCATCCCCCGGGCCTTGTCCGACAGAGACACCACGTCGCCCTTGCGGACCCGGTAGCTGGGGATGTCGACCTTCTTGCCGTTGACCCGCACCATGCCGTGGCCCACGAACTGGCGGGCCTGGGGCCGGGTGGAGGCCCAGCCGGCGCGGAAGGTGACGTTGTCGAGCCGGAGCTCGAGCATGCGGAGCAGGTTCTCACCGGTGACGCCCTGCTGACGGGTGGCCTCGACGTAGAGGTTGGCGAACTGGCGCTCGAGCAGGCCGTAGATGTGCTTGGCCTTCTGCTTCTCCTGGAGCTGGAGCAGGTACTCGGACGGCTGGCGCCGACGAGCCCGTCCGTGCTCACCCGGAGGGTAGGGCTTGCGGTCCAGCATGCGCTGGCCCTTGTCGTTCTCGAAGATGTTCACGTTCAGACGACGTGAGATCTTGACCTTCGGTCCTGTGTAACGAGCCATGTGTCAGTCTCCTCCGACTCAGACCCGGCGCCGCTTGGGTGGGCGGCAGCCGTTGTGGGGGACGGGGGTGACGTCCTTGACGCCGGTGACCTCGATGCCGGTGTTCTGGATCGAGCGGATGGCGGTCTCGCGGCCCGAGCCGGGGCCCTTGGTCTGCACGTCGACCTTGCGGACGCCGTGCTCCATGGCTCGCCGGGCGGCCTGCTCGGCGCACATCTGCGCCGCGTACGGCGTCGACTTGCGGGAGCCCTTGAACCCGACGTTGCCGGAGGAGGCCCAGGCCAGGATGTTCCCCTCCATGTCGGCGATCGAGACGATCGTGTTGTTGAACGTGCACTTGATGTGCGCCACCGCGTGGGTGACATTCTTGCGTTCGCGCTTGCGGGGGCGGCGACCGCCCGGAGCTGGCTTGGCCATTACTTGCGCACCTTCTTCTTGCCGGCCACGGTCTTCTTCGGGCCCTTGCGAGTACGAGCGTTGGTCTGGGTCCGCTGCCCGTGGACGGGCAGGCCTCGGCGGTGCCGGAGACCCTGGTAGCAGCCGATCTCCATCTTGCGCTTGATGTCTTGCTGCACCTCGCGCTTGAGGTCGCCCTCGACCTTGAGGTTCTGGTCGATCCAGGCGCGGATCTTGTTCACCTCGGTGTCGGTCAGGTCGCGGACCCGGGTGTCGGGATCGACGTCGGTGGCCTCGCAGATCTGGCGGGAGACGGACTGACCCACGCCGAAGACGTAGGTCAGGGAGATGACGAGGCGCTTCTCACGGGGGAGGTCGACGCCGGCGATGCGGGCCATGCTCAGGCTCCTGGGAGGACGGTGGTGGGGGCGGGGATCACGATCAACCCTGCCGCTGCTTGTGGCGGGGGTTGGTGCAGATGACCTGCACCCGACCATGGCGACGGATGATCTTGCACTTCTCGCAGATCGGCTTGACGCTGGGACGAACCTTCATCGGGACACTTTCGGGTGCTCGGGGCGGCGGGCGCAGGGGGAGGGACGGGCTACTTGAAGCGGTAGGTGATGCGGCCGCGGGACAGGTCGTAAGGGGTGAGCTCGACCTGGACGCGGTCACCCGGGAGGATCCGGATGTAGTGCATGCGCATCTTCCCCGAGATGTGTGCCAGCACCGTGTGACCGTTCTCGAACTCCACCTTGAACATGGCGTTGGGAAGGGACTCGAGCACGGTCCCCTCGAGGACGATCGCGTCTTGCTTGGGCTTGGGCAGCGTTCACTCCTGGCCGTTCGACTGTCGGTCCGGTCCCCGCACGCAGGGGTGTCGAGGGGCTCACCGGGCCGACGGACGATGCTAGACGCGCGCCAGCAGAGGTTCCAACCCGCCGGATCGAACAGTCTGACGCGGCTGCGCAAGCGAGGGGTGGATGGCCGGGGACTGCCCCCGGGAACCCCGAGGATAGCCCCGCTCGACGCGGCGCGCTGCGGACCCAGGTCCGGACGCGGATGATCCCGTCCGGGGCACCGGCGACCTCGGTCGGTGGCCACGTCCGAGACGCAGCAGCCGGCCGCAGCACCGACTCCGGTCGTGAGGACCGGAGCCGGCATCACCCGCCCGCGGGCTCCGGCTACTCTGCGTTGTCGTCGGCGTAGCGTTCGAGGGCGCTGTCCAGCGCGGCCTGAGCCTCGGCGACTGCCTGGCCTGGGTCCGAGCCCTGGAAGGCCACCTTCCCGAGGGCGGCCTCCACGATCGAGCTGTAGTCCTCACGGGGACCGATCAGGGGCGAGGGGGTGTCGGCGTCGACCTCCTCGAGCTGCGTGGTGGCCACCCGCAGCATCGTCCCGGCCAGCCCGGAGTCCCAGAACTCGACGAATGCAGGGTCATCGGTGGCCCCTTCGACGATGGGCAGGTACGAGCCCTCGGTGTGCCATTGCAGCTGGGACGCCTCGGTGGCCATGTAGCGCGAGAAGGCCCAGGCCGCGGCCTGCACCTCGGGCGGGTTGGTGGCAGGCATGTAGAAGGCGCCGCCCCCGATCTGGGCCTGCCCCGGTTCGCTGATCCCTGGGAAGGGTCCCGCCGCCGGCACCAGTCCGTCGGTGGGCAGGTCAGCCGACGGGACGCCCACACCACCGCTGTCCACGGCCTCGCCGCTGAGGAGGGCGGCGATGGTCGTCGAGGCGGTGGAGGTCTCCATGACCATCGACGACTGCTCCGTCGCCACCGCGAGGAACTGGTCGATCCCTCCGGTGGAGAAGGGGATGGCCAGCCCCTCGGAGACCATCATCGAGATCCACTCGAAGACCTCGACGGTGGCGGGGTTGTCGAAGGTGGCCTCGGTGGCCAACCCGTCCCGGCCGTTGTCGTTGTTGACCACCTGCTCGCCGACCCCGCCGACCCAGTACTCCACCAAGCCCGGCGCCAGGAGGAGCGACAGCGGCTTGTCGATCCCGGCGGCCTTGAGCTCGCGGGCGGCGTCGGCGACCTCATCGAGGGTCCCCGGGGGTGCGTCGGGGTCGAGGCCGGCGCGGGCGAAGTGGGCCTGGTTGTAGTACAAGACGTTGGTCGACACGGTCGCCAGGGTCGGCCAGTAGGTGCCCTCAGCGCTGAGCGACGCCGCCACCGAGGGGATGACGTCGGGCTCGATGCCCTCGGCGTCGAAGCACTGTTGGCCGGGGGCCAACGTGTTGGTGTCGATCAGCACCTGCATGTCGTAGATGTCCATGTGGGCCAACCCGGGCAGCGACCCGCCGGCGATGCCCTGGATGTAGGCCCGGCGCACCTCGCCGTAGCTCGTGCCCTGGGAGCGGACCTTGACCTCGACCTGATCCTGCTCAGCGTTGAACTGCGCGGCCAGCTCCTCCAGGGTGGTCTTGGCCTCGGCGTTGAGGGCGTGCCACACCTCGAGCTCGACCGGGCCGTCGGCCTCCTCCAGCGGCGTCAGGCAGGTGTCGCCCTCCACGACCTCCTGGGTCTGCACGGCCAGCGACCGCTCAGAGCGCACGCACCCCGCCGCCACCAGCACCAGTACCAGCAGCGGGCCCAGCACGGACGCGACTCGTCTCATGGCGCGATCCTCCCACCCCGACGGCACCTCTGGCCGTCAGCCGAGCCCGTCCCACCGGTTCTCGCGATGGATGGGGCACGTTTTCGTGTACCAATCGTCGCGGGAACGAGGATCACGGTCACCCCTTGACCGCCCCTGCGGTGAGACCGCGGACGATGTGGCGCTGGAAGAGGATGAGCAGCACGACCATGGGCGCGGCGACGACCAGAGCGCCGGCCACGATGAGGTTGGCGTTCTCGGGGTTGGAGGTGAGGCTCTGGACCGCGATGGGCGCGGTGCCCCACTCCTCGGGCCGGCTGGTGATGATGCGGGGCCAGAGGTACTGGTTGTAGGCGCCGAGGAACGACAGGAGCACGAAGGCGGCGATGATCGGTCGCGACAGGGGTACGGCCAGTCGGGTGAGCAGCTTCCAGTGGCCCCAGCCCTCGAGGCGGGCGGCGTCGCGCAGCTCGGAGGGCACGCCGAGGAAGCTCTGGCGGATGAGGAACGTGCCCAAGGCGGTGGCAAGAAAGGGGGCGATCAGGCCCTGGTAGCTGTCCTTCCACCCCCAGTTGGAGATGGTGGCCAGGTTGGGCAGGACGGTCACCTCCAAGGGCAGCAGCAGGGTCGCCATGAACAGGGCGAAGATGGTGCGCTTCAACGGGAACCAAAGGTAGGCGAAGGTGTAGGCGGCGAGGATCGAGGTGATCACCTGGGCCACGGTGATGGCCACGGTGACCACCAGGCTGCGGCCCATGGCTCCGCCCAGGTTGGCGTTGCGCCAGGCCCGGGAGAACACGTCGGTCTGCACGTCCTGAGGCACGAGCAGGCTGCCCCCGCCGAAGATGCTGGTGGGATCGGAGATGGCCCGCACGAACGTGAAGTAGACGGGCAGCAGGACGACGGCCGCGACCGCGGTCAGCAGGGCGTACCAACCCACCTTTTTCACGGTCTCACTCGCCATAGTGGACCCGCTTGTCGAGGATCGCGAACTGGCCCAGGGCGACGAGGAAGCTGAGGACGAACAGCCCCACGGACTGGACCGACCCTGCCCCCAGGCGGTCCGGGGTCCGGTTCTCGAAGATCTTGAACACGATAGTCTCGGTCGAGCCGTCGGGCCCGCCCGCCGGTTGGGTGAGTGCGTCGATGATGGCGAAAGCCTGGATGGCGTTGATGACCAGGTAGATGAGCAGGAACAGCAGCACGGGCGAGATCAACGGGAGGGTCACGGTGAAGAAGCGCCGCAGGGCGCCGTGTCCGTCGAGCTGCGACGCCTCCTCCACCTCCGGGGGGATGGCCTGGAGGCCGGCGAGGACGATGACGAAGGCGACGCCCAGGGTCTGCCAGGTCGACGCCAGGGCGACGCCGACCATGGCCGTGTCGGGATCGGCCAGCAGGTCGGGGCTCTTGATGACGCCGATGGTCGGGTTGATCACGGCCAGGAATATGAACCCGGCCACGGCAGTCGAGGTCGCGACCGTCGAGGTGAAGATGGTCTGGAAGACCTTGATGCCTCGGAGCCGGCGGTTGGCCAGGACCGCCAGCAGGATGCCGAGCAGCAGGCCGACCGGAACCGTGTACACCAGGAACAGGAAGCTGTTACAGATGCCCTCGCGGAACTCCTCTCCGCCGAGGACGTCGGTGTACTGGCTCCACCCGACGTAGCGGAGGTTGTCGCCCGCGATGTTGTTGCGGTACAGGCCCCGGAGTACCAGCTGCTCGAACGGGTAGTAGAAGAACACGGCGAAGACCGCGATCGACGGGGAGAGGAAGAGGGCGGCCAGGCCGGCCTCCTTCCATCGCTCACGATGCATCGAGGCGGTCCTCCGTGTCCCGGTCGAAGCAGTGGACGTTGCCGCCGGTGGGGCGAAGGCGCAGGGCGCGACCGACGTCAGGGACCGGGTCGGTGGCGGCGTTGATGCGGACGATCCAGCGGTCGGCCGAGGTGGCTGCCATCTGCTCCGCCCCGTCCGCGGCCGCGGCCTCGGCCTCGGCCCCGATGGTGCGCAGGGGCTCCCCGCCGTCGACTGTCGCGCCGTCCCCACCCTCGAGGTCGCAGGTGACCAGGGCCTCGTGACCCAGCCACTCGACGTGGCGTACGGTGGCCTCGATGGGGCCCTCGGCGTCGACGGCCAGGTGCTCGGGGCGCACGCCCAGCACGGCCGGGCCGTCGGGGGCGTCGACCTTCACCTGGCTGCGCCCGAGGGACGCATGGCCGTCTCGCACCTCGACGGGGGCGGTGTTCATGGGCGGTGTCCCGACGAAGTGGGCCACGAACACGTTGGCTGGCCGCTCGTAGACCTCCCGCGGTGTGCCCACCTGCTGGAGGCGACCGTCGCACATGATGGCGATGCGGGTGGCCATGGTCATGGCCTCGACCTGATCGTGGGTGACGTAGATGACGGTGGTGCCCAGGCGGTCGTGCAGCTCGACCAGCTCGGCCCGGGTCTGGCTGCGGAGCTTGGCGTCGAGGTTGGACAGCGGCTCGTCCATCAGGAACACCGCGGGCCGCGACACCGCGGCCCGGGCCAGGGCCACGCGCTGGCGCTGGCCTCCGGAGAGCTCGGCCGGCTTGCGCTCCAGGAGGGGCCCGAGGCCCAGCATCCGGGCCGCCTCGTCGATGCGCTCCTGGCGCTCGATCTTGGTCAGCTTGCGCACCTCATCGGTCCCGTCGCCGGAGGAGTCGATCCGGCTGGGCTTGGAGACCAGGGGGGACTCGATGTTCTTGGTCACCGTCATGTGGGGGTAGAGCGCATAGCTCTGGAACACCATCGAGACGTCCCGCCGGGCCGGCGCCACGTCGTTGACGACGTCGTCGCCGATCGACAGGCCGCCTCCGCTGATCTCCTCCAGCCCCGCCACCATCCGGAGCAAGGTGCTCTTGCCGCACCCCGACGGGCCGAGCAGGACCATGAACTCACCGTCGGTCACCGTCAGGTCGAAGGCCTCGACCGCGGTCACGGATCCGAAGCGCTTGGTCACCCCGTCGAAGGTCACGCTGGCCATGTCCACGCACCCTACGACAGTCGGTCACGCTGTGGTGAAGGTACGGTGAGCGGTGGGCGTCGTGGAGGTGAAGCCTCGGTGACCGCCCCCGCGGCATCGTCGGTGGGCCTTCCTCATCTCCAGTGACGTGGGCAACGTCGAGGATCAGGCTAGGGCAGGGTCAAGATCTCGGGGCCGTCCTCGGTGATGGCGATGCTGTGCTCGGCGTGGGCGGCCCAGGTGCCGTCCGAGGTGACCACGGTCCAGTCATCGTCGAGGACCTCGGTCTCGGGCGTGCCGATGGCCACCATGGGCTCGACGGCCAGCACGTTGCCGGCCCGAAGGCGCGGGCCCCGGTCGGCCCAGCCCACGTTGGGCACCGCCGGCGACTCGTGCATGGCCTGGCCGATGCCGTGCCCGGTGTACCCGTCGACCACGTGGAGCCCGGCCCCCTCGACCACGCCCTGCACGGCATGGCCGATGTCGCCCAGGCGGCCGCCCGGAACCATGGCCGCGATGCCGGCGGCCAGCGACCGCTCGGCCACCTCGATGAGCTCCTGGGCCTCAGCCGAGATGGTGCCGATCCCCGCGGTGTAGGCCGCGTCGCCGTGCCACCCGTCGACGATCGCGCCGCAGTCCACCGCGATGATGTCGCCCTCCTCCAGCACCCGGTCGCCCGGGATGCCGTGGACCACGACCTCGTTGGGCGAGGCGCAGATGACCGCCGGGTAGGTGCCGGCCACGCCCAGGAAGTTCGAGGTCGCACCCCGGTCGGCCAGCACCTCGCGCCCGATGCGGTCGAGGTCACCGGTGGTGATGCCGGGGCGCAGGGCGGCGCGGGTCCGCTCGTGCATCTCGGCCACCACCCGGCCGGCCCGGCGCATGGTGGCGATCTGCTCCGGCGTCCGCCGGGCGATGCCCCCGAGCTTCACCGCACGCCCCCAGAGGCGGCGTCGACCCGCGAACGGGGGTCGATCGCGGGGTCCAGGACCCCCGGGACCCGCCCCAGAACGGGGTGGGCGGTCATTCCGAACGGTCGACGGTGCGGGCGTCGACCACGGCGAGGATCCGGGCGAAGACCTCGTCCTCGGTGCCCAGCCCATCGACCGTTTCGAGCAGGCCCTGGGACAGGTAGTGGTCGACCAGCGGCGCCGTCTCCCGCTCGTAGTGCTCGAGGCGGCGCTGGATGGCCTCGGGCTGGTCGTCGTCGCGCAGCACCGGACGCCCCCCGCACTTGGGGCAGGTGCCGTCGGCGATGGCCGCATCATCGGCCCGGTAGATCGTGCCGCACCCCTCGCAGACCCGTCGCGACGAGATGCGATCGATGACCACCGCGTTGTCGACGGCGAGGTCGATCACCACGTCGAGCGGCCGGCTGGCGGTGATCTCGGCCAGCGCCTCGGCCTGGCCCACGGTCCGGGGGAACCCGTCGAGGATCCAGCCCCGCTCGGCATCGGGCTCCTGGAGGCGCTCGTCGACGATGCCCACCATCACGTCGTCGGGCACCAGGTCGCCGGCGTCCATGATCTGCTTGGCCCGCCGCCCCAGGGCCGTGCCCTCGCGCACCGCGGCCCGCAGCATGTCCCCGGTCGAGATGTGGGGCACCGCGCAGTACTCGCCCAGGCGTTGGGCCTGGGTCCCCTTCCCCGCTCCCTGCCGGCCGAGGATGAGCATGCGGACGCCCGGGTGGGCCCCCGCCTCGCGCTCGCTCATCGGTGCGCGCGCATGGCGATCGGCGGGCTCAACGCCCGCAGGCAGGAGCCGAGCACCGATGAGCGCCGAGCGGTACCGGAGCTGGGCGGGGGCCGCGGGGGGG
>JBBSME010000043.1:0-21492 GCA_038233335.1 Acidimicrobiales bacterium | reverse complement strand
TCCAGGGCGTGCTGGAGCGGGAGGAGGCCCAGTTCCGGCGCACCCTGCGCAACGGCCTCGGCATCCTCGAGACCGAGATGGCCGACCTGGCCGATGCCGACCCGCTCTCGGGTCACGTCGCCTTCACCCTCCACGACACCTACGGCTTCCCCTACGAGGTCACCGCCGAGATCGCCGAGGACCGGGGCCACCCCGTGGATCGCTCTGCCTTCGACGAGGACATGACCCGGCAGAAGGCCCAGTCCAGGGCGGGCGGACGCAAGAACAAGGGCGCCGACCGCGACGGCGCCCTCGACGCCTACCAGGCCCTGCTGGCCGGCCACGGTCCCACCGACTTCACCGGTCGGGCCGAGGAGGCCACCACCGCCCGGGTGCTGGCCGTGCTCCCGGTGAAGGGCGACGAGGTCGAGGTCTTCCTCGATCGCACCCCGTTCTACGCCGAGTCCGGCGGGCAGGTGGGCGACACCGGCACCATCACCGGACCGTCCGGCGCGGTCGAGGTGCTCGACACCAGCGCGGCCGTCCCCGGCCTGGTCCGCCATCAGGCCCGCTCCACCGAGGGGAGCCTGGCCGTCGGCGATCAGGTCACCGCCGCCATCGACGGCGAGCGCCGCGCTGCGATAAGGCGCAACCACACCGGCACCCACCTGCTCCACTGGGCCCTGCACGAGGTGCTGGGTGCCCACGTGAAGCAGCAGGGGTCGCTGGTGGCCCCGGATCGCCTCCGCTTCGACTTCAGCCACTACGAGCCGGTCACCGCCGCGCAGGTCACCGCCATCGAGGACCTGGTCAACCAGGCCGTCCTGGAGAACGACCCCGTGCGCCACTACGAGACCACCAAGGACGAGGCCCTGGCCAAGGGGGCCATCGCCTTCTTCGGCGAGAAGTACGGCGAACAGGTCCGGGTGCTGGAGGCGGGGCGCCACTCCATCGAGCTGTGCGGCGGCACCCACGTCACCGCCACCGGCGACATCGGGCCCATGAAGATCATCTCCGAGGGGTCGATCGGCTCCAACCTGCGCCGGGTCGAGGCGGTCACCGGCACCGGACCCATCGACCGGCTGCGGGAGGAAGAGGCCCGGCTGGGTCGGCTGGCCGAGTTGGTCGGCGTGCCGTCCGGCGAGGTCCTGGAGGGCGTCGAGAAGCGCCTGACCGAGCTCAAGGCCCTGCGCGACGAGGTCACCGCCCTGAAGGCCAAGGTCGCCACCGGTGGGGCCGGCGACCTGGCGGCCCAGGCCGTGGACGGCGTGGTGGTGGCCCGGGTCGACGGGCTCGACCGCGACGCGGTCCGCACCCTCGCCCTCGCCGTGCGGGACCAACCGGGCATCCGCGCCGCCATCCTGGGGGCCGCCCCCGAGGGCGGGGGAGTGGCCCTGGTCGCGGCCGTGGCCCCGGATGCCGGCCTCCACGCCGGCGAGCTGATCGCGGATGCGGCCAAGACCGTGGGCGGTGGGGGTGGCAAGGGAGCCGACCTGGCCGTCGCCGGCGGTCGTCAGCCCGAGGCGCTCGACGACGCCCTGACCCAGGTGCGGGCGGCCGCCGGCCTGCCCGAGTGATCCCTCCGACCCCCTCCCGATCCCCCTGGTCGGCGCCCTCGCCCCGCTCCGGTGGGCGTCGTCCTCCCGTGGCCGATCGTTGAGGGCTCTCGGGGTCGACCTGGGCTCCAAGCGCATCGGGCTGGCCACCTGCGACGCCGGTGGCCGGCTGGCCAGCCCCTACGACGTCATCCCGGCCAGCCGCGACCACGCCCAGGTCCATCGGCGCCTGGCCGCCATCGTGGCCGAGGAGGAGGTCGAGGTCGTGGTCGTGGGCTACCCCCTCTCCCTCGACGGGTCCCGAGGTCCGGCCGCCCGTGCCGCCGAGGTCCGGGCCTCCGCCCTGGCGGCGGTCCTCGACGTGCCGGTGGTCCTCCACGACGAGCGGCTGACCACCGTCACCGCCCACCAGCTGCTCGCCGCGCAGGGTCTGGACAGCCGGGCGCGCCGTAAGGTGGTGGACCGCGCCGCCGCGGCCGTGCTGCTCCAGACGTGGCTCGACGGCGGATCCCCGATGAGCCTGGTCGCGGACCCCAGCGGCCCCCCCGAGGAGTGACAGCCAGAGTGCCCCAAGCCCCCGAGCCCATCGACGAGATCGTCGACATGCCCCGCGAACGAGCCGGCCTGCCCAAGGTGGCGGTCGTGCTCGGCCTCATCCTGGTGCTGTTCGGCGGCCTCGTCGTCGGTGGCCGCAGCTGGTGGCAGCGCCAGGTCGACCCGCCCGGACCGCCGGGGGAGCAGGTCAGCATCGTGGTCCCCAGCGGGGCCCGCCTCACCGATCTCGGCTCGCTGCTCGGTGACGCCGACGTGGTCGCCAACGCCACCCTGTTCCGGTTCTGGATCCGCGACAAGGACATCGACCTCAAGGCCGGCACCTACGTGTTCCGGCGGTCGTCCTCGTTCGAGGAGGTCGAGGAGGTGCTGCGGGGCAACCCGCTGGTGGTGGCGACCACCGACCTCGCCATCCCCGAGGGCTTCACCCTCGACCAGATCATCGCCCGCTACCCCGAAGAGGTGCCCCGGTTCACCCCCGACGAGGTGCTGGCCGCCATCGCCGACCCCGCCAACCGGTCGCGCTTCCTGCCCCCGGACCAGCCGTCGCTGGAGGGGATGATGTTCCCCAGCACCTACGAGGTCGGACCGAACGACACCGCGTCGACCATGGTGCGGCGGATGGTGGACGAGATGGACCGTCAGGCGGTGGCGGCGGGGATCGACGTCGGCCTCTCCGGCGACAACCTCCCCCAGCTCAACGCCTACGAGATCATCACCGTCGCCTCTCTCATCGAGCGGGAGACCGGCAACCCCCAGGAGTCGCCCCAGATCGCCCGGGTCATCTACAACCGCCTGCTGGACGGCACGCCGCTGGGCATCGACGCCACCAGCCGGTACGAGGCCGACCGCAACGGCACCGAGGAGATCGACTTCGAGAGCGACTCCCCCTACAACACCCGCACCCGGCCCGGGCTGCCCCCCACCCCCATCGCCTCTCCCGGGCGGGCCTCGCTCGATGCGGCCCTGAACCCGGCCACCGGCGACGAGCTGTACTACGTGCTCGAGGCCGAGGACCGGCACTTCTTCACCAGCAGCTACGACGAGTTCCTGGCCAAGAAGGACGAGTGCGAAGCGAAGGGCTTGGGTTGCGGGTAGCCGGGGCGCACACGTGAACCACCCCCGGGTCTGCTGGGTCATCGGGTCGCCGGTCGAGCACTCGCTCTCCCCGGTGATCCACAACGCCGCCTTCGCGGCGCTGGAGCTGGACTGGACCTACTTCGCGGTCAGCGTCCCCTCCGGAGGCGCCCCCCGGGCCGTGGCCGCCATGCGCAGCCTCCGCCTCGGAGGGATGTCGGTCACCATGCCCCACAAGCAGGCCGCCGCCGCCGCCGCCGATGAGGTGACGCCCCAAGCCGAGCGCCTGGCCGCGGTCAACTGCCTGAGCTGGCGGGGCACCCGCATCGTGGGCGACAGCACCGACGGGGTCGGCTTCCTCGACTCCCTGCGCGTCGACCACGCCTGGGAGCCGGAGGGCGCCCGGGCCGTGGTGCTGGGGGCTGGAGGTGCCGCCCGGGCCGTGGTCGCGGCCTTGGCCGACGCCGGAGTCCGCGAGGTCGGCGTGGCCAACCGGACCCCAGAGCGGGCGGCCCAGGCGGCCGCCCTGGCCGGTGATCGGGGTCGGGTGGTCGACGGCGATGCTGTCGCGGCGGCCGATCTCGTGGTCAACGCCACCCCCATCGGGATGGGAGCCGATGCCGGACTCCCGGTGGAGGCCGAGCGCCTCGGGTCGGGTCAGCTCGTGGCCGACCTGGTCTACGACCCTCTGGAGACTCCGCTCCTGGCCGCGGCCCGCGCCCGGGGCGCGGTGCCCGTCACCGGGGTCGGGATGCTCGTGCACCAGGCCGCGCACGCCTTCCGGGCCTGGACCGGGGAGGACCCGCCGGTCGAGGTGATGTCGGCGGCCGTGGTCGCGGCGCTGAGCGCCCACGCCTGACGCAGAGGCGGTCGGTCCCTGGGCCGAACGGACCTGGTGCATCCCAACCGGTCCCGGTCCTCACACCCGTCGCCTCCTGCCGATGACGAGGCCGGCGACGACTCCGATGCCGGTCGGCGGGTGCTGCGCCGGATCATCAGCTCCGGTCAGGGCTGACGTCGGAAGCGACGCTCGCCCGGACGTGCGACCAGGGGGTTCGCTGGGCGAGACTCGCCCCATGGCCGACCCCGCTGACGCCGACCGGACCGTCTCGCCCGCGCGGGCGTGGGAGGGGTCCGGTTCCTGGACCGACATCCGCTACGAGACGGCGGAGGCCTTCCCCGACGGCGACGGGGGCGGCCGGATCGCCAAGATCACCATCGACCGCCCCGAAGTCCGCAACGCCTTCCGCCCCCACACGGTGGAGGAGCTGACCGAGGCCTTCACCCTGGCCCGGGAGGATCCCGACGTCGGCGTGGTGATCCTCACCGGCGAGGGACCCCTCGCCTTCTGCAGCGGCGGTGACCAGCGGGCCCGGGGCGACTCCGGGTACGTCGGGGAGGACGCGGTCGGCCAGAGGGGTGTGGGTCGGTTCCTGATCACCGACCTCCACGTCCAGATCCGGCGGCTGCCCAAGCCGGTGGTGGCCATGGTGGCGGGCTACGCGGTGGGCGGGGGTCACGTCCTGCACATCCTGTGCGACCTCACCATCGCGGCCGACAACGCCACCTTCGGCCAGACCGGCCCGCGCGTGGGGTCCTTCGACGGCGGCTACGGCGCCTCCCTCCTGGCCCGCCAGATCGGACAGAAGCGGGCCAAGGAGATCTGGTTCCTGTGCCGTCAGTACGGCGCCCAGAAGGCGCTCGACTGGGGCCTGGTGAACGAGGTCGTGCCACTCGAGGAGCTGGAGGAGGAGACGGTGCGCTGGTGCCAGGACATGATGCGGCTGTCCCCCTTCGCCCTCCGCCTGCTCAAGGCTGGCTTCCACGCCGAGGAGGATGGGCTGGCCGGCATCCAGCAGCTGGCCCACGACACCAACCTCCTCTTCTACGGCTCCGAGGAGGCCCAGGAGGGGCGGGACGCGTTCAAGGAGAAGCGTCGCCCCGAGTTCGAGCGCTTCCCCAAGCGTCCGTGACCGACCCTGCGTCAGCTGCTCCGCCCGAGGGCTGGCACCTCTGGCTGGCCGGCGCCCGGCCCCGCACGCTTCCCGCGGCGGTGGTCCCCGTCGCGGTGGGCACGGCCGCAGTGGCGGGAGAGGTCGGCGGCGGGCTGATCTGGTGGCGGGCGGCCGCCGCCCTGGTCGTGGCCCTCGCCCTGCAGGTCGCCACCAACTTCGCCAACGACTACTCCGATGGCATCCGCGGCACCGACGATGCCGACCGGCGGGTCGGGCCCGTGCGCCTGGTGGGCCAGGGCCTGGCCCGCCCGGGAGCGGTGAAGAAGGCAGCTCTGGCGTCGTTCGGGGTGGCCGGGCTGGCCGGGGGCGCCCTCGCCCTGGTGGTGGGGCCCGAGCTGCTGGTGGTGGGGGTGGCGGCCATCGCCGCGGGCTGGTTCTACACCGGGGGTCCCCGGCCCTACGGGTACGCGGGCTTCGGCGAGGTGTTCGTGTTCACCTTCTTCGGGGTGGTGGCCACCGCGGGGTCGGCCTACGTCCAGACCGGCGGGCTCGACGGCCTGGCCCTGGGGGCGTCGATCCCGGTCGGCCTCCTGGCCACGGCGCTGCTGGTGACCAACAACCTCCGCGACATCCCGGGGGACACCGAGGCGGGGAAGCGCACGCTGGCGGTGCGCCTGGGCGACCGCCTCACCCGGTACCTGTACCTGGCCCTCCTGGTGGGCGCCTTCGTGGCCGTGGTGCCGGTGTGTGGCCTCGGAGGCCGCCCGCTGGGTGCCGTGTCGTTGGTCGCCGTGCTGGTGGCGCAGAAGCCGGTGGTGGCCGTGCTGAGCGGGGCGCGGGGCCCGGCGCTGATCCCCGTCCTGGTGGCCACCGGGCGGGTCCAGCTCCTGTTCGGCGCGCTGCTGGCCATGGGCCTCGCCGTGAACGGCTGAGCCCGCCCGGCTCGCGGCCAGCGGCTCCGGATCGCCGTCCTGCGAGAGGCGGGGCCCATCCCGCGACACGCTCGTCGGCGGGATCGGGGCGACGGGGAGGACCGTCGACGAATGGGAGTTCGTGTCGGAGGTCACCGGGTTGTGGGTGAACCTGTGGCCGACCGGTGGATAACCCGGGTCGTCCTGGGGACATCCGAGAAAGGTCGGGGAGAACCCTGTGGATCTCGGGAAACCCCTTGACCGGGTGGACGGCGCGGCGCAGAGTGCCCTTACCGCAACGGCAACGAAGTGGTGAGGGACGCAGATGACGACTCCGGGTCCGCCCGGGGAGACGGGTCTGGGGACCGCACCGTGGAGTCGCTGTGGAGGACGTTTCCACCGTCCGCCCCGCCGGGAGGCCTTCGGGCCGAACTGCGAGGCGGGTCCGTCGGACCGGGGTTCGCTCCGGATCGGCGGGACGGTCAGCAGTGCGCTTCGGTGCATTCGCTGCTCGGCAAAAAGGACATCGCCCGCCGGAGCCTCGGCTCAGACGGGCGATGGAAGTGGTCAGAACGAGGCTAACGCCACGTGATGATCGCAAGGTGGATCCATCCGACCGGTGGCCCCGGGCCGCCGCCCAGCTTCGGCTGGTGCGGCGCTCGGGGCCCCAACCGTTTTCGGCCCGGTACCGTCGACCGACTCCCGGCGCGCCCGTACCACTACGGGTGGGGTGGGGTCAGCGTCGGCGGAGGAGGGCGGCGACGGCGGTGGGGTCCTCCAGGTGGCAGGCGTGGCCGGTGCCGGGCACCAGCTCGAGCGAGGCGGTCGGACCGATGTCGTCGACGAGGCGGCGCCCGAGGGCGGTGAACTTCTGATCCCGCTCCCCGGCGACCACCGCCACCGAGGTGCCCCGGCGTCCCAGGTGGGGGAGCTCGGTCCACCAGGACGGGTCCATGGCCCCGGTCCCGCTGAGGCGGAGCGAAGAGGCCAGGCCCTCGGCGGTGTTCGCCCGGCGAGCGGCCAGGTCCTCGGGCCGGGGGTGGAGCCCGGCGAACAGCGGCTGCGCCAGCCACCCCTCCAGGAAGGCCGCCACGCCCTGGCGCTCGATGGCCTGGGCCCGCTCCGCGTCGGCGGCCCGCCGGGCGGCCCGCCCGGCCGCGTCGTCGATGCCGGCGGTGGCCCCGATGAGGACCAGCCGGCGCACCAGGTCGGGCCGGTCCAGAGCCAGGCGCAGGGCCACCCGACCACCCATCGAGTAGCCCACGTAGGTCGCCGACCCGCCTACTTCGGCCACTGCGGCGGCGGTGGCGGCCAGGTCGAGGTGGACCGCACCCGAGCGACCGTGACCCGGGAGGTCGACGGTCACCACCTCGGGGTCTCCCGCCAGCGCATCGACCACCGGCGCCCACGACACCGACGTCTGGGTGAAGCCGTGCAGCAGCACCAGCCTGCGCCCTCCGGCGGCGCCGTGTGTCTCGGTGTGGAGCCGGTCCATCCCTCGGCACGGTAGGACCTGGGGCACGGTAGGACCTGGGGCACGCCCGCGGCCGGGAGGCCCGGTCGCAGGCCCGGTCCAGTGGCCGGGTGGGCCCTGCCCTGCGGCCCTGGTGGTCCCGCCGTCCAGGATCGTGGCCTCGATCACGGGCGGGGGTCGTCCGGTGCGGGCGCTCTTCAGCGCCCGGGGAGCTGCTGGTCACCGGCCAGTCCCTACGCTGCGGGCCGTGACGTCTGAGCCCGACCCCGCGGTGCACGGCCTGGCCAGCGCGCCTCCCGAGGACGTGGCCGCCACCTTCTGCGCCACCCTGGTCGACGAGTGGGCCCGCAGTGGCGTGATCGACGCGGTGGTGTGTCCCGGCAGTCGGTCCACGCCGATGGCCCTGGCCCTCCAGGCCGACGACCGGATCCGGATCCACGTCCACCACGACGAGCGGGCCGGTGCCTTCCTCGCCCTGGGCCAGGGCCTGGCCTCCGGGCGGCCCACGGTCGTGCTGACCACCAGCGGGACAGCGGCGGCCGAGCTCCACCCGGCGGTGGTCGAGGCCCACCAGTCGTCGGTGCCTCTGGTGGCGATCACCGCGGACCGGCCGCCCGAGCTGGCCGATGTGGGCGCCCCCCAGACCATCGACCAGATCCACCTCTACGGCCGTTCGGTGCGCTGGTTCCACGTCCCCGGCGTGGCCGAGGGGGCCGCCGCCGGGTCGTGGCGAGCCCTGGCGTCGCGGGCCGCGGCCGAGGCCATCGGCCGCGGGAGCACGGCCCGCCCCGGTCCCGTCCACCTGAACCTGGCCTTCCGCGAGCCGCTGGTGGGTCGGGCGCGGGATCTCCCGGTCGGCCGGCGCGGCGCCCGCCCCTGGCAGTCGGCGGCCACGACCGCAGCCACGCCCGGCCTGGCTCCGCTGGCGGCGGTCCTGCGGGTGGCCGAGCGGGGGGTCGTGGTGGCCGGGACCGAACCGGGCCAGGTGCCGTCGGCCACCGGCAACGCGGCGGTGAGGATCGCCTCGGCCCTGGGCTGGCCGGTGCTCCTCGACGCACGCCTGCGAGGCGCGCTGGGGGGCCAGGGGCGTCGGGGTGGGGTGGCGGTGGGTTCGGCCGATGCGCTCCTGCGCCATGGGCCCCTGGCCGCGGAGCTGCGACCGGATGCCGTCGTCCACGTGGGCGACCCCGTGGCCTCGCGGGTGGTGACGGAGTGGATCGCCGCCTCCGGGGCCACCGAGGTCCGGGTCGGAGCCCACGGGTGGACCGATCCGTCCTCCACGGCCAGCCTGCGGGTGGCTGCCCCCGCCTCGGCCCTGGTTGCGGCCATGGGCGCTCCCGATGGTGCCGGTGCCCTCGTCGCCCCGGCGACCGATCCGGCGTGGGCGACGCGCTGGGCTGCGGCCGAGGCGACCGCGCAGGGAGCGATCGACGAGGTGCTGGCCGCCCACGACGAGGTGACCGAGCCCGGCGTGGCCCGGACCGTGTTGGCTGCGCTGGACGCAGGGTCTGGGCTGGTGGTGGCCAGCTCGATGCCGGTGCGCGACGTCGAGTGGTACGGCCGGCCGCGCCGCGGAGTGGCGGTTCACGCCAACCGGGGGGCCAACGGCATCGACGGTGTGGTGTCCACCGCCGTCGGGGTCGCGCTGGCCACGGGGCAGCCCACGGTGTGCCTGGTCGGCGACGTGGCCTTCCTCCACGACAGCAACGCCCTCATCGGCCTCGCCGACCGAGGGATCGACCTGACGATCGTGGTCGTCGACAATGACGGCGGCGGCATCTTCTCGTTCCTGCCCCAGGCCGAGGATCCGGGGGGTGCCACCTTCGAGTCTCTCTACGGCACGCCCCACGGCGTCGACCTGCGGGTCCTGGCCGCGGCCCACGGGCTGGTGACGGTGGAGCCGGCCACCTCGGCCGAGGTGGGGCCGGCAGTGCGGGCCAGCCTGGCTGCGGGTGGGGCCCGTGTGGTCCGGGTGGTCACCGACCGGGTCGCCAACGTCGCCGTCCACCGCGAGCTCAACGCCGCCGTGGCCGCCGCCCTCGCCCTCGACTGATCCTCACCATCCTCACACCCGAAGCTGCGTACCTGACTCGCGCCCGGCGCGACTCAGGTACGCAGCTTCGGTGCTGGGGGTCCCTAGGGGCGGACGAGGACGCCGAGGACGGCCTGGAGCTTGGCCCGGGTCTCGACCAGCTCGGTGGGCGGGTCGCTGTCGCCGACGATCCCGTTGCCACCGAAGACGCGGGCCTCGGCGCCCCGGATGACCGCATTGCGGATCGCCACCGCCCAGGTGCCGTTGCCGGTGCCGTCGATCCAGCCGACGGCCCCGGCGTAGGGCCCCCGGTCGAAGCCCTCGAGCTCGGCGATGACGTCCAGGGCGGCCTGGCGAGGTCGGCCGCACACCGCCGGGGTGGGGTGCAGGGCGGCCACCAGGTCGAGGGCGCGGGCCGGGGGGGACGAGAGCTGGCCGGTGACGGTGGTGGCCAGGTGGGTGACGTTGGGCAGGGCCACCACCGAGGGCTCGGGCTCGAAGTCGAGGAAGGAGCAGAACGGCACGAGGGCGTCGTACACAGCGTCGATGGTGACCTGGTGCTCGTGGCGGTACGAGGCGGAGGCCAGGAGGCCGGCCACTTCATCGGCGTCGGCCGCGGGGTCGCCCCGTCGGGGCGCGGTCCCGGCCATGGGCTGGGAGGTGACGACCTCACCGGCGCGACCCACGAGCAGCTCCGGGCTGGCCCCCACCAGACCGTCGACGGAGTACGCGTAGCAGCCCGGGAACCCCAGGGTCAGTCGCCGAAGCACGGCGGCCACGTCGAAGTCGGCATCGGCGGTCACCCGGACCTCCCGCGCCAGCACCACCTTGTCCAGCTCTCCCGCCCGGATCCTCTCGGTGGCGCGGGCCACCGCCGCCGTCCACTCGGCTGGCGAGCGCACGCTCTCGACCTCGAAGGCGCCGGGTCCGGGGCGAGGTGTCGGAGGCGCGACCCATGCGGAACCGTCCACCGCCGCCGGATCGGGGGGTGGGTCGTCCCGAGTGCCGATGGTGGTGATCCACCCCTGCCCGTCGGGCTCCCGGCGGACCACCAGGGCGGGGATGATCAGGTGGGCGGGGTCGTCGGGGCGGAAGGGCAGAGCACCGAAGGCGACGGGACCGGAACCCGGTCGATCCACAGGGTCGTCGACCTCCGCCGCGGCCAGCGTGGCCGCGGCCACGTCGGGCGCCAGGCGAGCCACCTCGCCCCGTCCGGCGAGGGCCTCTGCATCGGTGCGCCCGAACAGGAGCCCGTCGCCGCCCGCCACCCGCACGGGATCGGGGACCCCATCGAGGGGCGCGGTGCGGGCGATCAGGTCGACCATCAGGTGACGGCGGGTGGCGCCGCCGGGCCCCGGGTGGCCGTGACCAGCCGGGCGATGCCCACGCTGAGCAGGTCGTGGCGGGCGTCGGTGAACCCGGCGCGGCCCAGCATGTCCAGCATCTCGTCACCGGTGGGGAGGTAGGACACCGAGCGGGGCAGGTACCGGTAGGCCGCCGGGTCCGAGAGCAGGCCTCCGATCTTGGGCACGACCCTCCCGAAGTACACCGCATGGCCGGCGCGCAGGACCGGGTTGGGTGGTTCAGCCACCTCGAGCAGGGCGATCCGCCCGCCGGGCCGGACGCAGCGAGCCAGCTCGGCGAAGAACCGGGGCAGCTCCTCCAGGTTCCGGAGGGCGAAGCCACAGGTGGAGCCGTCGACCGAACCGTCGGGGACGGGCAGGCGCAGCACGTCGGCGTGGATCAGCGGTGAGCGGGTCCGGGTTGCGGCCAGCATCCCGAACGAGAGGTCGACGCCGATGGGTCGGTGCCCGGAGCGCACCAGCTCCGTGCACAGGTCACCCGTCCCACAGGCCAGGTCGAGCACCGTCGAGCCCACGGGAAGCCAGAGCGAGCGCACGGTGCGCCGTCGCCAGCCCACGTCCATGCGGAACGTCATGATGCGGTTCACCAGGTCGTAGCGGGGGGCGATGGTGTCGAACATCACCCGCACGGCCCGCACCTTCTCCTCCCCGGTGGGCAGGCGGTCGGCGTCGGGCAAGGCGCCGATGGCCAGCGGAGGGCCGGAGGAGGGGGGTGGGGTCACGCGGCGAGGATACGGCGGGACCGGTCCGGGTGACGGGCCGGGCCGGACCGGCGCGAGGATCGTCCGCCGTGCCTCGCGCCTTCGCCATCCTGCTCCCGCCCTCGGAGGGCAAGGCCCCCGACGGGGCCGGGCCGCCCTGGTACCGCCACTCGGCGGTCGTCCTCCGCCACCCGGGCTGATGACCGGAGCCCCCGTCCACGGACCTCGCTGACCGAACCCTCAGTCCGACCCGGTGGGTCCCTCGGCCTGGGCCCGGGCCCAGCGGTAGTCCGCCTTGCCCGCCGGCGAGCGCTGGATGTGGTCCACGAACACGATGTCCTTGGGCAGCTTGTAGCGAGCGACGTGCTGGGCCGCCTCCGCCAGCAGTCCCTCAGTGTCGGGCTCAGCCCCCTCGGCCAGGGCGACCACGGCCACCACCTCCTGGCCCCAGCGCTCCGACGCCCGGCCGGCGACGACCACGTCGGCCACCGACGGATGGGGGGCGATCGCCATCTCGACCTCCTCGGCGAAGATCTTCTCCCCACCCGAGTTGATCGTCACCGAGTCCCGGCCCAGGAGCTCGATGATCCCGTCCTCTCGCCAGCGGGCCCGGTCGCCGGGCACCGCCATGCGCACCCCGTCGATGACGGGGAACGTGTGGGCCGTCTTCGCCTCGTCCCCCAGGTACCCGAGCGGCACGTAGCCGCGCTGGGCCAGCCAGCCGGTCTCGTCGGACCCGGGCTCGAGCAGGTGGGCCATGGCCGCGTCGACCACCACGGTGTCGGGTCCCGGGGTGAAGGTGCCGGTCGAGGCCGCGCCCTTCACCGACGTCTGGCCCATCTGGGCACCGGTCTCCGATGCGCCCACCGCGTCGAGCAGGAAGATGTCGGGCAGCTGTTCCAGCATGCGCTCCTTGAGCGCGGGCGTCATCGACGCCCCGCCGTTCACCACCGCGAGGAGCGACGGCAGCGAGCGCGGTGACCGCTCCAGCTCCTCCACCAGGGGCCGGGCGAAGGCGTCGCCCACCAGCTGGAGGGTGTTCACGGACTCCGCCTCGGCCAGGGCCCAGATGGCGGGCGCGTCGAGCCGTGAGGGGTCGTCGGGGATGATGATGGCTCCGCCGCCGGTGAAGGTGTTGAAGGTGAGCCACTGGGCCGCCCCGTGCATCAGCGGCGGGGTGACGATGGCTCGGGCGCCACCGTTGGCGCCGGTGGCGATCACCGCGTCGATGTCGGCCAGGACGTCGGTCTGGCCGAAGGGCCGGCCACCCATCGCACCCACGTAGATGTCGTGCTGGCGCCAGAGGACGCCCTTGGGCATGCCGGTGGTGCCGCCGGTGTAGAGGATGTAGAGGTCGTCGGCCGACGGCTCGACGTCGGGCGGAGACGGGTCGACCGCGGCCAGGGCGGCCTCGTAGTCGATCGCGCCCTCGAGCAGGGGCTCCCCCGAGTCGTCGGCCACCTGCAGCAGCAGACGGAGGTCGGGGAGCTGGTCGCGCACCTCGGCCAGGACGGGGGCGAACCGGGCGTGGTAGATGAGCCCGCCGGCGGCCGAGTCGCGGAGCAGGTACAGCAGCTCCTCGGTGACGTAGCGGTAGTTGACGTTGAAGGGGGCGACCCGGGCCCGGTAGGCGCCCAGCATCCCCTCCACGTACTCGTTGCCGTTGTAGAGGTACAGGCCGATGTGGTCCTGGTGGGACTCGTGACCGCCCAGGCCGTCGCGCTCCCGGTGGGCCCCCAGCCCGGCCTCGGCCAGGACCCGGGCCAGGCGGTCGCTGCGGTCCTGCACGTCGGCGTAGGTGAGCCGGCGGTCGCCGAAGATGATGCAGTCTCGCTCCGGGTACGCACCGGCAACGCCGGCGAAGACCGAGGGGAGGTCGAAGTCCTGGGTCACGATGGCTCCTGGGTCGGGGACGGCGACCGCGACCCTAGTCAGGTATTCCTGACGGGTCGTCAGGTCAACCCTGGTGGGTGGCGACACGCTCGGATTGCCGTCTGCAGGGGCCTGCGAACGGCGCTGCTTCGCTCGGCCTCAGCTCTCGGCGGGCGCGGCCGGTGCCCCCTGCGCCGTGGCCCGGACCCAGGCGTGGTCGGTCTTGCCTGAGGGCAGACGGCGCACCGACGACACCGGCACCACCCGCCGAGGGACCTTGAACGCCGCCAGGTGGGCACGACAGTGCGCGTCCAGCTCCTCGTCGGTGGGCGCAGCCCCCGTGCGGGGGGCGACCACCGCGACCACGCGCTCGCCCCAGCGGGGATCGGGCACCCCGACGACGGCGGCGTCGAAGACCGAGGGGTGGGCCTTCAGCACCGCCTCCACCTCGTCCGGGAAGACCTTCTCGCCCCCGGTGTTGATCGAGCTGGCCCCCCGGCCGAGGAGGGTGACTGTCCCGTCGTCCTCCATGCGGCCGAGGTCTCCCGGTACGGCCCAGCGCTCGTCGTCGATGGTCGGGAAGGTGGCCGCGGTCCTGGTGGGGTCGTTGCGGTACCCGAGGGGGATGCGGCCCCGGCGGGCCAGCCGGCCGATGTGGCCGGTGTGGATCCCCGCGACCAGCGGCGTGCCCTCGTCGTCGAGGAGAGCGGTGTGGTCGTCCAGCGGGAAGCGGGTGTGGAGGGCCGGCGGCTGACCGGGCCAGCTGACCGCATTGCCCTGCCCGCCGGTCTCGCTGGTGCCGTAGCCATCGACGATGGCCGCCCAGGGCAGTGCGCCGGCCAGCTGGATGCGGACGGCGGGGGAGAGCACAGCCCCACCGGACACCACCGCCACCAGGTGGCCGAGGTCCCATCGACCCGGATGGGCATCGAGGGCGTCGGCCAGGGGGCGGGCGAAGGCATCGCCCACGATCACGACCAGGGTGGCCGCCTCGGCCTCGGCCAGGTCCCAGAGCTCGACGGCCTCGAACGTCGAGGACGGCAAGGTGAGCACCGTGCCCCCGGCCAGCAGGGTGGCGAGGGCCACCCACTGGGCCGTGCCGTGGATCAGGGGGGAGGCCGGCAGGGTGCGGGTCCGGCCCGTGTCGGCCCGGGCCACCATCTCACTCGGGCTCGGGGCCGCTCCGTCGGACGGGCCGACCAGGGATCCGGCCCCGTCCGCTCCCAGGGCCGCGAACACGATGTCCTCGTGGCGCCACTCCACGCCCTTGGGCATGCCCGTGGTCCCACCGGTGTAGAGGAGGTAGAGGTCGTCTCCGCTCCGGTCGGCGATCACGGGTCGCGAGGTGGGGGCGGTGGCCATCCGGGCCTCGTGGTCCGGTCCCCGTCCGACCAGCGCGGTCACGACATCGCCGGCCGCCTGGCAGGCGGCGACGGCGGGGCCCACCGCGGGGCCCAGGTCCGGGCCGTGGAGGACCACCGTCGGCCGGGTGTCGGCGAACAGGTACTCCATCTCGGCTGCGGTGTAGCGGTAGTTGACGTTGAACGGGACGGCCCGCAGCTTGTAGGCGCCGAGCAGCGCGGCCAGGTGCTCGTGGCCGTTGCGGATGACGATGCCCACCCGGTCCCCGGGCCCCACGCCGTGGTCGATGAGGACGTGGGCGACCTGGTTGGCCCGAGCATCGAGCTGGGCGAAGGTCAACCGGTCGGATCCGGCGACGATGGCCTCCCGGTCCCCGACGCGATCGACGACCCCCTCGAACAGGTCAGCCAGGTTCCAGGTGGCGGCCATAGGGCGAAGGTAGCGACGGGGTCGCCCAGGTTCCGCATCCGCGGACCACCCTGGGCCGTGTTCAGCATGGTTGATGCTCCGTGCCGTGGATGGCTCACCGCGGGCCTCCGGGGTGCCCTGACGGGGCGTGGCGGAGGTTGTGAACCGGGCCGAGAGCGAGCACGGTGGGGGCTGTGCTCACCGCTCACGCCCGCCGCACGCGGTCCCGCCACCACGACGAGACCCACCGGAGCCACCGCGCCGGCTGGCTCCGGGCCGGCGTGCTGGGTGCCAACGACGGGCTGCTGTCCACCGCCGCCCTGCTCGTCGGCGTGGTCGCGTCCGGTGCCTCCCAGACCGTGATCGCGGCCTCGGGGGTGGCCGCCCTGGCCGCCGGGGCGGCATCGATGGCCGTGGGCGAGATGTCCTCGGTCTCCTCGCAGAGGGACGCCGAGCTGGCCGACCTGCAGCGGGAGCGCGAGGAGCTCATCGAGACCCCCCGGGCCGAGCTCCGCGAGCTGGCCCTGATCTACGAACGCCGGGGCCTGAGGCCGGACCTGGCCCACCAGGTGGCTGCGGAGCTGACGGCCCACGACCCCCTGGCTGCGCACGCCCGCGACGAGCTGGGCCTCGACCTCGACGACCTGGCCCGCCCGGTCCAAGCGGCCTGGACCTCCGCCCTCAGCTTCACCCTGGGTGCCCTGGTGCCGCTGGTCGTCGCCCTCCTGGTGGCGTCCGGGCCCCAGGAGGCCGCCATCATCGTCGTCACGCTGCTCGCGCTGGGAGGCCTCGGGGTCGCCGGGGCCCGCCTCGGGGGAGCCGAGCCCCTCCGCCCCGCGGCCCGGGTCGTCATCGGCGGTGCGCTGGCCATGGCCGTCACCTTCGCCATCGGCCAGCTCTTCGACGTCGGCGTCACCTGACCGCCCCGTTCCGAGCCCTCAGCTATTCGTAGTAGCGGAACACCACCACGGCCACGCAGGAGGGCTTGGGGGCGTCCTCGACCTCGTAGGTGAAGGTCATGGTCACCTGGGCGCCGCCGGCAATGTCGTCGACCGCGTCGAGGTTGGCGCCGAGGCGCAGCTTGGCTCCGACCGGGACGGGCGAGGGAAAGCGCACCTTCTCGCAGCCGTAGTTCACGGCCATGTTGATGCCCTCGACGGCCATGATCTGGGGGGCGAGGGTCGGTCCGAGGGAGAGGGTGAGGTAGCCGTGAGCGATGGGACCGCCGAAGGGCGACTCGGCCTTGGCCCGCTCCACGTCGACGTGGATCCACTGGTGGTCGCCGGTGGCCTCGGCGAAGGTGTTCACCTGCTCCTGGGTGATCTCGACGTAGTCGGAGTACCCGAGGTGGGTGCCCACCAGGTCCTTGAGTCCGCTGATGCCCTGGATGGTGGTCGTCATCGCGCCATCATGGCTGACGTGACCGGCGTCGTCCCACCTGGCCCGAGGACCGATGCAGCCTGGCGCCGCCGAGGGTCAGGTGAACCAGACCTTCTGGTGCTCGCGGCTCTGCGGGTGGACCAGCAGGGCCAGCTGGGCCACCGCGAACATCAGCCCGAAGATGGTGAAGAACATCAGGTTGAACAGCACCGCCACCGCGGACACGGCCACGCCGACGACCCAGCCCCACCGCTTCTCGTTGGCGATTCCCAGCCCCCCGGCTGCTGCGCCCACCACCAGGGCGGTGCCGATCGGGAAGAACAGGACCTCCCCGAACACCACGCCGAACACGGCATCGATGTAGAGCAGGATCATCCCGATCTGGAGCGTCTGGGGCAGGGACTGGTTGGTCCAGCGGGTGATGGCCATGACTGAGAGTCTGGCAGGAGTGGTGCTCGCCGCAGGAGCAGGGAGCCGACTGAGGCCGCTCACCCGGCTACGTCCCAAGGCCCTGTGTCCCGTGGGTGATCGCCTCCTGGTCGACCACGCGCGCCAGCGCCTGGCGGCGGTCACGGGGTCGATCGCGGTGAACGTCCACCACGGTCGGGACCAGGTGGAGGCCCACCTGGCCGCCGATCCCGCCCCCGGCCTGCACCTATCGTTCGAGGAGGACGAGGCCCGGGGCACAGCCGGGGCCATGGGGCTGCTCCGCCCCTGGATCGACGGACGCCCCGCACTGGTCACCAACGCCGACGCCTGGCTGCCGGTCGACCTGGGACCGTTCGTGGCCGGGTGGGACGGTGAGCGGACCCGGCTCCTCTGCGTCGAGGATCCCGCCCGAGGGGACTTCGGCCCGCTCCGCTACTGCGGCGTGGCCCTCATGCCCTGGTCGGCCGTCGCTCCCCTGGGCCCGGAGCCCTCAGGCCTCTACGAGCGGTCGTGGGTCCCGTCCGAGGCGGCCGGCTCCCTGGACCTGGTGGTCCACGACGGCGCGTTCATCGACTGCGGGACCGCCGCCGACTACCTGGCGGCCAACCTGGCCTGGTCCGCCGGGGAGGCGGTGGTGGGGGAGGGGGCCGATGTCGCGGCCACGGCCCAGGTGGTCCGATCGGTGGTGTGGCCCCACTCCCGGGTGGGTCCGGACGAGCGACTGGTGGGCGCGGTGCGGGCCGGGACCCTGACCGTGCTCATCCGCTGACGCCCGTCAGGGGCCGGGCGCCGGCTCCGCGGGGACGTGCGGGCCGATCTGGAGGGCGGCCTGGTAGCGCCGGGCCTCGCTCAGCACGGCGGCCACGTACGTGAGCGAGTGGTTGTAGGAGAAGTAGGCGGCCCGCAGCTGGGCCTCGTCGGTGAGGTCCGTGCGTCCGGCGCAGAGGTAGGCGACAGCACCGGCGGTGGCGTCATAGAAGGTGTGGGGGTCAGCGGCACCGTCGCCGTCGCCGTCACGGCCCCAGCGGGCCCAGGTGGAGGGGATGAACTGCATGGGCCCCACCGCGTGGTCGAGGACCGAGTCGTCGTCGTAGAGGCCGCCGTCGGTGTCGCCGATGTTGGCGTTGCCGTTGGTGCCGTTCAGGGCGGGGCCGATGATCCGGGCGGTCGGGTAGCCCCGGGCCCCGAGCTGCCCTCCGCCGAAGGTGCCGTGGCGGCCCTCGATCTTGGAGATGGCGGCCAGCATCCACCACTCGACCTTGCAGTCGGCGGAGGCCGCGGCCTTGAGCCAGGCGTCCAGGGCGACGAGCTGGAAGTCGAGGCCGTCACCGACCACGTCGGCGCGCAGGCGGGCCGGGGTGACCTCGGCCCGGGCGACCAGCACGTCGACCTCGCGGCGGCCGACCTCGGCCACCGCGTCGGCTTCCTCCCGCACCGTTCGCTCCGATTCGGCGTCGATGTCCCGGATGTGCTGCTCGGTGCCCTCCCGGGCCGCGACCGCGTCGCGCTCGGCCTGCTGGGCCCGATCGCGCTCCCGTGCGGCAGCGTCGCGGGCCGCTTCGGCCCGATCCAGGGCGGCCTCGGTGTCGCGGAGGTCCGCCAGCCGGTCCTCGATGTCGGCGACCCGGGCCGCGATCGAGGATTCACCGAGGGATAGCCGGACGAGGGCGTCGTTGACGCCGGACTGGCCGCTGAGCACGGCGCTGATGTCGGAGATGTTGGAGGACTCGGACATGTAGTTGGCGATCAGCAGCTCGCGCAGGGCGTCCTGCGCCTTGGCCACGGCCCGTTGGGCCCGACGGACCGTCCCCTGAGCCTCCTCCACGTCGCGCACCCGCTGCGCGTGGAACTCGACGGCGACGAGCCGCTCGATGCCTCGTTGCTCCTCATCGGCCCGTCGTTGGGCCAGGAGGTCCACGGTCTCGACCCGTTCGTCGGCCAGGTCGACGAGGTGGCGCCGCAGGCGGTCCTGCTCGGCGATGGCGCCGTCGCGTCGATCCTCGGTCCCCTCGAGGGCGTCGTCGGCCGACTCCAGCTCGGCGCTCTCCGCGGCCACGTCGAGGAGCGACAGCGAGATCGGGTTGGTGGGCAGCGGCACGTCGACGAACTCGGGGTCGGTGGCCGGCACCTGGGCGGGCAGGAACCCTGACGGGAGCGTTGTGGCCGGGCGGGCGTTCGGGGCCCTGTCCGACGGAGCGGCGGCGGCTGCGCCCGGGGACGGCGACAGCAGAGCGGCGGCGACGACGGCGGTGAGGAGCGCCCTTCGGGCGCGACGGCGAGGAGCCGCCTCCCCGCTGGGCGCGCCGAGTGCCGTCGCCATGGTCCCCAATCGGTCGAATCCGCCTCGGCGAGAGGGTACTGGCGCGGCGCCCTGCGCAACAGGGCGCCCCCGCCGACGAGGTCGGCAGAGGCTGGCTAGTGGCGGGGGCGTCGACCGGGGGACGCGACCACGGTGGTGGCGCCGGCGGCCAGCTGGCCGCAGGCGGCGTCGATCGAGGTGCCCCGGGTGTCGCGGACCGTCACGTTGACCCCGAGGTCAGCCAGCCGGGCGCGGAAGGCCTCCACGCCGTCAGGGGGCGTCCCCCGCGTGGCGTACCCGGGCGTGGGGTTGAGGGGGATGAGGTTGACGTGGGCGCGCAGCGAGCGGGCGTAGTCAGCCAGGCGGGACGCGTCGACGGGACGGTCGTTGACCCCGGCGATCAGGGCCCACTCGAAGCTGAGCCGCCGACCGGTCACCTCGATGTGATGGGCGCAGGCCTTGGCCAGGGCGTCGAGCGGGTACCGGCGGTTGATCGGCACCAGCTCATCCCGCAGCTCGTCGTCGGCGGCGTGGAGGGAGACGGCCAGGTTGACCGGCAGGTCCTCGCCGGCCATGCGTCGGATGCCGGGCACGATGCCGACCGTCGACACGGTGATGTGGCGGGCACCCAGGCCCAGGTCGTCGTGGATGCGACGGATCGCGGCCCACGTCGCGTCGTAGTTCGCCAGGGGCTCGCCCATGCCCATGAACACCACGTTGGCCAGACGTCGACCGTCGTCGCGGGCCCGGCGCGACGCCCGCACGACCTGCTCGACGATCTCCCCGGCGGTGAGGTGACGGGTGAACCCGGCCTGGCCGGTCGCGCAGAAGCCGCACCCCATGGCGCACCCGGCCTGGCTCGACACGCAGGCGGTGGATCGCTGCGGGTAGTGCATCAGCACCGTCTCGACCCGCGACCCGTCGCCGAGGGTCCACAGCCACTTCACGGTCCGGCCCCCGTCGGCCGTGGCCTCCGTGGTGAGGGCCAGCCCCTCGGGCAGGGCGTCCTCGAGCCGGGCGCGGAGGGCCAGGGGGATGTTGGTCATCTCATCCGGTGTCGCCAGCAGGTCGTGCAGCCCCTTCCAGACCTGGTCGACGCGGTACCGGGGCTCGCCGTCGAGCAGGTCGCCCAGGGCGGCCCGGTCGACGTCGTAGCGGGTCACGGGGGGCACGAGGGTCAGGCTACGGGCCCCGGTGGCCCGATCCTGGACCGGCTGAGCCCACCGCCGGTCCAGGATCCGTCCGCACCGCTCTAACCTGCACGCCGTGACCGACGCCGGCGACCTCTCGGCCGTCCCTCCGCCGACCCAGCCGGGCTGGTACGCCGACGCCCACGGGACCTGGTGGTGGTGGGACGGAGCGTCCTGGACCCCGGCCGCCGCACCCGTGGCCCCGGCACCGAGCCGGTCGCCGGAGCGGACCACCGCCCTCGTGATGTGGATCGTGTTCCTCGTCGGTGGCGGCTGGATCGCGGCGCTGATCTTCTACCTGGTGTCCAAGGACAAGCCCTTCGTCCGCCACCACTCGGCCGAGGCCCTCAACCTCACCCTCCTCCTCCTCATCCCGCAGCTGCTGGCGTTCGCGCTTCTGGTCCCGGGCTACATCACCTACCTGGGAGACGTGATCGATGCCGAACCCGGTGCGTCGGTCAGCTTCGACCCGGGCAGCACCTTCTGGGTGGGGCTGGTGCTCATCCTGCTCACCACCTTGGCCAGCTACGCCGCCGCCATCGCGGGCGCCATCCAGGCCAACAGGGGCCGGTGGTGGCGGATGCCCCTCCCGTTCCACCCGGTCCGCGGCGTGGTGCGCGAGGGCGAGGAGCCCTACTCGGTCGAGTGAGGTTTCGTCGTCACTCGCTCGCTTGCGCTCGCTCCGTTCCGACGAGTTGGTGGTGCTCGCTGCGCTCGCGCCGAAGGATCCCAGCGGACGAGGGCTCGTGCCTCGCCCCCGATCCGCTTCGTGCGGGGGAGACCCCCGCGCCCCCAGCGGCTGCGCCGGCCCCGACCGTGGTCGGGAGGTCGACCCCGTTGGCGGCTCCGCTTCGAGACCGAAACCCCTACAGGGGCATGGAGCGGACGCGGCGGGTGTGGTGGAGG
This sequence comes from Acidimicrobiales bacterium, assembly GCA_038233335.1. Taxonomy (GTDB): domain Bacteria; phylum Actinomycetota; class Acidimicrobiia; order Acidimicrobiales; family Iamiaceae; genus Iamia. Next base: position 45 of record JBBSME010000043.1, on the reverse strand, counting down.
GTGAAGGCGAGGCGATCGTAGAGGCGGCGCGCCGGCTCGTTGTCG
>JBBSME010000042.1:0-22593 GCA_038233335.1 Acidimicrobiales bacterium | reverse complement strand
GAAGGCGATGATCTTGGCCATCCCCTGTCTCCTCTGACTTCGTAGCGGTCGTTGGCACTCTCACTGCGAGAGTGCCAACAGCCAACCACCTCCAGCCCGCATTAGCAACCGCACCCCGCGACTGCTAACCGCCAACCAGCCCAAACCACTGCAATGAGGGCTCTGGGATGACACCCGCAGACGGGGTGGACGCACCCTGCGAGGTGGGGGCCGGCGCAGCCGCTGGGGGTGCGGGGGTCTCCCCCGCACGAAGCGGATCGGGCGCGAGGGACGAGCCCCGTCCGCTGGGATCTCTCAGCGTGAGCGCAGCGAGCACGATCAGACTCGCCGGAACGGAGGGAGCGTCAGCGACCGAGTGACGGTGAAACGGCTCCGCCCGCCACCGCGGGGATGATGGCGACGGTCTCGCCATCGGGGACGGGCGTGTCGAGCCCGTCGAGGAACCGGACGTCGTCGTCAGCGACGAAGTCGTTCACGAAGCGGCGGAGCTGACCCCCGTCGTCGAGGAGGCGCTCCTTGAACCCGGGGTGGGCCGCCTCCAGGCCGTCGAGGACCTCGGCCACGGTGCTGCCGTCGACCGACACCTCGGCCGACCCCCCGGTGAGGGTCCTCAACGTGGTGGGGACACGAACGGTGACGCTCATCGGTGAGGGCTGCTCCTGGTAGGTGTGGGCCGCGGGCGCGGCGGGCTCCGAAAGGCGGATGCGGAGAGGAGCGTAGCGTCGCGCCCACCCGACCGGTCGGGTCTGCCCGCCGACGGTGGCTGGGCCCCGGCCGTGGCCAGGCCCGGGTGCGGATCAGACCGGTGCCGGCCCCGGGCGGGCGGTGGGGTTCGGCGGCGGCACCGGGGGTTCGGCCCCGCCCCGCGCCACCCCGGACGGGACGGGCTCGTCGACCCCCGCGTCGTCGGTCGTCCCGAGCGGGTGAGGGACCTCTTCGGCCGCGAGGGCGTCGACCTCGGCGTCGGGCGCATCCTCGTGGGAGCGCCCGGGTCTGTCCGGGTAGGGCTCGTCGAGCCCGGGCACGGTGACGCCCACCACCCACTTCCGCCACAGGTGGCCGCCGATGATCTTCACCGAGGCGGTGAGCGGCACGGCCAGGAGCAGGCCGAAGAAGCCCCCGACCGTCCCCCAGGCCAGGAGGGCCATCATCACCGCCGCGGGGTGGAGCTGGACGGCCCGCCGCATCACGGTCGGGGTGATGAGGTGGTTGTCGATCTGCTGGACGACCACCATGACCACGGCGACCAGGATCGCGGTCTTGATGTCGCGGGTGGCCAGGGCCACCGCGATGCCGGGGATGGCCCCTACCCACGGGCCGATCAACGGGATCATGTTGAACAGACCCGCGATCATGCCCACCACCAGCCACAGGGGCAGCCCGATGATCCAGAGGCCGATCGAGGCCATGACCCCCACGATGAAGGCGACCGCCAGCTGGCCACGGAAGAAGCCGCCGATGGCCTGGTGCAGGCGGTGGCCGAGGAACATGACCTCGCGGGTGTTGCGAGCGGGGATGAGCTCCTCCACCCGACGGCGCACGTCGGGGAGGTCGACGAGGAGGTAGAAGGCCAGGATCGGTCCGAGCAGGAAGATGATCCCGATGTCGAATGCCCGGACCAGGACCTCCCGCAGGGTGGCGACCTGTTCGCCCACGTCCTGCTCCTCACCGGAGGGCGACTGGTTCTCCAGGTCGGTGACGGAGGGGATCGTGACCGGCCAGTTGTCCTCCTCCGACCGGGCCGAGACGTCGTTGACCCAGTCCTCCGCGTCCTGGCGGAGCTCGGGGAGGCGGTCGGACACCTCACTGGCCTGGCCGGAGATCAGCGGGTAGAGGATCAAGCCCAGCAGGCCGAAGAGCAGGGCCACGCCGAAGAAGGCGACGAAGGTGCCCAGCAGGCGATGGATGTTGCGGCGTTCCAGGAGGCTGACGAGGGGGTTCAACAGGAACACCAGGGCACCGGCCAGGACCAAGGGGGGGAAGATCACCCGGAAGATCCAGCCGACCACGCCGATCAGGGCCACGACCACGGCGATGCCCGCCAACCACCACGCCGTGCGACCGATGCGGGCCAGGCGCTCCTCCATGGTTCGATGGTACCGGTCCCGACCTTGCGACCCCGTCCCGTCGACCCCGCCCCCGCGCCCTCGCCCTCAGCCGGAGAGGGCGGCCAGTCGGCCGGCCACGACCTGCTCGACCGCCGCCACCGCGTCCCTCCGGGCCGCGTCCTCCCCGACGTGGGCGACCAGCGCCTCGGCGTCGACCCGGGCCTCGGCGCCGTCGAACACCTGGCCGGCCACGACCAGGACCGGAACGTCGAGGGCCGCCGCCAGCTCCACCACCCCACCGACGACCTTCCCGTCGAAGGACTGCTCGTCGAGGAACCCCTCGCCGGTCACGATCAAGTCGGCGCCCTCCATGCGCTCGTCGAGGGCGACCTCGTCGGCCACCAGGTCGAAACCCGACACGATCGAGGCGCCCACCGCGGCCAGTCCCCCGGCCAGCCCGCCCGAGGCCCCGGCGCCCTCCAGCGTGGTCACGTCGACGCCGTGGTCCTCCTCGTAGATCTGGGCCAGGCGCTCCAGGCGACGTCGCAGCAGCTCGACCTGGGCCGGGGTGGCGCCCTTCTGGGGCCCGAAGACCGCAGCCGCCTCGGTGAACGGGGTGCGCACGTCCGAGGCGACCACCAGATCGATGCCCCGCAGGCGTTGCACCGGGTGCAGGGCCCGAAGGGCACCCCACCCCCCGTCGGTGGTGGCCGATCCGCCCACGGCCACGATCACCCGCCGAGCTCCGAGGTCCACCGCGGCACCGATGAGCTCGCCGGTGCCGTAGGTGGACGCCGACACGGCGTCGTTGCTGTCGGCTCCCCCCACGAGGTCCAGGCCCGAGGCCCGAGCGGACTCGATCACGGCGGTGCCTCGCTGCAGCCGCCATCCCGCCTCCACCGGATCTCCGAGGGGCCCGGTGGCCAGGGTCGTGCGGTTGGGGCCGCCGAGGACGTCGAGGGTCCCCTCGCCCCCGTCGGCCAACGGCACCTCGTCGCACTCCCACCCGACCGTGGCCGCGGCCCGCCCGACGGCGGCCGCCACCGCCGCCGCGCTGGCGGTGCCACGGAACTTGTCGGGGGCGGCCACCACGCGCATCGGTCCATCCTCGCGGACCGGCGCTACCGTCCGACCGGCGACCGACGCGCGACCCACGGGGCCCGACGCAGGCGCCCATCTCTCCCCGCACGAGGACAGGACCGGACCACCGATGAGCGAACGCCCCACCGTCATCGTCTCCAATCGCGGGCCCATCTCCTTCCGCCGCCGCCCCGATGGCACCCTGGAGGGTCGGCGCGGCGCAGGCGGGCTGGTCTCCGGCCTGGCTCCCCTCGTGGCCGGGACCGATGCCACCTGGGTGGCCGCCGCGCTGTCGGACGCGGATCGAGAGGCGGCCTCCTCCGGCGTGGTGGAGGCCGACGGTCTCCGGGTCCGCACCGTCGCCGTGGACCCCGACGACCTCCGTCGTTCCTACGACGTGGTCAGCAACCAGACGCTGTGGTTCGCCCACCACGGCATGCTCGACCGCTACCGCGACCCGACCTTCGACGCCGACTGGTTCGCGGCCTGGGACGCCTACCGCCGGGTGAACCACGCCTTCGCCGACGCCGTCGCCGAGCTCGCCCCCCAGGGGGCGGTGGTGCTGGTGCAGGACTACCACCTGATGCTGGTGGCGGCGGCGCTGGCCGACCGCCGCCCGGACCTGGACTGCGTGCACTTCAGCCACACCCCGTTCGCCCGCCCGGCCGAGCTGGCCGCTCTGCCCGAGCCCGTCCGCGCCGAGATGATGGGGGGCCTCGCTGCCCACCGCGCCTGCGGGTTCCACTCCGAGCGGTGGGCCGGGGCGGCCCGGGGCTGCGCGCGGGCCGTCGGCCAGGACCTGGCGACCTTCGTGGCCCCCCTCGGACCCGACCCCGACGACCTGGCCTCCACCGCGGGCGGGACGGCCTGCGAAGAGGCCTGGACCCGACTGGACGCCCTCGTCGGTGACCGGGCCTTCCTCGTGCGCGTCGACCGCATCGAGCTGTCGAAGAACATCCTCCGGGGCTTCCTGGCCTACGACCAGCTCCTGGCCACCCGACCCGAGTGGAGGGGCCGGGTGGTGTTCGGGGCCTTCGTGTACCCCTCTCGCGAGGACGTGGAGGCCTACCGCCGCTACCGGGAAGACGTCGACCGCACGATCGCGTCGGTCAACGAGCGCTGGGCCACCCCGGACTGGACGCCGATCGTCTACGAGCCCGATGACGACTACCCGCGCTCGGTCGCCGCCCTCCGTCGGGCCGATGCGGTGGTGGTCAACCCGATCCGCGACGGGCTCAACCTGGTGGCCAAGGAGAGCGTCCTGCTCAACGAGCGCAACGCAGCTCTGTTGCTGAGCGAGGGAGCCGGCGCGTGGGACGAGCTGTCCTCCGACGTGGTCGCGATCGACGCCTACGACGTGGTGGCCGGGGCCGAGTCCCTCCACCGGGCCCTGTCGATGCCCGCGGAGGAGAGGGCGACGCGCGCCGCCGGCCTCCGACAGACCGTCGCCGAGCGCACCCCGGCCCGCTGGTTGGCCGACCAGCTGGCCCACGCCTGACCCCGCTCGACCCGTCCTCCCACGAACCGGCGGCACCTGCCGAGCAAGACCGCTGACAACAGCCGCAGGTACGTGGGGGTGGTGCAGGTCACCCGGCGGCGTCGTCGCCGATGACCACGACCACGTCGGCCAGCTCGCTGTTCGGACCCGGGGACTCGGCTGGCTTCTCCTCGACGACGGCGTTGGGGATGCCCAGGACCCCCTTGATCGCTTCGGCGTCGGTCTGGAACTCGGCGTCGGCGTAGACCGTGGTGGTGGTGAGGTCGATGTCTGCGCCGGTGGCGTCGAGGGTCTGGTAGCCGGCGGCGGCGACCTTGGCGTCGTTGTCGCCGGCGATGCCCTCGACGTTGGCGGCGGTGCCGTTGAGGACGATGACCGTCACCGTGTCGGGCGGGCGGGTGTCAGCCGGGACCGAGCTCGGCGCGGTGGTCGACGACGAGTTGATGGGGCCAGGGACGGTGTCGGTGGACGAGGTCGACCCTTCGACCTCGGTCGACGAGGTCGCGACCTCGGTCGTGGCCGCGCTGGCGTCAGGGCCGTCGCCGCCGCTGCGCGCCAGGAGGGCCAGCCCGATGACGATGGCCACGACCAGGACGACCCCTCCTCGGATGGTGGCGTCGTCGCGCCCCGCGCTGGGCGTCACGAGTGCCCCGTCCCGGTCTCGTCGGACGTGGCGGCCCGCGAGCGGCGACGGGCGTCGCGCAGGCGGTGCAGGCGACGGACGAGGAGCGGGTCGTGGTCCATGGCCGCGGGCATCTCCATGATCTCGGCCAGCAGCGCGTAGTACCGCGACGTCGACAGAGAGAAGCGCTCGAGGATCGCCCTCTCCTTCACGCCCCCCTGGGTCCACCAGGAGCGCTCGAAGTCGAGGATGGCCCGGTCACGGTCGGTCAACGAGGTGTCCACGTCAGTCACAGCGCCACAGCCTAGGCACCCACCCTGGCTCAACCCCGACACACCGTTCGCGGCCAGACCTCCAGGTGACCGATGTCGCCGTTTCCGGCCCCGCCTCCGGGGGCAGGGCTCGGGTCCGCCGCGGCGCCCATCGGGCACCGCCGTACGAAGGGATGGCCACATGGCTGACAAGGACACCGGACCCGAGGCCGGCGCCAAGGGCGTCGTCGAGGACGCCAAGGGCAAGCTCAAGGAGGCGGCTGGCTCGCTCACCGGGCGCGACGACCTCAAGAACGAGGGCGAGGCCCAGCAGGAGAAGGCCGAGGCCCAGCGGGAGGTCGCCGAGAAGGAGGCCGCCGCCGACAAGGCCCGCGCCGAGGCCGAGGCCCACGAGGCTCAGCAGCGCGCCAACGAGTAGCACTGGCTCTGTCGGGGGTTCGGGTCGGCCCCTGCGCCGACCCGGGCTCCTACCATGGGCGCCGCCGCCCCGGCCGGGCGGCGCGTGCGCCCGTGTAGCTCAGATGGCCAGAGCAACCGCCTTGTAAGCGGTAGGTCGTGGGTTCGAATCCCACCTCGGGCTCCAACACGCCGCGACGGCGGGAGAGATTCGACGCCCACCGCGATGAGGAGCACCGGCCGAGGAGGCGCCCACCCCGGCCGAGGTGACCTGATCGACCCAGAGGAGCGCCCAGGAATCGGACGGCGGATGGTCGGGTTGCCTGCGGGTGACAAGGGTAGCGTCGGTCCATCGCATCGGTCGGGTGCGGTGCTCCACCTCTCGCTCTCGCCTTCAACCACCCGGTCGACCGCGGCCTGATCCGCCGGAGGAGACACCCTGATGCCACCGAACCGCCCGCTTCCCACGACGCAGACGACGTCCGAGACCCCGCTGACCGAGCGGTACACCCGGGTCCGCGACCTCACCGAGGCGCTGGCCGCGCCCCTGGGCCCCGAGGACCAGACCGTCCAGACCATGGACGACGTCAGCCCCACCAAGTGGCACCGAGCCCACGTCACCTGGTTCTTCGAGACCTTCCTGCTGGGACCCCACCAGCCCGGGTACCAGGTGCACGACGAGCACTACTGCTACCTCTTCAACTCCTACTACGAGGCCGTGGGCAGCCGGCATCCCCGCTCGCACCGGGGGATGCTCACCCGGCCCACCACGGCTGATGTGGCCGAGTACCGCCGGGTCATCGACGCGGCAATGGTCGACCTCCTCGAAGGCGACCTGGCCCCCGACGTGGTCGACCTGGTCACCCTCGGGCTGCACCACGAGCAGCAGCACCAGGAGCTGCTGCTGATGGACATCAAGCACGTCCTCGGCTCCAACCCCCTCCGCCCGCCCTACGCCCTGGCCATGCCCGAACCGGCGCCCGAGCCCGAACCGCTGCGCTGGGTCGAGGGCGACGAGGGGATCGCCACCATCGGCCACGACGGCCACGGCTTCGGGTTCGACAACGAGGGCCCGCGCCACGAGGTCCTCCTCCACCCGCACCGGATCGCCGACCGCCTGGTGACCAACGGGGAGTGGCAGGCGTTCATCGACGACAGCGGCTACCAGCGCAGCGAGCTGTGGCTGTCCGACGGGTGGGCCACGGTGCAGACCCAGGACTGGGAGGCCCCGCTGTACTGGGAGCAGGTCGACGGACAGTGGCACGAGTACACCCTCGCCGGGCGCTACCCCCTCGATCCCGGTCGCCCCGTCGTCCACGTCAGCCACTACGAGGCTGACGCCTTCGCCAGGTGGTCCGGGGCTCGGCTCCCCTGCGAGGAGGAGTGGGCCGCGGCGGTGGCCAAGCAGGGGCTGGTGGAACCGGCCTTCGAGCTGGACGGCCCCCACCCGCGTCCGCCGCGCGCCGACGACGCCGGACCGCTCCGCCAGGCGTTCGGGGAGGTGTGGCAGTGGACCTCCAGCGCCTACGTCGGCTACCCCGGCTTCGCCCCGCTGCCCGGCGCGGTGGGCGAGTACAACGGCAAGTTCATGAGCGGGCAGATGGTCCTCCGGGGATCGTGCTGCGCCACGCCTCCCGGCCACGCCCGGACCACCTACCGCAACTTCTTCCCGCCCTCGGCGCGCTGGGCCTTCTCCGGCGTCCGCCTGGCCACGGACGCCTAGCCCGAGCCCCAGCCGCCGCACCACGAGGATCCCTGTGACCACCCCGAACCCCGACGCGGCCGAGCCCTCGGCCTCGGAGTCGATGGCCGACAACGTGCGTCGCACCCTGGAGGCATCGCCGCAGAGGTGGCTGTCGCCCAAGTGGCTCTACGACGACCTCGGCAGCGTCCTGTTCGACGCCATCACCCGGGTCCCGCACTACTACCCCACCTCCCGGGAGCGGGCCATCCTCGAGGCCCGCGCCCCCGAGGTGGCCAGTCGGTCCGGGGCCGACACCCTCGTGGAGCTGGGCTCGGGCACATCCGACAAGACCCGCCTCCTGCTCGATGCGTTCACCGCAACCGGCCAGCTCGCGCGCTTCTGCCCCCTCGACGTCAGCGGCAGCACCCTGGAGCTGGCGGCCGAAGCCATCGGCGCTGAGTACCCCGGGCTGGAGGTCGTGCCCGTGGTCGGGGACTTCCTCCACGACCTCGATCGCATCCCTGCCGGGGGTCGGCGCCTGGTCGCCTTCCTGGGCGGCACCATCGGCAACTTCATCCCCGACGAGCAGGCCCGCTTCATCAGCCAGGTGGCCGACATCCTCTCCCCCGGCGACGGCCTGCTGCTCGGCACCGACCTGGTGAAGGACGTCGACCGGCTGCTCACCGCCTACGACGACCCCATCGGGGTCACCGCCGCGTTCAACCGCAACGTGCTGGCGGTGCTGAACCGCGAGCTGGGCGCCGACTTCGACCTGGGCGCGTGGCGCCACGAGGCCCGCTGGGACGACGACGAGGAGCGCATCGAGATGCACCTGGTCGCCACCTCGGCCCAGGTGGTCTCCGTGCCCGGCGCCGGGATCGAGATCAAGGTCGACGAGGGCGAGAGCATCCACACCGAGATCTCGTCCAAGTTCCGCGTCGAGCGCCTGCCCGCCCTGCTGGAGCCGGCCGGGTTCGAGGTGGCCGAGATCTGGACCGACGCGGACGACGACCTGGCCCTCACCCTCGCCCTGGTGCCCGACTGAAGGTCGCCGGGTGATCGGCGGGGCCGGAACGACCCCTGAGGTCAGTCCGGTGAGTAGAGGTTGATGCCGCCGGGGCGCTGGAAGGCGGCCAGGGTGATCCCGGCGGTGCGCGCCACCTCGACGGCCAGAGAGGTGGGGGCGCCCACGGCCACCACCGTGGCGAACCCGGCCGCCCACGCCTTCTGCACGATCTCGAACCCAGCCCGCCCGGACACGTAGAGGCCCAGGTCCGCGGCGGGGAGGGCCCCGTCGAGGTGCAGCCGCCCGACCACCTTGTCGACGGCGTTGTGGCGGCCGATGTCCTCCCGGACCGCGACCGGCTCACCGTCGGCCCGGAACGCGCACGCCGCGTGCACCCCCCCAGTGGTCGCGAACAGCTCCTGGTCCGGGCGGACGCGAGCGGCCATCCCGAGCAGCACGTCCACGGAGATGGTCGCGGTCCGCTGGAGGGGTCGCAATCGCCCGAGGAGCTCGTCGACCGACGCGGACCCGCACACACCGCAGGCCGAGGTGGTGGGGGTGAGGCGGGGCCGGGGCGGTTCAGCGCGCCCGGCCGTGTCCACGTCGACCACGTTGAACGCCGCCCGCTCGTCGAGGCCCAGCCCGCAGGACCGGACCCCGGCCAGGCGCACCCCATCGATCAGCCCCTCGGCCCAGGCGAAGCCGACGCCCAGCTCGTGGTCGTCGCCCGGGGTGCGCATCGTCGTCGTGACGATGTGGCCGTCGAGGCGGATCTCGAGCGGCTCCTCGACGGCGACGTGATCGGGCGAACGTCGCTGGGCGCCGTCGTCGTGGCGGCGGACCAGGATCCGCCGTGAGCGGGAGTGGGCCACCCGGCCACCGTAGCGATGCAACCGTTCCACCCCACCGGCTGCCCCGGGGGCCGGGGCGGAGGTCGTCGGCGTTAGGTTCCGCCTGTGACCATCCTGCACTGCGAACGGTGCGGAGCGCCCAGCCCCGAGGTGACCGGCGTCCCCACCTGCTCGGACCACGGGGCCCGGTGGCGCATGGTGCGCAACGCCCCCTGTGCCGCCGTCGTGATCAGCGACGACGGCGGGCGGGTGCTGCTCTCCCAGCGGGCTCGGAACCCCTTCGTCGGGATGTGGGAGGTGCCAGGGGGGTTCGTGGAGCTGGGCGAGCACCCGGCCGACGGGGCCCGCCGCGAGGTGCGGGAGGAGCTCGGCCTCGACGTCCACCTCACCGGGCTGGTGGGCGAGTACGTGGCCCGCTCTGAGCGGGCCGGGTGGCTGCAGATCACCGTGTACGCCGGAACCGCCACGGGGGAGCCGGTGGCCGATCCCCGCGAGGTGACGGCGTGGCGGTGGTTCGTACCCGCCGAGGTGCCGACGGTGATGGCCGGTGACCACCGCCGGCGGATCGAGGACTGGTGGGCCGGGCGCACGGTGCCCCTCCCGGCGGGGACCCCGGACACGGAGGGCGCACGCGGAGGGGCGCCGACCGAGGGGCGATGACCCAGGGCCGCGGGCGTCGGCTAGCCGACCGACTTGGCGTGGCGACTGACGGCGTCGGCGATCTCCACGTAGGTGCGGCGGCCCTGCCACATCTGTCAACCCCTCGCGGGCCAGCTCCCCCGGGGGTGGATCAGCGCCGGCGCGTGATCTCGAAGCAGGCCAGGGCGGCCGCGGTGGCCGCGTTGAGGCTGTCGAGGGGCCCGCGCATGGGGATGGCAACCACCTCGTCGCAGCGCTGGCCGACCAGCCGGGAGAGGCCCGAGCCCTCGGCCCCGACGACCAGGATCACGGGCTGGCCGGTCAGGTCGAGGCCCCAGAGGGACCGATCGCCGCCGGCGTCGAGCCCGACGGCCCACACGCCGCGCTCGGTGAGCTGGGCCAGGGCGGCCGGGAGCCCCCCGACCACGGCCATCGGCAGGTGCTCGATGGCGCCCGCCGCCGCCTTGGCCACCGTCGGGGTGACGTGGACGGATCGGTGCCGGGGCAGCACCACGCCGGTCACCCCGGCCGCCGAGGCCGAGCGCAGGACGGCGCCCAGGTTGCCGGGGTCGGTGAGGCCGTCCAGGGCCAGGAGGAACGGGGGGCCGTCACCCGACGCGGTGGCGCGGACGGCGCCCGAGGCCAGGTCGTCGAGGTCGTGCTCCTCCAGGGGGGCGGCGAAGGCCACCACTCCCTGGGGTGCATCGGTGCGGGCCGCGGCATCGACCTTGGCCCGGCTGAGGCGCTGGACCGGGACGCCGTCGCTCTCGGCCAGGTCGATGATCTCCTCCACGATCGCGGCGGCATCGAGGTCAGCAGCGATCAGCACCTCGGAGACGCGACGGCGGCCGGCCAGGAGGAGCTCCCGGACCGCATGGCGGCCCTCCACCTGGGTGCCGCCCAGCCCGCGCGGGGGCCCGGGACGGGCCCGAGGGTGGTCGGTGTTGGACCGAGGTGGCCCGGGTCCGGCCCCTCCCCTGCCCGGCCCCGCGCCCTTGGATCGACGGCCCCCGGAGCGGGAGTGTCCCGCCTGCGGCCCGCTGGACCGGGACCCGCCCGAACGCGACCCACCGGACCGGGAACCGCCGGACCGGGATGGGCCCGACCGCCCGGATCCCTGCGACCGCGGGCCCGAGTTCTTGCTGCCGCTCCCCTTGCGAGGTCCACCCTGCCGCGCCACTACTCCCCTCCCCTGCGTACGCCCCGTGGCGATCCGCGACCCCCCACCGTTCCATCCCTGGTCACCAGGGCCACCGCGAAGGCGACCACACCCTCACCGCGGCCCACCGCACCGATGCCTTCGCTCCGCCGTCCGGTGACGGTGACCGGAGCACCGACCGCGCCGCTGAGGCGCTCGGCCATCTCGGCTCGCACCGGGGCCAGGCGGGGGGCGTCGAGCACGATCGAGCAGTCCACGTTGGCTGGCTCCCACCCCTCGGCCCGGACCCGACGGGTGGCCTCCGAGAGCAGGGCCACGCTGTCGGCCCCGGCCCACTGCGGGTCGGAGTCCGGGAAGTGCTGGCCGATGTCGCCCATGCCGGCCGCGCCCAGCAGGGCATCGGTGCAGGCGTGGGCCACCGCGTCGGCGTCGCTGTGGCCGGCCAGCCCAGGGCCGTCCGGGAACCGGACTCCGCCGAGGACGAGCGGGCGGTTTTCGTCCTCGCTCCACGGGTGGAGGTCGACACCCATGCCGACGCGCACCTGCATCAGCCCGCCGTCCGGGACGCAGGCGGGACCAGGGCGCGGGCCACGAGGTCGAGGTCGGTGGGGTGGGTCAGCTTCACGTTGGCCTGCTCACCGGGGACGACGGCGATCGCACCGCCGTCGTCCTCCACGAGGGTGGCATCGTCGCTGGCCTCCCGCTCGGTCTGGTGGGCGCGGCGCAGGGCCGCGGCGCGGAAGGCCTGGGGGGTCTGGACCGCGACCAGCTCATCGCGGTCGACGGCCCGCCCGTCCCGATGCCGCACGCTGTCGACCAGGGCCACGCCGGGGACGGCGGCGTCGGCGCCCTCCCGCACTGCGGCGATCACCGCGGCGAACAGGTCAGGGGTGGCGGCCGGGCGCGCCCCGTCGTGCACCACGACGACCTCCGCGGCGCCGGCCACGGCGGCGAGCCCCGCCCGCACCGAGGCCGAGCGGGTGGCGCCGCCGGCCACCACTGCGTCGACCGAGGGCTCGGGATCCTCCGCTCGGTCCGGGGGCACCACCAGGACCACGCGGGTGCCGGCGGTGCGGGCCGCGGCCACGCTCCAGTCGAGCACCCGCCGACCACCCACCTCGGCGTACTGCTTGGCCCCGCCGAAGCGGGTGCCACCGCCGGCGGCGACGACGACGGTCCACACCTCCTCGGACCGGTCCGACGGGCTTGGCTCCACAGAGCGGCACGCTACCCGGCCGGGTTCTGGGCCCTCAGTCCCCGGGGCCTGGCGTCGTCGCAGGTCGGGCGGCCGACGCTCACTGCGGTGTGACATTCGTCCGGCCGGTACCATGCCGCGGTGCCCGAGACATCCCTGCTACGCGACGTCCCGCTCCTGGCCGACCTCTCCGACGAGGAGATGGGCCAGGTCGAAGCGGCGACCACCACCATCGACCTCCAACGGGGTGACCTGCTCTTCGCCGAGGAGGCCGAGCCGGTCGACCTCCACGTGGTGGTCAACGGGCGCATCGCCATCTCCAAGCGCTCGGTCGACGGCCGGGAGTCGATGGTCGCCCTCATGGAGCGGGGTGACCTGATCGGTGAGATGTCCCTGTTCGACGGGCTGGGCCGGTCCGCGGAGGCGCGGGCTCTGGAGGCATCGCAGGTGCTGAGCATCCCGTTCGCCCCTCTCAAGGCCATCTACGAGGCCCGCCCCACCCTCCTCTGGGGTGTGGTGAGGTTGCTCGTCGGTCGCCTGCGCAACACCAACACGGCACTGGCCGACTCGGTCTTCCTCGACGTCACCGGGCGGACGGCCAAGCGGCTGCTGGAGCTGGCCGGCGAGGAGGACGAGTTCGTCCTCCCCATCACCCAGGAGGAGCTGGCCGGGATGGTCGGCGCCTCGCGCGAGCGGGTGAACAAGGCCATCGCCAGCTTCGTGCGCCTGGGCTGGATCGACCAGCGAGAGCGCCGCTACCGGATCCTCAACCGGGTCGAGCTGGACCGCCGCGCCCTCTGACCTGGGTGAGGAAGGCGATGGTCCGGCGCCAGGCGTCGGCCGCGTCGTCGGGGCGGTGGGCGGGACGCGACGGATCGTGGACGAAGCCGTGGTCGGCGGCCGGGTAGCGCACCACCTCGGCCCCGGTGGCGGCGAGGGCATCGGCGTCGGCGGCCGGGACCCAGGGATCCTCGGTGCCGACCAGGCTGAGGACGGGCGCGGACCCGAAGGCCAGAGCGTCGAGGGGCTCGCCCATCGTTTCCGACCGCCAGCGGTCCGGCAGGCGCACCATCCCGTAGAAGGACACGGCCCGGTCGAGACGCCCCGCCGCCGCGGCCTTGAGGGCCACCATCCCACCCAGGCAGAAGCCCATGACCGCGACCGGTTCCACCTCGAGAGCGTCGGCCGCGGCGGCCACGTCGGCCAGCAGGACGGAGTCGTCCAGCGAGCCGACCGCGGCCAGACGCTCCTCGAGCGTCAGGTGCTCGCGGCCCGGCCAGGGCTCGAAGGTGGCGACGGACCACCCGTGCTCGGCCGCCAGCGCGTCGGCCATGTCGGTGAACAGCGGCCGCAGGCCACCGATGTCAGGCACGATGACCAGGCCGCGACGGGCACCCTCCGTCTGCACCAGGTGGAGAGCGGACCCGGACGGGAGGGGAGAGGCCATGGCCCCAGCATGACCGACGCCACGGCACCGGGGCACGGAGGGCCGGGCCGCCGGCTGCGGCTCCTAGAGTCACCCTGTGACCTCCGCCGATGACGTCCGTGGCGCCGGTGCCCGCGCCGTGGCGTCCCTGCACCAGTCGATCACCGAGCGCCTGGCCGCCATGATCCGCTCGGACGAGGAGTGGGCCGCCCAGGCCGTCGACGTCGGCCTGGTCGATCGCGACTGGTTGGAGGACCCGGCGGCCAACCAGGCCCGCATCGCCCCGCCCAGCAAGGTGCTCCAGCGCTTCCTCGAGCGGACCGCCGAGCAGCGCCCGTCGGTGCTGGCCAACCTGGGCCTGTCGGCGTTGCAGGCCATGTCGCTGGCCCGGACCGAGGTCGGGCCCGGACCGTCCACCCTCACCCCCATCACCGTGGTGTTCACCGACCTCGAGGGGTTCACCGGGTTCACCGCCTCCGAGGGCGACGATGCCGCCGCCGGTCTCGTGAGCGCCCACCACCGGTGGGCCGGCCCCGTGATCCGCAGTCGCGGCGGCCACATCGTCAAGCGCATGGGTGACGGCCTGATGCTCACCTTTCCCGCGGCCGAGGCCGCGGTCCTCGCCGCGGTGGAGCTGGTCAACGAAGACCCGAGCCCGCTCCGCGTGCGGGCCGGGCTGCACCACGGCGAGGCGGTGGTCACCCACGACGACGTGATGGGCCACGTGGTCAACGTGGCCGCCCGCCTGACCGAGCAGGCCAAGGGGGGCGAGGTGCTGGCCTCGATCGACGTCCGCTCTGAGGTCGAGAGCCTCAGCGGCGTCGAGTTCTCCCGCGCCCGCCGCTACCGCCTCAAGGGGATGGACCCCATCAACGCCTGTCGCGTGTCGTACCCACCCGATCCCTGACGCTCGCTCCGTTCCCATGAGCTGGTCGTGTCGGCCTGCGGCCGGCTGCGAGCCCCCAGCCTGGCGACGTCGACCATCAGCCGTCGGTCCGGCCCGGCGCCAGCCGCTGGGGGCGCGGGGGTCTCCCCCGCACGAAGCGGATCGGGGGCGAGGAACGAGCCCTCGTCCGCTGGGAAGGTCTTCGGCCGAGCGGAGCGAGGGACAGCCAGACTCGTCCGAACGGAGCGAAGCGAGTGAGGACGAAGACTCGCCGGAACGGAGCGAGCGCAGCGAGCGAGTGACGGCGAAGACTCAGTTGTAGCGGTCCAGGATGGACGCTTCGGCCATGCGGCTGAGGCCGTCCTTGACCGCCCGGGCTCGGAGCTTGCCGACGCCCGGCACCTGGTCGAGGTCATCGAGGGCGGCCCGAAGGATCTTCTGGAGGTCCCCGAACTGGGCCACGATGGCCTCGATCACGTTCTCGGGCAGGCGGGGGATGCGGGCCAGCAGTCGGTAGCCCCGCGGCGACATGGACTGGTCGAGGTCAGACGGGCCGTCGGCCAGGTGCACTGCGGAGGCCACGCTGCGGAGGTCCACCAGGTCGTCGTCGGTCAGCTGGCTCAGGGCGTCGAGGGCCTGGGCCAGGTGCCAGGAATCCTCCTCGTGGAAGTAGTCCCGCACGACCAGCCGACGGTCGTCGCCCATGCTGGCCATCAGCTCCTCGAGCTGGAGGCGGACCAGGCGACCGTCGTCACCCAGCTCGACGATGTAGCCCTCGATCTCCGACGCGATGCGGGCCACCATCTCGGTGCGCTGGAGCACGGTCACCACGTCGCGCAGGGTGACCAGATCCTCCACCTCCAGCGCCGACAGCGCCACCGACACCTCGTCCAACCGGGTCTTGTAGCGCTCGAGGGTCTGCACCGCCTGGTTGGCTCGGGCGATCACCCGGGGCACGGGGTCGATCTGGTGCTTCTCGTCGCCCACGTACACGCTGATCACGTTCATGCGCTGGGACACCGAGATCACCGGCACGTTGATGGATCGACCGACCCGCTCGGCGGTGCGGTGCCGGGTCCCGGTCTCGCTGGTCCCCACGCTGGGGTTGGGCACCAGGTGGACGTTGGCCCGGGCGATGCGGCTGGCATCGGAGGCGAGGACGATGGCCCCGTCCATCTTGGACAGCTCGGAGAGCCGCTGCGGGCTGTAGGCCGCGTCGAGCAGGAACCCGCCGGAGCAGATGTTGAGCACGGGCGGACCGTCGCCCACGACGATGAGCGCGCCCATGCCCGCCTGGAGCACTCGGTCCAGGCCGTCGCGCAGCGGGGTGCCCGGCGAGAGCAGGGCCAGGGCACCCAACATCACCTGACGATCCTCGCTGGACATGGGCTGAGTGTAGGTGGCGCCCACCGACACCAAGGGAGGAGCACGTCAGGGGTTGAGGCCCAGCGCCGAGATGGCCTCCAACAAGGACCGGACCCGCACCGCCATGATGCCGGCCGGCGGATCCGGGGCGGAGGTCGGGATCACGGCACGGGTGAAGCCCAGCCGGGCCGCCTCGGACAGCCGGCGCTCGATGCTGGCCACCGTGCGCACCTCGCCCCCCAGGCCGATCTCGCCGCAGGCCACGACCTCGGCCGGGACGGGGACGGAGGTCGAGGCCGAGGTCACGGCCAGGGCCAGGGCCAGGTCGGCACCGGGCTCGGTGACCCGCACGCCCCCGGCCGCGAGGGTGTAGACGTCGTACTTCCCCACGTCGACCCCGGCCCGCTTGGCCAGCACGGCCAGCAGCAGCGACACCCGGCCCCGGTCCAGGCCGCTGCTGGAGCGCCGGGGCTCGGGGAGGGTCGTCCCCGCCACCAGGGCCTGGAGCTCGACCAGCAGCGGCCGGTGACCCTCGATCGTCGGGACGACCGTGGATCCGGCAACCCCGGGCAGGCGGTCGGCCAGGAACAGCCCGGACGGGTCGGGCACGCCGACCAGGCCCTGCTCCCCCAGCTGGAACAGGCCCAGCTCGCTAGTCGAGCCGAACCGGTGCTTGACCGCCCGGAGCAGGCGCAGGGCGTGGTGCCGGTCGCCATCCAGCTCGAGGACGGTGTCGACCACGTGCTCCAGGGCCCGGGGCCCGGCGAGGGCCCCGTCCTTGGTGACGTGGCCGATCAGGACCGTGGCCAGGTCTCGGGCCTTGGCCTCTCGGACCAGGCGCTGGGCCACCTCGCGCACCTGGGTGGCGCTCCCCGGCGTGGAGGAGACCTCCGGGTCGGCCACGCTCTGCGCCGAGTCGACGACCAAGACGTCGGGCTTGACCTCGTCCACCGCGGCCAGGACCCGGGGCACGAGCGACTCCCCGACGAGCCACAGGCGATCGTCGAGGGCGTCCAGACGCCGGGCCCGGTCCCGCACCTGGGTCGGGCTCTCCTCAGCGCAGACGTAGAGGACTGTGGCCCCCGCCCGGGCCAGGCCGGCCGAGGCCTGCAGGATGAGAGTGGACTTGCCGGCGCCGGGGGCGCCACCCAGCAGCGTGACCGATCCGGGGACCAGCCCGCCGGAGAGGACCCGGTCGAGCTCATCGACCCCTGTCGCGATGGGCGGCACCGCTGCGTCCGAGCCATCGGTGCTGGGGCGGGCCGGCGATGCATCCGTGGCCGCCCCCCACCCGGCCCAGGCCGGTACCGAGGCGGGGACGGCCACGTCGGCCTCCTCCACCAAGGTGCTCCACTCCCCGCAGCCAGGGCACCGACCGACCCACTGCGGGCTGGTCGCGCCGCAGTCGGTGCAGCGGTGGGTGGTGCGGGCCCGGGCCATGAAGTCACCCTACGGACCCCCTGCGACACCGGGCCCACCGAGGAGTCAGGCGAACGGGCGGACTGCCTGCAGGGTCTCGACCAGCTCGTCACGACCACGGACCCCGAGCTTGCGATACACCCGTTGGAGGTGGCTGTCGATGGTCCGCACCGACACCACCAGGTGGTCGGCCGCCTCCTGGCGCGAGGATCCCGACGCCACCATCGCGGCGATCTCCTGCTCTCGGTCGGTGAGCAACGGTCCGTCGCCGGCCGCGTTCAGCAACGGCGTGGACAGGCCCTCGGACCCGGCCAGCAGGTCGGCCACCCGTCGGCGGGCCACCGCCTGCTCCCGGACGTCATCGACGCGGCGGGCCACCTCGGACCACGTCTCGGCTGCGTCCATCGGGAGTCCCAACGCCTCGTACGCGTCGGCCGCCGCCTCCAGCCCCGCGACAGACCCTGATCCGATGGCCCGGGCCTGAGCGGCGTGGGCCTCGACCAGCGGGCTGCGGCCGGGATGAGCGAGCGACGTCAGCGCCTCAGCCGCTCCCGAGAGGCGACCGGCCCCGGGGGCCAGCCGGACGATGTCGTGGAGCGCAGCGACCTCGTAGGGGATCGCGCCGGCGGAGCGCGCCTGCTCCACCGCGTCGGACAGGAGGGACGCGGC
The DNA here is from genome assembly GCA_038233335.1 of Acidimicrobiales bacterium. Taxonomy (GTDB): domain Bacteria; phylum Actinomycetota; class Acidimicrobiia; order Acidimicrobiales; family Iamiaceae; genus Iamia. The sequence continues at coordinate 4,378 of JBBSME010000042.1, read as the reverse complement.
AGCCCCCTCGTCGCCCTGCGCGGCGTCGAGCCAGGCGACGAAGCGCAGCTCCTCCGAGCGGAAGAGGACCACCGCGTGCGCCGGGATCTCGTCCCACGCGGCGCGAGCCGCCTCGGCGGCGGCCAGATCCCCCGCCGCAGCGTGCGCGGCGACCAGGGCTGCCGCCGGGTGGGCCAGCCACCCCGGCCGGTGGAGGGAACCCATGTCGGCCACGGCCTGGGCGAAGCACCGGACCGAGCTCTGCGGTCGCCCCGCCATGAGGTGGCACCGACCGAGGAGGAGGGCCATCCACCCGCGGGAGGTCGCGTCGGCACCGCGCACCGTGTCGTCCGGGATCGCCTCTGCGCCGGCGAGGGCCTCGATCAGGCGACCGGCCTCGGCCAGCGCCCCGAGCCGAAACAGATAGGGCGTGCCCGCCAGGGCCAGAGGCGCGTCCGGGATGGACAGGGCGAGGGCGCAGGCCTCGTCGTAGCCAGCGATGGCGGTCTCGGTCGCCCCACGGATGCCCGCCACCGACGCCCGGACGGTCAGCGCCTCGACACGGAGCTCGGCCTCGGGGGCATCGCACCAGGGTGCCGCCAACGCATCGGCCTCGTCCTGGTCGCCGGCGAAGGAGCGGAGGCGGCTCTCGAACACCTCCAGGGCGCCGCGGGCGGAGGGGGGGCCGGTGGCCCGGGCCCGCGCCGTCGTGGCGAAGGCGCCCGCGGGATCGCCGGTGTGGAACTGGCTGATGGCGATGGTCGTGGCGTGGCGCGCGTGGGCATCGGGGTGGGCGCCGTGAGCTTGGAGCTCCGCGGACAGGGTCCGGATCGCCTCGTGGTCGCTGAGCATCCCGAGCGACAGGGTGAGCGCGGTCAGGGCGGCGGGATCTCGCCGGGCTCGCCAGACGGAGCCGGCCAAGGAGGCACCGTCCTCCCACCGGCTGAGGGTGTGGGCCGCGGCCGCGCCGGCCAGCACGGCGTCGAGGTCCGCGGTGCGAGCACCGGATCCCGCCCGACCCGCTCCGAGGATGGCCCGGCCCCGGCCCAGGCGGATGAGCGGTCCCGAGGTGGTCGACCGGGCCAGGACCTCGGCCACCCGGCCCCATCGCCGTCTCTCGTCGGGGGGCCCGAGCGAGGACCGCAGCGCCGTTCCGACCAGCCGGCTCGCCACCGCGCACCAGAGCGCGCCGTCGCTGGCCTCGTCGGTGCGGACCAGGCGACGGCGCTCGGCCTCGACCAACGGTCCGGGGCCGGCGATCTCCTCGGCGTCGTCGATGGGCAGCGCCTCAGACAGCGCCAGCACCTCGAGCACCGTCCGCACGTCGACCGGCAACGCCTCGAGCTCGGCGAGGATGCCGGCATCGGCGGCACTCCCCCCCTGGCCGGCCAGGTGCCACAGCCCCCCGCGCCAGGCCCAGCCACCGCCCTCCCTCGTCGCCTCCGCCATGGCCACGATCCACCCGGGGTTGCCCTGCGCCGAGACCCACAACCGGTCGCGGCTCGGCGCGTCGATCGGACCGCCGATCAACCGCTCGGCCAGCCGGTCGGCATCGGCGCGCCCCAGTGCGGCGATCTCCACCCGACTGGCCACGTCCCACCACCACGGCGCGCCCAGGTCGGTCAGGGACGGATCCGTCGGACCGGCCGAGGCCAGGAGGAGGGCGGCCCCGGAGGCCACGACCTGGTGGACCACCGCGGCGACGGGGTCGGCCAGCCGGTCGAGCCCGTCCACGCAGACGACGAACGACCCCGGGCCGCCGTGCGCGGCGAGCGCGTCGGCCGCAGCCGCCAGCGACCCCGCGTCGACCGTGGAAGGGACCGCCTCGCCCAGCACAGCGCGCAGGGCGGCGAAGGCCGGCTCATCGGGCTCCCGGGGCTCGATCTCCACGACCCGCCGCCCGGCCTCGACGGTCCGGGCCCGCGCCTCCCGGAGCACCGAGGTGGTCCCCATGCCCCGGGCCCCCTGCACCACCGCCCCGGAGCCGGAGCGAGCCGCGTCGACCAGGAGGGTGATGAGCTGCTCCCGCCCGACGAGGTGGTCGCCGCGCCGTTCGGCCACCTGCACCTTGGCAGCCGACGCGGTCATGCGCGGAGGGTACCCCCCGGAAACGCGCCGGGACCCGAGATGGGTGCGGTCGCGGCGGCTATCTCACGGATCCCGTTGTCCAAGCTCTCCGCACTCCTGTCCGGCCTGGTGGCGCTCGCCCTCGTCGCGACCGTCGGCAACCCCCCCGTGAGCAGCGCCATCGAGGACTTCGCCGCGGACAACGACCTCCCGGACCTGCTGCGCAGCTCGGCCTCCTTCCTCTCGTGGGATCTCGGCGGCGCCTTCTCCGACCTCGGACCCGCGACCATCGACCCCGGAGGGCCCGGCGCGCAACCGTCCGCGGCCGAGACGACCGTCCCGCCCGAGGATGAGCCCGAGCTCGAGGACGCCTCCGAGCCGGAGGGCATCAGCCCGAGCGAGCGCGCGCAACGGTGGCTCGACGAGGTCGCCCCGGAGGCGCATCCTCCTGCGGGTTGGACCAGCGAAGGGTCAGCGCCGTCGGCCTCCTCCGGCGACGATGCGGGCTCCTCGGAGGCCCCACCCCACTGATCGCCTCGGCGAGGTCCGAGCTGCAGCGCTGCGTCGACTCAGGGGCGGGTCGAGGCCAGGGCCGGCGGGTAGCCGCCGCGTGCCTTGTCCCACGCTGATGCCGCGGCCCGCTGGGCCAGCAACCGGATCACGCCGACCAGCGCGCCGGTGAACAGGGCCCAGAGGATCGCCTCGCTCCAATCCACGTCGCGGGATGCGGGGTTGCCGGGGGCCTCCTTGCGGAAGATCATGCGGTAGCTGCGCTCGATCAAGGGCTTGGTCACCACCACCGCGCCGATGGCTGCGGCGCTGGCCACCCCGTTCCAGACCTGGTCCTCGTCGATGTCCACGGCGTGCCTCCTCGGCGGTGGGTGGTACCCGACGGCACCGTACCGTCCGGTCCCTGCCCGTTGGCCGCACGACGAACCGAACCGCGCCTCGGCCCGGACGCGACCGAGCCCCCGGCAGGGCGGGGGCTCGGTCGGCGTCTCGTCGGACGGTGGGTCAGTCGGCCGGGCCGGCCTCGGCCATCTCGACCGGAGGGGGCTCGAAGCCCTCGACGGCCCGGAAGACGATGTCGGGCTTGTCGTCGTTGTCCGGGTCGGGCTCGACGTCGACGATGATGATCTCGCCGGCGCGGTACTCCTTGTAGAGGAGCTTCTCCGAGAGCGGGTCCTCGACGAAGCGCTGGATGGCCCGACGCAGCGGCCGGGCGCCGAGGGTGGGGTCGTAGCCCCGCTCGACCAGCAGCAGCTTGGAGGCGTCGGTCAGCTCGAGGCCGATGCCTTGGGCCTCGAGCTGGACCCGGGTCCGCTTGATCATGAGATCGACGATGGTCGTGACCTCTTCCTTGGAAAGCTCGTGGAAGACGACCGTCTCGTCGATGCGGTTCAGGAACTCGGGCCGGAAGTGCTCCTTCAGGGCGTCGTTGACCTTCTCCTTCATCTTCTCGTAGGTCACCGCCTCGTCGGACTTGCCGAAGCCGACGTTGGCCTTGCGCAGGTCCCGGGTGCCGAGGTTGGAGGTCATGATCAGCACCGTGTTGCGGAAGTCCACCGAGCGGCCCTGGGCGTCGGTGAGCCGGCCCTCCTCGAGGATCTGCAGCAACGTGTTGAAGACGTCCGGGTGGGCCTTCTCGATCTCGTCGAACAGGACCACGCTGAAGGGTTTCCGGCGCACGGCCTCGGTGAGCTGGCCGCCCTCCTCGTAGCCCACGTAGCCGGGGGGCGAGCCCACCAGGCGGCTGACGGTGTGCTTCTCCATGTACTCGGACATGTCGAGGCTGATGAGGCTCTGCTCGTCGCCGAACAGGAACTCGGAGAGGGTCTTGGCCAGCTCGGTCTTGCCCACGCCGGAGGGGCCCAGGAAGATGAAGCTGCCCGAGGGACGCTTCGGGTCCTTGAGCCCGGCCCGGGTGCGGCGGATGGCCTGGCTGACGGCCTTGATGGCCTGTTGCTGACCGATGACCCGCTTGTGCAGCTCGTCCTCCATGTTGAGGAGCTTCTTGGTCTCCTCCTCGGTGAGCTTGTACACCGGGATGCCCGTCCAGATGGAGAGGACCTCGGCCACGGCCTCCTCGTCGACCTCGTCGAAGAGGTCGACGCCGGACGCCTTGATCTCGGCCTCCTTGGCCTCCTTCTGGCTCAGGAGCTCCTTCTCCTCGTCACGGAGCTTGCCGGCCTCCTCGAAGCGCTGGGCCTCGACGGCCTCCTTCTTGCGCTTGACGACGTCGGCGACCTGGTTCTCGAGGTCCTTGTAGTCCGGCGGGGTCTGCATGCGCTTGATGCGCAGGCGGCTGCCGGCCTCGTCGATCAGGTCGATG
>JBBSME010000041.1:0-22821 GCA_038233335.1 Acidimicrobiales bacterium | reverse complement strand
CGAGGCCGACGCCTTCGCCGACCTCCTCACCCAGGCCGGGGTGGAGGAGCTGGTCGACGTGCGGCGCTACCCGGGCAGCCGACGCCACCCGCACTTCGCGTCCGCCGAGATGAGCCACTGGCTCCCGGACGCCGGGGTGGCCTACCGCCACGTCGCCGCCCTCGGTGGCCGCCGGAAGCCGGACCCGGACTCGCCCCACGTCGGGCTCCGCAACGACCAGTTCCGGGCCTACGCCGACCACATGGCCACGAGCGGGTTCACCGACCCTCTGAAGGCGCTGGTGGACGAGGCCCGGGAGCGGCGGGTGGCGATCATGTGCGCCGAATCGCTCTGGTGGCGCTGCCACCGACGCCTGGTCGCCGACCACCTCGTCCTCGTCGAGCGGGTCGAGGTGGAGCACCTCTTCCACGACGGGCGCATGAACCGGCACTCCCCCACCCCCGAGGCCCGAGCCGTCGACGGCGCCGTGATCTACGACGTCGGCACCCAGGGCTCCCTGCTCGACGACGGCTGAACCACCCGGCTCGCTGTCACAGGGCCTCGGTAGGTTGGGCAGCACCTTCCCCCGTTGACAGCACATCTCCGGAGGAGTGTCATGGCCTTGACCGAACGCAATCGCGCCGCTGTGCACCAAGGGCTCAGCCGCATCATCGACGAGGAGGCGGTCGCCGAGTTGTTGTCGAACATCCCCGCCCGCGACATCGATGAGCCCTCGACCAGGGAGCACCTCCAGACTGAGGTGGCCCTGGTCAGAGTCGACATCGCCCATGTCGACGCCAAGCTCACCAGCCAGGTGTCTGGGCTCGACACGCGCCTCACCGCCCAGATCGCCGAGCTCGACACCCGACTGACTCGCCAGATCGCTGAGCTCGACACCCGCCTCACCGGAGCGATCAGCGAACTCGACACCCGCCTCACCGGACGCATCAGCGAGCTCGACACCCGCCTCACCGGCCAGCTGGCGACCCTCGACGGACGGATCACCCAGGAAGCACACCGCAACCTCACGTGGACGGTTGGGTCCATGGTTGCGCTCCTGACCTTGCTGTTCACCCTCTTGATGGCCTTCGGCTGAGGGGTACGAGGTTCGTCGGGCCCGTCCTACGACGGGCCCGACCGAGCAGAGGTCCTCGGACGCTGTGATGAGGTCAACGACCTGCGGCGCCCCATCGTCGGTCTGGAGAACGAGCCGCACCCCTGGCACGCGGACCCAGGAGTCCGCACGCCTCAGCGGTCAGCTGCGCACCGACCGGCTGATGTCGCTGGAGCCTGCGCTCATCGCTTCCCGGCGGTGATCATCCTCGACGCCCGGGCAGCTTGCTGACATCGCACGCGGGCGCTACGCCTCGCGCAGGACGTCGATCCCCAGGAGCATGGCGGCAGCCGAGATGCCCTGACCGGCCTCGGCGGCGGCGTCGCTGGCAGCGACCGCAGCGGGCACGTCGAGGTCGTCGTCGAGCGCGGCCCGCACCTCGGCCAGGGCGCCGTCGCCCTCACCGGCGGCCAGCCAGCGCTCCAGGCGCTCCTCGGCCTCGGGCAGAACCGCGTCGGTCCACTCCCACTCGGTGCGGTAGTGGTGGGCCACCACGGCCAGGCGGATGGCCCGGGCGTCGTGGTCCTTGCGCAGCTCGCTGACGAAGGCCAGGTTCCCCAGCGACTTCGACATCTTCTCGCCGTCCATCCGCACCATGGCCTGGTGCATCCAGTGGCGCACGAAGGGCTCGCCGGTGGCCGCCTCGGACTGGGCCGCCTCGCACTCGTGGTGGGGGAAGATCAGGTCCGCGCCCCCGCCGTGCAGGTCGATGGTGGTGCCCAGCTCCCGCAGGGCCAGGGCCGAGCACTCGATGTGCCATCCCGGCCGGCCCGGGCCCCACAGCGAGTCCCACGCCGGCTCGTCCTCCGCGGAGGGGTGCCAGAGCACGAAGTCGAGCGGATCCCGCTTGTCGGGGTCCTCGACCTTGCCGCCCCGCTCGGCCGCCAGGGCCAGCATCTTCTCCCGGTCGTAGCCCGAGAGCGAGCCGAACCGCTCCGAGCTGGACACGTCGAAGTACACCGAGCCATTGGCCTCATAGGCGTGGCCCTGGTCGATCACCATGCCGATGAAGCCGCGGATGTCGGCGATGGCCGAGGTGGCCCGAGGCTCGCTGGCCACGGGCAGGAGGTCCAGCGCCTCCATGTCGTCGTCGAACTTGGCCACCTCGGAGGCGGCCAGGTCCAGGTAGTGCACGCCCACCTCACGGGCCTTCTTGAGCATGTCGTCGTCGACGTCGGTGATGTTGCGCACGCACTTGGTGTCGTGGCCCCGATCCCGCAGCCGCCGCTGGAGCACGTCGTAGGCGATGTAGACCGCGGCGTGGCCGACGTGGGTGGCGTCATACGGCGTGATGCCGCAGGTGTACATGGTCACCACATCGCCGGGCTCGAAGGGGAGGACCTCGCCCCGGCCGGTGTCGTACAGCCGCATCGGCTGGTCCGAGCGGCCCTGGGCGCTCATCGGACGCGCGTCACGATGCGCCCCGACGGCGGGACCGGGCCGCGCCGTGCGGCCCTGGTGGCGGCGCGCGCTCGCTGCGGGCGGGGCTCGCCGATCATGAGGCGGCGTCGGCGGCGGGCTGGGCTGCGGCCACATCCGCGGTGGCCGTCTCACCGGTGCTGGGGTCGCCGGTGGCGACCGAGCGGGACGGACCGGCCACCGCATCGTCGAGACCCGTGAAGCGCACCGCCACCCGGGTCTTGTACCGGACGTTCACCTGGAGCAGGACGGCGGCGAAGGCCTCGATCGGCGCCGCGTTGGACAGCTCGCCGGAGTCGAGGGCCCGCAGGTCCGGGATGCTGGAGACGATGTCGATCACCGTCTCGGTGGCGGAGGGGTGGTCCGAGCAGACCAGCACGTCGGACTCGATGGGGTGGGCGATGTCGCCCAGCTCCTTGGCCGGCACGTGGTGGAAGGCGGCGGCCACGTGGCTGCGGGGCACGGCGGCCTGCACGCTGGCGGCCACCGACCCCCGGGGCGGCACCAGCGGCTGGAACTCGTGGCCGACCTTGGCCAGGGCGTTGGCCATGGAGATGACCACCTTGCCGGCCAGCTGCTCCTGCACGGAGGAGGCGGTGACGGCGGCGGCGTCCCACGGGGTGGCGATGACCACCACGTCGGCGGTGGCCGCCCCCTCGTTCTCGGCCGCCTCGATGCCCAGGTCCTGGTCCGGCCACTTCTCGTGGAGCTTGTCGGCCACCTCCATGGCCCGGTACTTCGACCGCGAGCCGATGACCACGTCGTAGCCGACCGAGGCCAGGCGGACAGCCAGTCCGCTCCCGGCCGGACCGGTGGCTCCCAGGACTCCGATGCGCATGGGCGGCACCCTATTGGGCGACGGCGCGCCCGGGACAAGATCCCCCCTGCTGCGGGTTCGTCCCGGTTCGGCCATACCTGCGGCACTTGTCGATCAAGACCGCTCACAGCTGCCGCAGGTTCAGTCGGTCGCCCGCCGAGTCGCGTACCTGCGGCACCTATCGATCAAGACCGCTCACAGCTGCCGCAGGTATGGCTGATCGCCAGAGGACGCGCCTCCCCGCAGCAGATATCCGACCGCTTGCGACGGCGCCACCCAGCCCGATGCTCGATCGGGTTCGCGGTGGGCAGCCGCGGCGTCCCAGGTCAGCGGTGGGCAGCCGCGGCGTCGCAGGTTCGCACGGGACAGCCGCCGCGGCGCAGGTCAGCGGTGGGCCGCTGCGGCCTCGGGCCTCAGCGGTGCGCGGCGACGAGGGCGTCGGCGATGGTCTCGTCGGCGGCGGCGGCGAAGCGGATCAGGCCCTCGGTGTCGGGCATGAGCGGCAGCGGAGCGCCGTCGGGACCCCGCACCACGCCCCCGGCCGCGGCCAGCACCCCGAGGGCTCCCGCGACGTCGTGGACGTGGGTGCCCTGGCGGTCGAGGTCGTGCCACGCCCCGGCCGACCCGTCGGCCACCAGGCAGAGATCGACGGCCGTGCACCCGGTGATCCGCAACCGACGGAACCCCTCGGGCACCGAGGCCACGCCGCCCGCGGGCGGTGTGGGCACCACCACCGTCGCCCCGGCCCGGGGCACCATCGAGTGGCCGTCCCGGAAGGCACCGTGGTCGACCGCCCCCCACCAGCGACGGCCCGACGACAGGTCGCACACGTAGCCGGCCAGGGCCCGACCCCCCGCCACCAGGCCCGCAGAGAAAGCCCACGGCGGCAGGCCGGCGAGGAAGTTCCCGGTGCCGTCGAGGGGATCGACCACGATCCAGGGATCGCCGGGGTCATCGAGGTCGGGGTCGTCGTGCTCCTCGCTGAGCATGGTCGCACCGAGGGCAGACAGCACCTCGGTGGCCACCGCGTCGGCGGCCGCGTTGGCCTCGATCGACACGCTGCCGTCGGACTTGCGGGCCACGGGCCCCACCCCGGCCGCGGACCCCACCGCCACCGCCGCCAGGGTCGCGGCCCGGGCGGCCAGGCGCAGGAACCGCTCAGGCAGGGAGTCGCCGGGCGGGGGGACGTCGACGATGGCACCGGATGGGTCCCGCACCGACAGCCACCCCAGATCACCGGCATGACGGGCCGCAGCGGCAACGAGCGCGTCCTGCTCCTCGCCGGCCAGGGCCACCAGCACGGCCACGTCGTCGTCGAGGACCGGCGGGGTCAACACGGCCGCGCCGACGATCACGTCGTCCCCGGCCAGCAAGCGATCAAGGTCCCCCACGTCGCCCGCCGTGGCCAGCCGGGTCACGGTCATCTCTGCCACCAGTCCTTGAGCTCCACGTCCTGGAGGCGCTGTCGCACCGCCCGGTGGATCTCCATCGACCGGAGGAGCGCTCGGTCGACCTCGGGCGAGATCCGGTCCTCGAGCGTCACCCGCTCGGCGCCGCGAGCTCAGCCTGTCGGAGCGCGGCGTCGATGGCCTGGCTCCGCTTGTACGTGAGGCGAATGGGACCCTCGGCGGCCAGGCCGAGGAACACCAGGACCGCTCGTGCTGCTTCTGCGTCGGAGGCTCCGGCCTCGGCCAGCGGATAGACCGCGTCCGCCAGCGCTCGCACGTCGACCTTGGACCCCACGACCCCTCCCCTCTGCGCCCGGCGGACCGCACCCTACGCCGAGGCTGCGGCGGCCGCGAACGTGCATCGCATCGACTCACGTGAAGGCTCCGCGTCGCCGGGTTCGTTGCCTCACATGGCGATCTCCGCCTGGGGCGTCGCCGGCGCGCCTGATCATGGAGTCCCGACGGGTGAACGGCGTGCGGTCACGAACCGGCTGGCGACGAAGTGTCGCGGAGCGACACCGGTCGGAGACGCTCGAGATCCTCGCCGGCTGATCAGCCGGCGGGCGGCACCCAGGCATGCTCACCCACTGGGCCCGCGACCGCACCAGGGGCCCTCGGCCATGAGCACGCGGGCGCCCGGTCGGCCGTGGCCCGCGCCGGCCGTCCGGTCCCAGAGCCCCCGGCCAGCAACCGACGAAGGGCCTCCGCATCGTCGGCCGTGGCCGGCGGCATCACCGTCACCGCGGCCACCACTTCCGGTGCTCCACGTCTTGGATGCGCACCCGTGCAGCCTCGACCATCTCCATCACCCGATAGAGCGTCTGGCGGCGCTCGGGTGACATCTGCTCCTCCTGGGTGACCCTGTCGGCATCTCGGATGGAGGCCCGAAGCAGCGCATCGACCTCCTCGTGCGCCTTGACGGTCATGCGCAGGGTGCCCTCGGCGGGCAGCCGGAGGTGGCCCATGATCGCTCGGACCGCCTCTGCGTCGGATGCACCGGCCTCGGCCAGCGGATCGACCACCGCGGCCAGACGTCGCAGGTCGCTCGATGACACCATGTCCGCACCCCTCCCGTGGCCCGCAGGCGGCAGGCTACGACACTGCGGGCGCACTGGTCCGTGGCGTCCCCCGGACGCCCCGCCGGACCAAGCGGCCCAGGCACGGCTGGCCCACCACCGGGCACCAGGCCAGGATGCGACCCGTGCCGGCCGACCCTGACGATACCCACCCCGCGCTCGATCTGAACAGGGTCACCGTCGTCCGATCGGGGCGCAACCTGCTCGATGGGGTCGACTGGACCGTGCGGCCGGGTGAGCGGTGGGCCCTGCTCGGGCCCAACGGCAGCGGGAAGACCACGCTGGTCCGGGTGGCCGGCCTCTGGCTGCGCCCGACGTCTGGGTCCGTGGCGGTGGCGGGTGCGGTGTCGGGCCGCACCGACATCCGCACCCTCCGGGGCGGGATCGGCCTCACCAGCGCGGCCCTGGCCAACTCCCTGCGAGCCGACGTCGACGCCCTCGACGTGGTGATGACCGGCCGCCGGGCCGCCCTCGAGGCCTGGTGGCACGACTGGACCGACGCCGACCGGACTGAGGCCCGGGCCGAGATGACCCGGGTCGGCGCCGAGCACCTGGCCGGTCGTCGCTTCGGGACACTGTCCAGCGGCGAGCGCCAGCGGGTGCTCCTGGCTCGGGCTCTGGCCGGCGACCCGGTGCTGCTGCTCCTGGACGAGCCCGCCGCCGGGCTCGACCTGGGCGCCCGGGAGGACCTGGTCGACCGCCTCGGCGCCCTGGCCGACGACCCGGCCACCGCCCCGATGGTGTTGGTCACCCACCACGCCGAGGAGATCCCGGCCGGCACCACCCACGCCCTCCTGCTGCGGGAGGGTCGGATCGTTGCCACCGGCCCGGCCGACGAGGTGCTGGCCGACGGCCCGCTCTCGGAGTGCTTCGGGCTCCCCCTCGCCGTCACCCGCACCGAGGGCCGCACCACCGCCCGCCGCCGCTGACCCCACGCCAGGCCAAGGGCACACGCGGGACTCACGTCAGCCGTCAGCACGCCCGCGCTTCTTGGTACAGAAGTGCACCTGTTTCCCGGTCGCCGGTACCAAGAACGGGCACGCACCAGCAGCCCGGCGCGGGCTTGGCGCGGCCCCTCTGGGTAGAGATCCAGCCCGTGGTGGGCGTGATCCGTACCAAGAAGCGTGCGGGCCGAGGGCCGCCCAACCGGTCTCCGCCGGTGCGGGTCACACCACCCCAGGCGGCACTGACGGGGGCTACTCGAAGCCAGGATCGGCCACGGCCAGGCGGCACTGACGGGGCTACTCGAAGTCGGGCTCGGCCACGGCCAGGGCGTCGGCCATGTCGGCCACCTGGTCCCTCAGGATCTCGGCTGCGGTCTCGGGGTCGGTCCCGAGGTCCTGGAAGAACAGGCCGACGCTGATGTCCTCGCCCAGCCAGTCGGCCCCGCAACCCTCGTTGGTCGAGTCCTCACCCGGCTCCACGCAGTAGGCGTAGATCTCGCCGCCCCGGAACCCGTCGGGCTCCTCCACGGTCACGTCGTCGTCCTCGAAGGTGCTCTCGATGGCATCGGCGTAGTCGCCCGACGGCGCCGGGGTGGCGAAGGCGAAGACGCCCTCGGACGGGTCGTCCTCGTCGTCGGCGGCGACGCAGACCACACCGGCCTCGTCGTCCTCGAACTCGTCGAACGCGTTCTGGGTGTCGTCCGGCAGGTCGAGCTCCTCGTCGAGCACCGATCCCGCGGCAGCCACGATGGCGTCGATGTCCCCGAGGGGGCAGTCGCGCAGATCGGCCGAGGTGTCGAAGTCGGCCTCGTCGAGGATGTCGTCCAACGACGCGGCGGCCTCTTCCTCATCGATCGACGACGACCCGCCGGTCAGCAGCAGCACCGCGCCCAGCACCACCACGACCAACAGGAACCCGCCGACGGCCAGGCCCACGATGAGCCCGGTCTGGGACTTCTTGGGCCCGCCCTGTCCGGGTTGCCCGTAGGGAGCACCGGGAGGGGGCGGCGGAGCGCCGCCGCCTCCATAGCCCCCTCCCGGTGGGCCGGGCGGATAGCCACCGGGCGCGCCGGGCGGGCCCGGGGGCGGTTGGTAAGAGCCCGGCGGGTACTGGCCGGGGGATCCGGGTGGGGGCGGGGGAACCGAAGACACGTGCGGAGGCTACCCGTGGCAGCCACCGGCACTCCGACGTCGGGGGCCCCTCCCCCCTGGTGGCGGGACACCGGTCGTGGGCACGGCCGGCCAGCCGGTACCTTTCCAAGGGATGAGCGACGACACCATCCCCGGGATCGACGTCGACGCCGTGACGGCCTGGATGGCCGAGCGGGTCCAGCTGGCCCCGCCGCTCTCGTTCGAGCTCATCGAGGGCGGTCGTTCCAACCTCACCTTCCACGTCCGCGACACCGCCGACGGGCACAGGGTCCTCCCCCGACCGCCCCTCCACCAGGTGCTGGCCACCGCCCACGACATGGGCCGGGAGCACCGCATCATCTCCGCCCTGGCCCCCACCGACGTGCCCGTCGCCCCCGTCGTGGGGATCAGCGGGGACGACTCGGTCAACGGCGCCCCCTTCTACGTCATGGACTTCGTCGACGGCCTCGTGCTGCGTGACGCGGCCTCGGCCGAGGCTCTCACCCTCGACGCCCGGGCCCAGGCCGGCCACGACCTGGTCGACGTGCTGGCCCGCATCCACGCCGTCGACCCCGATGCGGTCGGACTGGGCGAGCTGGGCCGCAAGGAGGGCTACATCCCCCGCCAGCTCAAGCGCTGGTACGGCCAGTGGGAGAAGTCCAAGACCCGCGAGCTCGACACGGTCGAGGAGGTCCACGACGCCCTGCTGGCCCAGGTGCCCGAGCAGGGCCCGGCCGCCATCGTCCACGGCGACTACCGCCTCGACAACTGCCTCCTGGCCGACGACGGCTCGGTCACCGCCGTCCTCGACTGGGAGATCTGCACCCTCGGCGACCCGCTGGCCGACGTGGGCCTGCTCATCGTCTACTGGGGCCAGGAGGACAGCGACTTCGTCGCCCTGCCCGGCACCGCCACCTCCATCGAGGGCTTCGCCGGCGCCTCCGAGCTGCTGGCCCGCTACGCCGAGGCCTCGGGCCGCGACGTCAGCCAGATCGACTACTACATCGCCTTCGGGTACTGGAAGCTGGCCTGCATCCTCGAGGGCGTGCTGTCCCGCTACATGGGCGGGGCCATGGGCGACTCCGGCGGCGACTGGGAGCCGTTCAAGGCCCAGGTCGAGATGCTGGCCACCGCGGCCCAGGAGACCCTCGCCCGCAGCGGGCTGACGAGCCAGTGAGCGAGCGCAGCGAGCGAACCAGACGGTACGGGCTCTCTGACGGCGGAGCCTGCGGAGCCGTCAGCCGTCATCGGCCCTTCCTGACCGACGACATCGTGACCCGCCCCACCGATGGGAGCGCGAGCCGATGACCGCGTCTTACGAGAGGGCGCCGCACCGGCCGCTCACCGAGCCCGTGCTGCTCATGGCCCTGGAGGGGTGGATCGACGCCGGCATGGCCGCCAGCACCACGGTGGCCACGTTGCTCGACGAGCTCGACACCGAGTCGGTGGCCACCTTCGACGCCGACGAGCTGCTCGACCACCGGGCCCGCCGCCCGGTGCTGCACCTGGTGGCCGGCGTGTCCGAGAGCCTCAGCTGGCCCTCCATCGAGGTGCTGGCCGCCCAGGACCTCAACGGACGTGACCTCCTGATCCTGGCCGGACCCGAGCCGGACCACTCCTGGAAGGCCTTCGGCCACGCCGTGGTCGGCCTGGCCCGGGAGCTGAGCGTCACCCAGGTCATCGGCCTGGGCGCCTACCCGGCCACCGTCCCCCACACCCGGCCCGTCCGCCTGTCGATCACCGCCGGCAGCGAGGAGCTGGCCGCCCGCTGGCCGTTCCTGCGGGGCACGCTCGACGTCCCCGCCGGAGCCCAGGCCGTCGTCGAGCGCTTCGCCACCGATCACGGCCTCGACGCCCTCACCCTCTGGGCCCAGATCCCCCACTACGCCTCGGCCTGGCCCTTCCCGGCCGGCAGCACCGCCCTGCTCGACAACGTGGAGCAGGTCACCGGCCTGAGCCTGCCCCGGGGCGAGCTGGAGCAGGACGCGGTCGAGACCACCGAGCGCCTCGACACCACCATCGCCCGCAACGACGAGCACACGGCCATGCTCCAGGCCCTCGAAGCCGACGCCGACGAGGCGCCCCAGGAGGGCGAGATCCCCTCCGGCGACGAGCTGGCCGCCGAGCTGGAGCGCTTCCTCCGGGAACAGGGCGGCGCCGGATGAGCACCCCGGCGCGCCGGTGCCATCCGGCCGCGCCTCGGCCCGCACTCCCGCCGAGCGCTTCTCGCGCGGTCAGTCCGCACATCTGCGGCTCCACCGCGCCAGAACCGGTCGACGCCGGACACCTCTCCGTTCTGGCGCGGTCCGGCCGCAAATCTGCGGGCCCACCGCGCGAGAACGGACGCATCCCGAGCGGGACGGCGCGGTGAGCTCGGGGCCGAGCGTCGGTGGGTGCACCGTCGCCACCCGCAACTACCTGGCCGACGCCCGCCTGGCCGCCCGGTCCTTCGTCGACCACCACCCCGGCAGCCGCTTCACCATCCTCGTCGTCGACGGCGACCGGGCCCCCGCCGCCACCTGGACCCACCGCGACGTCGAGCTGGTCACCGCCGGCCAGCTGGGGTTCCCCGAAGCCGAGCTCCTGGCCATGGCCTCGATCTACGACCCGGCCGAGCTGGCCTGCGCCCTCAAGCCCCTGGCCCTGCGCCGCGTCCTCGACCGGGCCGACATCGCCGTCTACGTCGATGGCGACGTCGAGGTCCTGGCCCCCATGGAGGAGCTGGTGGCCGCGGCGGCCTCGCACGACGTCGTCCTCGTGCCCCACGTGCTCGACCCCGTCCCTCGCGATGGCCGCCTGCCCGACGAGCCCGGCCTGCTCGGTGCGGGCATGTACAACGGCGGCCTCCTAGCCGTGCGCACCAGCTCGGGGCCCTTCCTCGACTGGTGGCAGGAGCGGCTCCTGCGCGACGGCCTCAACCGACCCGAGCTCATGCTCCACGGCGACCAGCGCTGGCTCGACTTCGTGCCCGTCCTGTTCGACCACCACATCTTGCGCGACCCCACCTACGACGTCGCCTACTGGAACCTCCACGAGCGGCCCACCGCCTGGCTCGACGGACAGCTGTGCGTGATCGACCGGCCGGTGCGCTGCTTCCACTACTCGGGCCTGACCGACGCCCGCCCGTGGGTGCTCAGCAGCTTCGCCGGCGATCGGCCCCGGGTGGAGCTGGCCGACCTGCCCGCGGTGGCCCGCCAGTGCCGGGGCTGGCTGTCGCGCCGACGGGCGGTGGACGCCGACGGCGACCGGGCCCTCGGCTACCGCTTCGCCCACACCGACCGGGGCTTGGCCCTCGACCACCGGTCCCGCACGCTCACGCGCGACGCCCTGCTGGCCGCCGAGGCCGACCTCACCGGCCGCACCCCGGCCCCGCCCCTCCCCCACGCCCCCGACGGCGGGCTGGCCTGGGAGCGGTGGCTGGCCTCTCCCGGGGAGGACGGCGGCGACGTGGGCCGCTACCTCCATCAGATCTGGCGCGAGTCCCCCGCCCTGCAGCAGGCCTTCCCCGCCATCCCCGGCGAGGATCGCCCCGGCCTCCTGCACTGGGCCGCCAGCGACGACGCCGACAGCTCCCAGATCCCCGACGCCCTCCGCCCCGACCCCGAGGAGGCCGACGTGGCCCCGCCCTCCCCCGCCCGACCGCTGCGCCGTCCGCCCCGGCCCGACGCCACCGCCCAACAGCCGGTGGCCGAGATCGACGCGGCCCGAGCCGCCCTCGACCAGGCCCCCCAGGGCCCGTTCGGCGCCGCCGGCAAGGTGGTCGGACGCCTGCTGGCCGGGCGCGATCGTCGGGCCGAGGAGACCGCCACTGCCCTCACCGACGCGGTGGCCGAGCTGGCCCGCCGCCTGGCCGATCTCTCGGCCCGGGTCGACCGCACCAACGACGCCGTGTTCGCCTCCGAGGGCCGCACCGACGACCTGGGTGACCAGGTCGCCAGCAGCGACGCCGCCGGCGCCGAGGCCGACGCCACCCTCGGCCAGCGCCTGGTCGAGGTGGAGGCCAGCCTGGCCGCGGCCCGAGGCGACCTCGACGGCGCCCTCGACCAGGACCGCATCACCGCCGGCATCGTGGCCGACGCCGAGGCCCGCCTGGCCGACGAGCTCGACGACCTCCGCCTGCGCCTGGCCAAGCTGGCCGCCGAGCTGGAAGCCGACGACGACCCCACCCCCCACACCACCGACGAGGACACCACCGTGACCGACACCGCGACCCTTGACGATCCCCGATGAAGGTCGACGGGGGCGTTGGTGGCGACCTGGCCATGGTCCCCGACATCGCCCGCCTGGCCGAGGCCGAGGGCTACGACGGCGTGTGGTGCGCGGAGACCAACCAGGACCCGTTCCTCACCATGCTCATGACCGCGGAGCACACTGAGAGCATCGAGCTGGGCACCGGCATCGCGGTGGCCTTCGCCCGCAACCCGATGACCCTGGCCCAGAGCGCCCACGACATCCAGCGCCTGGCCGAGGGCCGCTTCCTGCTCGGGCTGGGCAGCCAGATCAAGCCCCACATCACCCGGCGCTTCTCCATGGAGTGGAGCCGCCCCGCGGCCCGCATGAAGGAGATGATCCTGGCCCTCCGGGCCATCTGGGCCACCTGGAACGAGGGCACCGAGCTGGCCTTCGAGGGCGAGTTCTACACCCACACCCTGATGACGCCGTTCTTCACCCCGCCGCCGTCGGAGCACGGGCCGCCGCCGGTCTACCTGGCCGCGGTCGGGCCCAAGATGACCACGGTGGCCGGCGAGGTGGCCGACGGGCTGCTGGCTCACGGCTTCACCACCGCCGAGTACCTGCGCGACGTCACCCTCCCGGCCCTGGCCGAGGGCGGCGCCACCGCAGACCGAACCCGCGAGGATATCACCATCTCGCTGCCCGCCTTCGTGGTCACCGGCGACAGCGACGAGTCCACGGCCAAGGCGGCCAGGGCGGTCAAGGGCCAGATCGCATTCTACGGCTCCACCCCCGCCTACCAGGGCGTCCTCGCCCACCACGGCTGGGGCGACCTCCACGGCGAGCTCAACCGGCTGTCCAAGCAGAAGGAGTGGGTGGCCATGGGCGAGCTCATCGACGACGACGTGCTCAACGCCTTCGCCGTGGTGGCCGAACCCGACGACGTGGCCCGGGGCCTGCTCGACCGCTTCGGGGGTACCGTCGATCGGCTCAGCTTCTACGCCCCCTACAAGACGCCCCCCGGCCTCTGGTCCCAGATCACCCAGCAGCTCCGCGCCGGCTGAGCTCGCTCCGGGCGGAGCCCACGAACTGGGGCTGATCCTGGGGGTCAGGACCCCCGCAACCCGCCCCAGAACGACGCGGGTGGGAGCTGGCCGGCGCGGGCCCGGGGCGGCGTCAGGCGTCGGAGACGCGGACGTAGAAGCCGTCGGGGTGGAGGAAGCGGAAGTCCTGGGCACCCCACGGGCGCGACTCCGCCGCGCTGGTGACGACCACCGAGTCCAGGGCCGACACCCGCACCAGGGCCGCGGCCAGGTCGTCGACCACGATGCCCAGCTCCACGCCGACGCCCCGGGGCGCGCCGGGCGGCGCGTCCCGCAGCGGGTTGCCCTGCTCCAGCGTGGCCGGGTCGGCCGCGTTGAGGAGCAGCTCGGTGGGCCCGAGGTTCAGCACCGCGAGGTCGCCCTCGTCGCGGACGAGGGCGAGGCCGAGGGCGTCGCGGAAGATGGCCAGGCTCTGGGCCACGTCGGTGACGTAGAGCTCGCAGAACACCTGCGGTCCGCCCCGCTCGTCGGCGCTCACCGAGAGCCCGTGCTCCCAGAGACGTCCCGGTCGCCGACCGACTCGGAAAGGAACACCTCCAGGCCCTGGGTGTAGGCGACGTCGTCGACGTCGGTGCAGTCCGGCTCGACCGGTGTGACCACGATCGCCACGGTGTCCACCGTGTAGGTCGCCTCCACCTTGGCCGGCAGCCCGGGGACATCGTCGGGGCTGCACGCCCCGGTCTCGTAGCGGAACCGCACCTCGCGAGGGCCCGACACCTCAGGAGCTTCGATGTCGGCGGTGGGGAGCTCCTCGAGGTCGCGCACCGTCGCGACGCCGACCAGCTCGGGCTCATCGGTGACCGGGTCCGACCCGCACGCGGCGGTCACCAGGGCCAGCAGTCCAACCAGCACAGCGAAGCGGAGGAGACGTCGGCTCACCGCCCCAGTCTGGCACCGGACGCCGATGACCTCGGTCCGACACGCCGACGCACCGCACCGAGGTCGGAGCTGGAGGCGTCGCCCTTGCCGCAGCGCCACCGGGCGCGCACCGAGGGCCAGGGGCCCTCAGCTCACAGGCGCGCCACCGTCGAGGAGGCCGAGCTGGCGCAAGATGGTGGACGCATCGAAGTAGATGCGCTCGCAGGTGATGCGATCGCCGTCGAACTCGAAGATGGCGGCCATCCGGCAGCGGAACTCCCGGCCGGTCGGGGCGAACCCGACGAACTCGCCCTGGTGCGTGCCGAGGAGGTCGAACTCGACGACCACCGCGTCGTCGGCGTGGCGCAGGGAGTGGATCTCGTTGCGCTGATCGGGGAAAGCGCCTCTCGACGCGGCGTAGTACCCCCGCACCTCGTCCTCACCGTCGAAGGTCTGCCCGGTGGCGACGAGCTCGTAGCGGGGGTGGTCGAACGTGGCGAGGGTGGCGTCGAAGTCGAGCCGGTTCTCGGACTCCATGTGCTCCCGGATCACCGCGTCGCGCCGGGCCCGGAGGGCAGCGTCGGGAGCGGCCGAGGCCGAGGTCACGATCCGTCCAGCGACGACCAGAACTCCTCCAGCACCGCCGCCCCCTCCTCGGGGGCCTGGTAGGGCCAGAAGTGGCCTGCGCCCTCCAGTGGTGTGAAGCGGGCGCCGAGCATCTCGGCGGCCTCCGCCGCCATGGTGGCGTCGGAGAACGGGTCCTCGGTGGGGTGCAGCACCATGCCCGGCGCGCCGGTCGGAGCCCACGGGCCCCAGTCGGCGTGGGCGTTGGGCACCGCCGAGCGGTACAGCCCGAGGATGCACTCACCCATGGTGGCGTCGCCGGCCTCGGCCATCTCCCGAGCGTCCTCGGGGGCCAGGCCGAAGAGCTCGTACCCCGCAGCACGCTCCTCGACCGGCTGCTCCTCCTGGGTCGCAAAGAAGGCCTCGCCGTCGCCCGGGGTCTGCCAGGTCTTGGCGAAGTCGTGCCACTCGTAGTCGGGGTGGGCCAGGTTGCCGACGTCGGCCGCCCACGACCGCAGCCGGTCGCCGTGGTGCACCGCCAGCGGGTAGGTGAGGCCCGCCCCCCAGTCGTGGCCGACCAGGTCGATGGGGCCATCGATGCCGTCCAGCTCGGCCTCCAGCCAGGCCAGATAGCCGTCCTTGGACGTGTCGAACCCGTCCGGCAGTGGGCAGCCGAACCCGGGCAGGGACAGGGCCACCGACTCCCGGTCAAGGGCGGCGCGCACCTTGCGCCACACCGCATCGGTCTCGGGCACCCCGTGGACGAAGACGATCATGGCCGCACGCTACGACGGTTCCTTGCGACCCGCTCGCGACGCGCCACGGGGTTCCTGCTCCGTCGAACTGGCGACCAGGCGGATACTCATGGGTGCACGGTCCGCGCCGATCTGCGGGGAAGCGTCGGAGAGATCAGCCGGGGGCCACCCCGGCCAGGTCGGCCGAGAGGTACTTGTCGCGGCACAGGGAGCGCTGGAGCTTGCCGGAGCTGGTCTTGGGAAGCGTCCCCGCCGCCACCAGCACGACCTCGCGGGGCGCCAGGCCCACAGTGCTGCGGACCCGGGCGGCCACGTGGTCCCGGAGGTCGACCGGGGCCTCGTCGCGGGCCTCGGCCACGATGACCACCTCCTCGGCGCCCCGGCGGCCGGTGACGCCGATGGCGACCACGTTGCCGGGGCGGATGCCCTCGACCTCGCCCACCGACTTCTCCACGTCCTGCGGGAAGACGTTGCGCCCGGCCACGATGATCACGTCCTTGATGCGCCCGCAGAGGACGAGCTCGCCGTCGACCATGTAGGCCAGGTCTCCGGTGCGCAGCCAGTCGTCGTGGAAGGCGTCCCGGGTCAGGTCGGTCCGCTGGTAGTAGCCGCTGGTGATCGATGTGCCCCGGATCTCCAGCTCGCCCACCTCGCGGTCGCGACGGCAGGCGCCCGACTCCGGATCGAGGACCCGCATCTCCAGGCCCGGCACCGGGCGGCCGAGCAGGGCCAGCCGTCGGCTGTTGGGCGCCGCCGGGTTGGACGCCGGCGCGGCGTAGCGCTCCGTCTCCAGCACCCGTCCGTCGACCAGGTCGGTGCGCAGTCCGTCGCCGGGTCGGGGGAAGGCGCCGGCGAGGCACACCTCGGCCATGCCGAAGGCGGGGAAGAGAGCCCCGGGCGAGAACCCGTGACGGGCCCCCGCCTCGATCAGGGCGTCCATGGCCTCGGCGTCGATCGGCTCGGCCCCGTTGAGGGCCACTCGCATGCGGGACAGGTCGAGGCCATCGAGGCGGCGGAGGGCCCGGGTGGCCAGGACCCAGGCGAAGTTGGGTCCGGCGGTGGCGGTGGCCCCGAAGTCCGACATCCAGCGCACCCAGCGGGCGGGCGAGGCCATGAAGTCCTGCGGTCCGGCCAGGGCCACGTCGCACCCGGTGGTCATGGGCAGGGTGAACATCCCCACCAGGCCCATGTCGTGGTAGAGCGGCAGCCAGGACACGAGCACGTCGTCGTCGGGGTCGAAGTCGGTGGCCTCCGCGATGGCGTCGAGGTTGGCGCATACCGCCCGGTGCGGGAGCATCACGCCCTTGGGCTCCGATGTCGAGCCGCTGGTGAACTGGAGGATGGCCAGGCGCTCCGGGTCGAGGCGGGGGGCCTCGTAGTCGTCGGCGTCGGCGACCAGGTCGGCGAAGGCCAGCAGCGGTGGGTCGCCGGGCTCGGCCTCGATGAACGGGGCCAGCTGCTCGTCGAGCAGCACGAGGGCGGCGTCGCCGTGGCGCAGCCGGGCCCGGGTCTGGGCCACGAACTCCTCGATCGAGCCCATCCGCATCGGCAGGGGCATCAGCATCACCGTGGCGCCGGCCAGCCAGGTGGCCTGGACGGCGGTGACCAGGGGGCGCGACGTCGGCCCCAGGAGGGCGACGTGGTCGCCGGGGCCGATGCCCCGAGCCTGGAGGGCGGCGGCCATGGCCCGGGCGTCGGTGTGGAGCTCGGCCCAGGTCACCGGCTCGGCGTCGTCGCCGTGGAGGAAGGTGATGGTGCCGCGACCGCGGTGAGCCGCGGCCTCGATGCGAGAGGGGAGAGTCAGCACGCAAGGTCAGACTGCCCGCCCCCCAGCGCGGTTACGCCTCTCGATCATCCGCGATGACAGGGTCGCACCCCCGATGATCTGGTCGTCCCCACCGGGGTCGGTCATGCTGTAGCGGTGACGGCGACCGAGAGTTCCCCCCGGTCCGCCGACGCGCCCGCGCCGCTCTCCCCACCCGCGGGTCCCGGGGCGTCGCCGGCCGGTCGGTGGCTGATCGCCGCCGCGACCGTCCTGGTGGCCCTGGCCCTGGTGGTGCACGTGGCGCCCTGGGTGACCAAGGGCTTCGGCGTCTCCTACGAGGGCTACAACGGCGCCATGTGGGGCATCGGGGCCCGCGGCGCGGTGGAGGAGCCCATCGGCAACCGCCTGGGCGGGATCCAGGCCACCGGCCGGCCGTACGTGCACCACCCACCGCTGCTGATGTGGACCACGGCCGTCGCCGCAGGGGTCACCGGCGAGCGCCCGGTGGCGCTGCGCGCCGCGCCCCTCCTCGCCAGCCTGGCTGCCCTCGCCCTCCTCATCCTGTTGCTCCGCGATGCGGGCTGCTCGTCTCCGGCGATCGCGGGCGGGGTGGTGGTCGCGGGGACCACCGGGATGTTCCTCACCTACGGGGCCATGATCGACACCCCCGTGTTCTCCCTGCCGTTCGGACTGGCCGCCCTGGCCGCGGCCCAACGGGCGTGGCAGGGCCGCGCCCCGGCGACGGGACTCCTGATGGCCTGCGGCGCCCTGGCCACCCTGTCGGGCTGGCAGGCCGCCCTGGTGGCCGGGCTGGCCGCCGGGGCATGCCTCCTCAGCCCCGATCGGGCCAGCCGCCGGGCCGGTCACGCCCTGGCCGGCGGGGTGGTGCTGGGCACCGCCGCCACCGCGGCCTGGGTGCTGTGGACCGTGGGTTCGTTCCGCGAGATGGCCGACCAGGCCGTCCTCCGCACGGGGGGCGACGTCGGGTGGTCGGCTTGGATCGATCGCCAGGACCGGTTCCTGGGCGACCTGTTCGGCTGGCCCGTTGTGGCGCTGACCGCGATCGGGCTCGGCCTGGCCCTCTGGGGCCGGCGCTCGGCGGCCGACGAGAGGACGGGGTCGCGCGCCGGGGATGGGCCCGACCTGGACTCGCCGCCGCGTGGCGGCGCGGGGTCCTGGGGCGGCCTCCGTCCCGTCGCCGCCGTCCTCATCGTGGGGGTGGCCGGCTACTCGGTCGCGCTCCGCCAGGCGTCCGCGGTGCACGACTACTGGACCTTCTGGGGGGTGGCCCTGGTGGCGGTGGCGGTCGCCGCCACCGTCGGTGGACTCGAGCGGGTGGCGGCCCGCACCTCCTCGCGGACCGCGGCGGTCGCGCTCCACGGCCTCGCCGTCGTCGTGGTCGCCGGATTGGTCGTCGGCGGCGTGGCGCGACGCAGCGACGCCGACGCCGCCCTGCGGGAGGGCCTCGACGCCGTCCCCGTCCTGGAGGCGGCGGTCCGCATCGCCCGCGAGGGCGACGGGGCCGGGCCCCTCGTGGTGCGCAACTCGTCCGAGAGCCGGGCCCCGTGGGCCGACTGGGCCACCGACCGGCGGCCCGAGCTGCCGACGACCGCTGAGCTGGCCCAGCTCGACGGGGACCGGCTGCTGTTCATCCAGACCGCCGGGCCGCCCACCCCCGAGGTGGAGGTGGCGGCGCTGGCCGTCGAGGGCCGCTACGCGATCCTCCGCGTCGATGACTATCGGGCCATCATCGGCGGATGAGCACCACGCTCACCGACCCGGACCGGGCGGCGCCCCCACCACCGGCCGCGCCCGCCGGAGAAGGCCCCGGTGACGCGGCCCGGAGCGACCGGATCCTGGTCATCGGGACCGCGATCGCCCTCGCCGTCGGGCTGGCCTCCTCGGTGTGGCAGCTCACCATGCGCCCCTTCTGGCACGACGAGGCCATCTCCGTCGGTGCCACCCACCAGCTGCGGCAGACCATCCGCGGCACCGGCGGCACCATGGCCGTGTACTACGTCCTCCTCGACGGGTGGACGGCCCTGTTCGGAACATCGCTGGTCGCGGTCCGGAGCCTGTCAGTGCTCACCGCCCTCGTGGCCGTGGTGGCCACCGCCCTGTTCGTGCGCCGCGCCCTGCGCCCGTTGGAGGGGGCCCTGGCCGTCATCCTCCTCGCCGGGCTGCCCGCCTTCTCCCGCATGTCGCAGGACGCCCGGGCCTACGCCCTGGCCATGGTGCTGACCGCGGCCTGCTGGATCTGCCTGGATCGGGCGCTCGAGGCCGACGAGGCCGACCCCGGAGACCGCCGGGCATGGCCGTGGTTCCTCGCCCTGGGCCCGGTCGCGGTCGTCGGCGTGGGGAGCCATGGCCTGTTCCTCCTGCAGCTGGCTCCGGTGATGGCCAGCGTGCTGTTCCTGCCCCGCCGCTGGCATCTGGTCGTGCGCCTGCTCCCCGCGGCGGTGATGACCGCGGTCGCGGTCGGTGCCCTGATGTCGATCGGGGCCAGCGACGTCGGCGACTGGGTGCCACCCCTCAGCGCCGACCAGGCCCGGTCGTTCGTTGGATCAATGCTCACCTACGACGAGTGGCCCGAGCTCCTGCTCGGCGGGCTCATGGTGGTGGGCGTCGTCGTACTCGTGGGCCGAGCGGTGCGGTCCGCCGCCCTCGACCGCTGGCGGGCACTGGTCCCCGTGTGGTGGGCGCTGGTCCCGCCCCTCGCGCTCCTGGTGCTGTCGGTGCCGCGCCCCAGCCTCATCGGCCGCTACGTGATGGCGTCGGTGCCCGGCATCGCCATGCTCATCGCCGTGGGTACCGTGCAGCTGCTGCCCATCGGTCGCCCGTGCGGTGCGGCCTCGACGCGGGACCGCCCCTCGACGGCTCGCACCGCGGGCCGGGTCCTCTGGGGCGTCGCCGCCGTCGCCCTCGTCGTCGTGCTGGTCTGGGGCGTTGCCCTCGGCCGGGTGACCCGGGGATCGCTCTCCTACGAGTCGTGGGACGACGCCGCGGCGCTGGTCGCCGAGGAGGCCCGGCCCGGCGACGCGCTGATCTTCAACCCGTCGGGGCGGGGCCAGTTCCCCGACGACACCGCCCGGCCCGCTTTCGAGGCCGCCTGGGCCCGGGAGGACCCGACCGTCACCCCCGACGTGCTCAGTCCGGCCCGGCCCCTCGGCGAAGTCCGACGGTTCGACGACGGCGTCCCCCTGTCCGAGCTGAGCGAGTTGATGATGGGCTACGGCCGGGTGTGGTTCGTGCAGTTCCCCGGCTTCGGGGGCACGTTCCGGGAGCTGCTGGCCCTCGAGCCCGCGGCCAGCGCCTTCCAAAGGGAGCAGGTCACCACCTTCGACGGTGGGGTCCAGGTGCTGCTGGTCGTCCGCAACGACCGCTGACCCGACACGCTCGACGCCAACCCCACGCGAACCTGCGACGCTCAGCGGGCAAGACCGCCGCCAACGGCCGCAACGACGCGCTCGACGCCGAGCCTGAGTGGCCCGATCGACCTACGGCCTGGCCAGGGCCCCGGAGTACCGTGCCGAGATGGCCGAGACCCCCGAGCCCGACCAGCCCCCGCACCGCTACTCGGCCTCCCTGGCCGGGACGATCGAGAGCACCTGGCAGGACCGCTGGGAGGCCGAGGGCACCTTCCACACCCCCAACCCGGTGGGCGACCTGGCCGAGGGGTTCGGCGAGGTGGAGGGACGGCCCAAGCGCTACGTGCTGGACATGTTCCCCTACCCCTCCGGGGTCGGGCTCCACGTGGGCCACCCGCTGGGCTACATCGGCACCGACGTCTACGCCCGCTACCTGCGCATGACCGGCCACAACGTCGTCCACACCATGGGCTACGACGCCTTCGGCCTGCCCGCCGAGCAGTACGCCCTGGCCACCAACACCCACCCCCGGGTCACGACCGAGACGAACATCGCCAGCATGCGCCGCCAGCTGCGGCGCCTGGGCCTGGCCCACGACCCCCGCCGGTCGGTCGCCACCACCGATCCGGAGTTCTACCGCTGGACCCAGTGGATCTTCCTCCAGCTGTTCGGCAGCTGGTACGACGCCGAGGCCGACAGGGCCCGTCCGGTGGCCGAGCTGGAGGCCGAGCTGGACGCTGGCACCCGGGAGCCCGCCGAGGGCACCAACCCGTCGGGTCGCCCCTGGTCCGACCTCGACGGCTCCGAGCGACGGGCCGTGGTCAACGCCCACCGCCTCGCCTACCTGGCCGAGGTCCCGGTCAACTGGTGCCCGGGGCTGGGCACGGTCCTGTCCAACGAGGAGGTCACCGCCGACGGCCGCTCTGAGCGGGGCAACTTCCCCGTGTTCCGGCGGCCCATGGAGCAGTGGATGCTCCGCATCACCGCCTACGCCGACCGCCTGCTGGCCGACCTCGACCTGCTCGACTGGACCGACGCCATCAAGTCCCAGCAGCGCAACTGGATCGGCCGCTCGACCGGCGCCCGGGTCCGCTTCCCCACCCCCGTCGGCGACCTGGCGGTGTTCACCACCCGGCCCGACACGCTGTTCGGGGCCACCTACATGGTCGTCGCCCCCGAGCACCCGCTGGTCGGAGCCTTGACCGCGGAGGAGTGGCCCGCCGACGTCACGCCATCCTGGACCGGCGGCGCCGACTCCCCGGCTGGCGCGGTAGGCGCCTACGTGGCCGCCGCCGCCCGTCACTCCGACATGGACCGCCAAGCCGGCGACCGGGCCAAGACCGGCGTGTTCACCGGCACCTTCGCCACCAACCCGGTGAGCGGCGAGCCGGTCCCCGTCTTCGTGGCCGACTACGTGCTGATGGGCTACGGCACCGGGGCGATCATGGCCGTGCCCGCCCACGACGCCCGCGACCTGGAGTTCGCCCGGGCCTTCGACCTGCCGGTGGTGGGCGTGATCGAGCCGTCGGCGTCGTGGCTCTCGGAGCACGGGGTGGCGGCCGACGCCCCAGCCGACGAGTGGCCCGAGGCCTACGTCGGCGAGGGCGTGGCCATGGCCTCGTCGAACGGCGACCTCTCGTTGGACGGCCTGGAGGTGGCCGCGGCCAAGACCTCCATCACCACCTGGCTGGAGGGCAAGGGCCTGGGCGAGGGCAAGGTGCAGTACAAGCTGCGGGACTGGCTGTTCAGCCGCCAGCGCTACTGGGGCGAGCCCTTCCCCATCGTGTTCGGCGACGACGGTGAGCCCCAGGCCCTGCCGGCCGATGCGCTCCCCCTCGAGCTGCCGCCTATGGACGACTTCACGCCGACCACCTCCGACCGGGAGGACTCCGAGCCCGAGCCCCCGCTGGGTCGGGTCGAGGGGTGGGGCACCGTCACCCTCGACCTGGGCGAAGGCGAGGCGACCTTCCGGCGCGAGCTGAACACCATGCCCAACTGGGCCGGGTCCTGCTGGTACGAGCTCCGCTACCTGGACCCCACCAACGCCGACATGCTGGTCGCCCCCGAGAACGAGCGCTACTGGATGGGCCCGCAGTCCGAGGGCGACTGCGGCGGCGTCGACCTCTACGTCGGCGGCATCGAGCACGCGGTGCTGCACCTGCTCTACGCCCGCTTCTGGCACAAGGTCCTGTTCGACCTGGGCCACGTGTCCTCGTCGGAGCCGTTCCGCCGCCTGCTCAACCAGGGGATGATCCAGGCCTACGCCTACACCGACGAGCGCGGCTTCTACGTGGCCGCCGCCGACGT
>JBBSME010000040.1:0-22987 GCA_038233335.1 Acidimicrobiales bacterium | reverse complement strand
GCCCTGAGCGGAGCCCCGGGCGGGGGAGCACGAGGGGGCAGAGGCTCCGCCGGAGCCCCCTCGTCCACGGAACGATCCGACTTGTCGGTCGTTCCGTGCGAGATGAGCGTCGACCGCAGGGAGACACGACCAATTCGTCCGAGAAGCTCCGCTTCGAGGACGAGCTCACAAGATCATGCCGGCACCGACGGTCGCATTGGTCGACTCGTCGATGAGGATGAAGCTGCCGGTGGTCCGGTTCCGGCGGTACTCGTCGCAGAACAACGGGAGCGTGGTCCGCAGCGTGACCCGCCCGATCTCGTTGAGGGAGAGCGACTCGGCGGTCTCGTCCCGGTGCAGGGTGTTGACGTCCAGCCGGTACTGGAGCTCCTTCACCAACGCTCGAGCCGACCGGGTCGTGTGCTTGATGCCGAGCTTGCTGCGGGGCGTGAGGCTCGAGGCCTCGCCCATCCAGCACACCATCGCCTCCACGTCCTGCTCGACGCGGGGCTGGTTGTGGGGGCGGCAGATCATGTCCCCGCGGGAGACGTCGATGTCGTCGGTGAGGGTGATGGTCACCGACATCGGCGAGAAGGCCTCGTCCACCGGACCGTCGACGGTGTCGATCGACTTCACCTTGGAGGCGAACCCCGACGGCAGCACCAACACCTCGTCGCCGGGCTTGAACGCGCCCCCGGCGACGGTGCCGGCGTAGCCCCGGTAGTCGGGCATGTCGCTGCTGTAGGGCCGAAGGACGTACTGGACCGGGAACCGGGCGTCGATCAGGTTGCGGTCGCTGGCGATGTGCAGCTGCTCCATGTGGTGCAGGAGCGACGTGCCGTCGTACCAGGGCATGTTGTCGCTGCGGCTCACCACGTTGTCACCCTGCAGGGCCGACACCGGGATGGTGGTCAGGTCGCCCACGTCGAGCTTGGCCGCGAAGTCGCGGAACTCCGCGGAGATCTCATCGAAGCGCTCCTGGGACCAGTCGACCAGGTCCATCTTGTTCACGCACAGGACGAGGTGCGGGATCTGGAGCAGGGACGAGAGGAAGGCGTGGCGGCGGGACTGCTCGACGATGCCCTTGCGGGCGTCGACGAGGATCAGGGCCAGGTCCGCGGTCGACGCCCCGGTGACCATGTTCCGCGTGTACTGGATGTGGCCCGGGGTGTCGGCGATGATGAACTTGCGGCGGGGCGTGGCGAAGTAGCGGTAGGCCACGTCGATGGTGATGCCCTGCTCGCGCTCGGCCCGCAGCCCGTCGGTCAGCAGGGCCAGGTTGGTGTACTCGGCGCCCATCTTGGCGCTGGTGGCCTCGACCGCCTCCAGCTGGTCCTCGAAGATCGCCTTCGAGTCGTACAAGAGCCGCCCGATCAGCGTGCTCTTGCCATCGTCGACGGAACCAGCCGTCGCCAGGCGAAGCAGCTCAGACACTAGAAGTACCCCTCGCGCTTGCGGTCTTCCATGCCGGCTTCGCTGATGCGGTCGTCGGCTCGGGTGGCACCTCGCTCGGTGAGCCGGGTGGCGGCGACCTCGTCGATGATCTCGTCGAGCGTGGTGGCGGTGGACTCGACCGCGCCGGTGCCGGTGGCGTCGCCGATGGTGCGGAAGCGGACCGTGCGGGTCTCGACCTCCTCACCGTCGCCCAGGGTCAGGTGCGGGGTGACGCCGATCCACATGCCGTCGCGCCGCACCACCTCCCGCTGGTGGGCGTAGTAGAGCGAGGAGATCCGGACCTCGTCGGCGGCGATGTACTGCCAGATGTCGAGCTCGGTCCAGTTGCTCAGCGGGAACACCCGGATGTGCTCGCCCCGGTGGTGACGGCCGTTGTAGAGGCTCCACAGCTCGGGCCGCTGGTTCTTGGGGTCCCACTGGCCGAAGTCGTCGCGGAAGCTGTACACCCGCTCCTTGGCCCGAGCCTTCTCCTCGTCGCGCCGGGCGCCGCCGAACACGGCGTCGAAGCCGTTCTCCTCGATGGCCTCGAGCAGCACCGGGGTCTGGATGCGGTTGCGGGTGGCGCCGTTGCCGGAGGCCTCGGTGACCTTGCCGGCCGCGAGGGCATCGGGGACCGAGGCCACCACCAGGCGCAGGCCGTGGAGCTCCGCCTCCTCGTCGCGGAAGGCGATGACCTCGTCGTAGTTGTGGCCGGTGTCGATGTGCATGACCGCGAACGGGAGCGGGCAGGGCCAGAACGCCTTGCGGGCCACGTGCAGCATCACCGCCGAGTCCTTGCCGCCGCTGAAGAGGAGGACGGGGTGCTCGAACTCGGCCGCCACCTCCCGGAAGATGTGGATGGCCTCGGCTTCGAGGGCCCGCAGGTGGGTCAGCCGGTACGGCGGATCGGTGCGGGTGGACACGACGGGCGAGCGTAGTAGGCACCCGCGGCCGCACAGGACCCCACGGTCCGCCGGGATCACGGCCGTCCCCGGTCCGCTGGTCGTGGCCGGAGCCGGGGCGGGGGCGGCACGGCCTGAGTCGCCGCCGGGCCAGACTGGTCCGATGCCTTCACCGGAGACCACGGCCACCGCCGAAGACCACGTCCTGGCTGCGGCCCTCGCCACCGAGGCCGGGGAGATGCTGGTCGCCCTGCGCGCCGAGCTGGCGGACCAGGGCTCGGCCACGCTGAAGCGGGAGGGTGACCGCCGCAGCCACGAGCTGCTCATGGCCCGCCTGGCCATCGAGGCGCCCGACGACGCGGTGCTCTCGGAGGAGGGAGCCGACGCCGCGGCCCGCCTGGAGGCTGTGCGCACCTGGATCATCGACCCGCTCGACGGGACCCGCGAGTACAGCGAGCCGCCCCGCGAGGACTGGGCCGTCCACGTCGCCCTGGTGGCGGGGGGCCAGCCCATCGCCGGGGCCGTCGCCCTCCCCGCCCAGGGCATGACCCTGTCGACGGCCGAGCCGGCCGAGGGACCGCGCCCGGTCCCCGATCGACCCCGGGTCATCGTCAGCCGCAGCCGCCCTCCAGCCGTGGCGCTGGCCGTGGCCGACGCCGTGGGGGCCGAGCTGGTGGAGATGGGGTCGGCGGGGGCCAAGGTCGCCGCGGTGGTGATGGGCCAGGCCGATGTCTACGCCCACGCCGGCGGCCAGTACGAGTGGGACAGCTGCGCACCGGTGGCGGGGGCCGCCGCCGCCGGGCTCCACACCTCCCGGATCGACGGAGAGCCCCTCGTCTACAACCGTCCCGACCCCTGGCTCCCCGACCTCCTCGTCTGCCACCCCACCCTCACCGCCCAGGTCCTGCGGGTCACCCGAGGCTGACGGGCACGGCCACGCTCGCCTGAGGCCCGAACGGCTAGACGACCGCTGCGACGATGGCCCGGCGCAAGCCGCTGGGGGGTGCGGGGGGTCTCCCCCCGCAGAGGCGGGTGGCTGCGAGGGACGAGCCGGCGCCTGCCGGAAGCCCTTCGGTGCGAGCGCAGCGAGGACGCCCAACTCGAGCAAGAAGCTCCGCTTCGAGCTCGAAAACTCAGACGTCTTCCATGCTGGGCACCCGGATGGTGACGACGGCGACGTCGTCGGTGGGCAGGTCTGCGTCGCGGAAGGCGTCGACGGCCTCGATGACCCGCTCGGCCACCGCATCGGCCGAGTGGAGCTCGTTGGCCCCTTCCAGCGCCTCCATCAGCCGGGCCTCGCCGAACTGGGTGGACCCGGTCCGGGCCTCGGTGACCCCGTCGGTGTAGAGCACCAGGGCGTCGCCGGCACCCAGGTGGAGGCTCACCTCGTGGAGGTCGGGGTCCGGGAGCACGCCGAGGAGGGTGCCGGTGGCGTCAACCCGCTCGATGGTGCCGTCGGCCCGGACCAGCATGGGCCGAGGGTGGCCACCGCAGGCCACGCACAGGTCCGCCTCGCCCCGGCCCGGGCTGAGGGTCACCAGGGCGGCGGTGGCGAAGCGGGTGTCGTCGATCCGGTCGAGGATGGCGTCGCTGGTGGCGGTCAGGATGGCGGCCGGGCCGCCGACGTCGCCGGGAGGCGAGGGCGCGATGGCCCGCAGGGTGTGGCGGAACAACCCGGTGACGGCGGCGGCGGCCGGACCCTTGCCACACACGTCGCCGAGCACGATCACCCAGCCCGAGGCGACCTCGAACACGTCGTAGAAGTCGCCTCCGATCTCGATGCCGGTGTCGGCCACCCGGTACTTGGCCCCGAGGTCGATGCCGGGGATCTCGGGGAGGGCCGGGGGGAGCAGGGTCTGCTGGAGCGCCCGGGCCACCTCGGAGCGCGAGTCGAACAGCATCGCGGTGTCGATGGCGTTGGCGGCTCGACTGGCGATGTTCTCGATGAGGTTCTGGTCGTCGCTCTCGTAGGAGCGGGGTCCGGAGGTGACGAGGGTGATCCCTCCGAGGACCCGGCCCCGGGCGACCAGCGGCGCCACCAGGGCGGACCGCGGCGCCAGGGCCCGCAGGGTGGCCAGATGCTCCTCGTCGCCGTCGGCGGCGTTGCGCAGGTCGTCGTCGGTGATGTCCTCGACCCGCTCGGACCGGCCGGTGCGCATGGCTCGCCGCACGCTCCAGATGCCGTCGCCCCCCGTCGCTCGGCGGGTCTTGCGCACCATCCTGACAAGCTCGGCGCGGGTGGGGTCGATGTGCACGAGAGCGGCCTCTCGGAGCCCGCCGTCCTCGTCCAGGGCATCGAGGACGACGAAGTCGGCCACGCGGGGCACCAGGGCGGAGGCCAGGTTGTCGTACACCGCCTGGGGGTCCAGCGTCGATGCCAGGGCCCCGCTGATCTCGGCCAGCAGGGCGAGGCGCTCGCGGGAGCCCTCGGCGGCCAGGCGGGCCTGGTGCTCGCGCTCGAGGAGCTTGAGCTTCACGTCCTCCATCACGTGGCGCTCGGTGACGTCGGAGGCCACGCCGATCATCCGGAGCGGTTCGCCGTCCTGGGTCGCCACCACCCGACCCCGGGTCTCGATCCATCGGGCCTCGCGCCCGGGGCGCTGGAGGCGGAACTCGTCGTGGTGGTCTTCGCCTGACCGGGCCGAGTCGATCATCCGCTGGCGCACCGACTCCCGATCGGCCTCGGCCACCAGGGCCAGGAAGTCGTCCCCCGTCTGGCCAAAGGTCCCGGGTTCGAGCCCGGCGATGACCTCCATCCCCTCGGACCAGACGACCCGCCCGGTCACCAGGTCCCAGTCCCAGGTGCCGAGCCCGCCGGCGGCCAGCGACAGGTCCAGCCGGGCCATGCTCTCCTTCTGCCGTCGGGCGGCGAGGGTCTCGGCCGTGTGCTCGGCGAAGAACAGGCCGGTGCCGAGCAGGGCGTCGTTGCCCCGGCGGATGGGGAACGCGGTGACGTTCCAGTAGCGGCGGCGGCCCAGCTCACCCAGTCGCAGGTCCACCAGTGCCTCGGCTTGGCCGGTGGCGCGGACCCGCTCGATCAGGGGAGCGACCAGGGGCGCCACGTCCGGGGCCAGCTCCTCGAGGGTCGGGCCCGACCCGACATCGACCCCATCTCGCCGCCGGGTGCCGGCCGACGGGACCATGTCCCGCAGCGCCTCGTTGTGGTGCAGCACGCGATCGTCGGCGTCGACGACCGCGGTGGCCACCGGGGCGTGGGCCAGCAGCGTGTCGAGGACGGCCCGGACCCGGAGCCGCTCACCGGTCGCGGCCTCGGCCTCGCGGGCCAGGCGCGCCGTCTCCACCAGCAGCGCACACTCGGCGGCCAGGCTCTCGAGGGCGGTGACCTCACCGGGGGCGAAGGCGTCAGCGTCGGCCGACATCAGGGCCAGCACGCCCACGGCCTGGTCGCGAGCCACCAGGGGGAGCAGCAGGCCGGCGGCGAACCCCAGGCGCATCCACAGGTCGAGGACCTCCGGCGAGGGGGCCATGGCCGCCAGCTCCTCCGGGGACCGTCGGCGCACCACGGCACGACGGGTCCGCAGAGGCTCGGCCAGGTCCGGCGCCGCGTCGGGATCGACGCTCACCGATGTCCGCAGCTGATCGATCAGGGGGCTGAGCGCCGGGTCCCGGTGGTGGGCGGCCACGCGGGCCACTCGACCGTCGCCCTGGATCAGGTGGATGGTCCCCCACTCGGAGAAGGACTCGACGACCAGCTCCAGCAACCGCTGGGTGGGGGCCTCCGAGCCGGCCTCCCTGGCGAAGGACGCCGCCACCTGGGCGGCGCGCGCCGACGCCCCCATCGGGGGCGAAGACTCCACCACATCGTCCCGAGCACCGGACCGAGGCACCACGACCGGACTGTACGCCCTTTGCGCGCCGACGGGCACCGAGAGACCGAGGATGGCGCGAGATCCCTGGTCATGCAGCCACGACGGTCGGTGATCCTGCTGCTACTCACGGTGTTGGACGAAGGAGGCCGTCCGAGGCGACAGGTCCGAGGGGGCGCGCCAGACTGCGGCGGTGAGCGTCGCACCCTCTCCTGACCTGGCCCTGGGCACCTTCACCGAGTCCGGGCCCTGGGTCATCGACCCGGAGGCCCTCCCCTGGAGGGGCCCGGTGGAGGCCGAGAGGACCCGGATCCGCCGCCGCCTCCCGGACCTGGTGCGGCCCCAGCGGATCCCACCCCTCGGGCGGCTGGCGCTGGTGGTCGGACGGCTCGGGCCGCCGCTGGCTGCGTGGGCCCTCGGGGCCCGCCGGCGAGGCGGGAGCGCCTCCCGGCAGGACCTGGCGCGACGCCTGCGGCTGGCGGCCGAGGCCCTCGGTCCCACCTACATCAAGCTGGGCCAGATCATCGCCTCGGGTGAGGGGCTGTTCCCGGCCGAGCTGGTGACGGAGATGCGCAGCTGCCGGGACCAGGTCCCCCCCGAGACGTTCGCCGCGGTGCGGTCGCTCGTCGAGGCGGACCTCGGCCGACCGCTCGACGAGGTGTTCGCCCGCTTCGACCGCCGACCCCTGGCCGCCGCCTCGATCGCCCAGGTCCACGCCGCCGCCCTGCACCCCGACGAGCCCGGCGGCGATCCGATCGAGGTGGTCGTGAAGGTGCAGCGGCCCGGCATCGGTGACCTGGTGGAGGCCGACCTCAAGGTCATGGCCTTCATCGCGCCGCGGCTGGTCGGCCGCATCCCCGTCGCGGCCCTGGCCAACCCGCCGGCGCTGGTCGAGCTGTTCGGCGAGACCATCACCGAGGAGCTCGACTTCAGGCTCGAAGCCGACAACATGCTCGACGTCGCTGCGGTCTACGCCCACCTCGGGCGCAGCCCCTACGTCGTCCCCCGCCCCCACCCCCCGCTGGTGACCCGACGGGTGCTGGTGATGGAGCGGCTCTCGGGCTTCTCCTTCGAGGACGTGGCCGGCATGCGGGCCGCCGACATCGACACCACCGAGGTCGTCCGATCGGGGATGATCGGGTTCCTCGAGGGAGCGATGCTCTACGGCATCTTCCACGGCGACCTGCACGCCGGAAACCTCTTCGTCCTGCCCGACGGCCGCACCGCGCTCTTGGACTTCGGCATCACCGGACGCATGGGGACCAAGCGTCGGAAGGCCTTCCTGCGCCTCCTCGTCAGCGCCAGCATGAACGACCTCCGCGGCCAGCTGGCCGCCATCCGCGACCTGGGGGCGCTTCCCCCCGACGCCGACCTGGAAGCCGTCATCCGCGACCTCAAGCTCGACGGACCGGTGGTCGATCCGACCACGCTCACCCCTGAGCAGCTCACCGGCGAGATCCAGGAGGTCGTCAAGGGCCTGCTGGGCTATGGCGCCCGCCTCCCGAAGGAGCTGATGCTGTTCATCAAGAACCTCGTCTTCCTCGACAGCGCCATCGCCACCCTCGCCCCCGACCTCGACCTGTTCTCCGAGATCACCCACATCGCCACCTACTTCGCCACCGAGCACGGCGAGCGGATCGCGGCCGAGGTCGGCGTGGACGAGTCGAGCTGGACCCTCGACATGGGCGGGGTGAAGGCCATGTACGGCGTCGACGACACCATCGAGGCCCTCACCCACCGCGAGCTGCAAGAGCGGCGGGAGGTCATCGCGGCGCGGTTCGCCCAGCGCGAGCGGAAGGGGCGCCGCGCCCGGCTCACCCACCGCACCCGACGAGCCCTCGAGCGGCGGACCTCCAAGACCTGAGCCGCGGGGGCGCGACCCCCACCCGCCATGGCCCTACGCTCGGCCCGGATGCGCCTGGTCATCGCCCGCTGCGAGGTCGACTACGCCGGTCGGCTCGACGCCCACCTGCCCCTCGCCACCCGACTGCTCATGGTGAAGGCCGACGGCTGCGTGGCCGTCCACGCCGACGGCGGGGCCTACAAGCCGCTCAACTGGATGAACGCCCCGAACCGGCTGGCCGAGGAACCGGACCGCTGGGTGGTCACCGGCCCCAAGGGCGAGACGCTCACCATCCGCCTGCACCAGGTCATCTCCGACACGGCCTGGGAGATGGGCGTGGACCCCGGGCTCCAGAAGGACGGCGTGGAGGCCCACCTCCAGGTCCTCCTGGCCGAGCGCCCGCACGTCATGGAGGACGGGCTCAGCCTCATCCGGCGCGAGCACCTGACCGACATCGGCCCCGTCGACCTGCTCTGCCACGCCGCCGACGGCACGACGGTCGCCGTCGAGGTCAAGCGCCGGGGCGACATCGACGGGGTGGAGCAGCTCACCCGCTACGTCGAGTTCTTGCGCCGGGACGCCCGGCTGGGCGAGGTCCGAGGCCTGTTCGTGGCCCAGCAGATCAAGCCCCAGGCCCAGGTCCTGGCGGCCGACCGCGGCCTGGGCTGGGTCGAGGTCGACTACGACGAGCTCCGGGGCATCGAGTCCAACGTGATGCGCCTGTTCTGAGGGTTTCGAGCTCGATGCGGAGCCTCTCGCTCGAGCTGTGCGTGTCGGCTCCGCCGACGCCCATGCTCGCCGACCAGCAAGCTGGATCGGCTCGCTTTCCCTGGGGCTGCGCCCCAGACCCCAGCGGCTGGCGCCGGCGACTCACGCGTCCGGCCAGGGCCACCGGGGTCAGCCGCGCTCGGTTCGCGGGAAGGCGCCCAGGGTCAGCGTGACTGGGCGGCTTGGTGGTAGAGGGCGGCGACTCCCTCGACGGTCTGGGCCCAGCTGAAGCGGGTCCTGCGCTGGTGCCCGGCCGCGATGAGCTCGGCTCGGCGAGTCTCGTCGGACAGGAGCCGCTGGAGCGCGTCGGCCAGGGCGTCGGTGTCGCCCACGTCCACCAGCTCGGCCGCATCGCCCACCACCTCGGGGATGCCGCCAACCCGGGTGGTCACCACCGGGACGCCGGCCACCATGGCCTCCAGCGGGACCAGCCCGAAGCCCTCATAGACCGATGGGTAGGCCACCACCGCCGCCCCTCGTAGCAGCGCGGCCCGATCGTCATCGTCGACCCAGCCGGTCCGGACGATCCGACCCCCGTGCACCGCCGCGGTCACGGCGTCGGTCAGCGCCTCGGCGCCCCATCCGTCGGGGCCGGCGATCAGCAACCGCAGATCAGGGTCGTCGGCGGCGACCGCGTCGAAGGCCCGCACCAGGCCGGGCAGGTCCTTGCGCGGCTCGACGGTGCCCACGGCCAGGACGTACCGCTCCGCCCCCGCCAGCAGTCGACCCCGCGCCGCATCGCGGCCGGGGCCGTGTCGGCCCAGGTCAGGCGCACCGTTGGGCACCACCACCACCCGCGCCGGATCCGCGCCCAGCTCGGCGACGACCTCGTCGGCCACCGACCGGCTCGGCGAGTGGACCCATGCCCCTCGGTCGAGGGCCCGGGCGACCAGCGCGGGGTAGGCGGCCGTCGCCCCATCCACCAGGTCCGGGAAGCGCCAGGCGGTGAGGTCGTGGATGGTCACCACTGCGGCGGCCCGCCGGGCCGGGGGCACCACGAAGTTCGGGCCGTGGACCACGTCGACGGCTCCGATCCAGGCTTCGATGGCCGGCCGGTCCCACCGACGCCACAGCTCCCGGAGCGGACGAGCGGCCATGGGCCGGCCGGTGGCGGGCCGCACGCCCTCGGGAAGGAGGTCGGCCAAGCCAGCGCGGCCCCGCCAGGTCACCGCGAAGGCCGACACCGACAGGTCGTCACGCGGGGCCAGACCGTCGGCCAGGGCGGCGGTGAGGGCGGCCACCCCCGTCCGGGGCCCGAGCAGGCTGGTGGCGTCGAGCGCCACCGAGGTCGTCGCGGCCGCGGGCACCTGCGGGACCCTACGGTGCCACATCGCCTGGAGCGGGAACGACGCCACCGCAGGCGGTGGGCACCGTCGGCACCCGACCCCCGCCTCAGGGATGGATCGGGAAACTGCGTGCATGGCTCGCGCCGGGCGCGACTCAGGTACGCAGTTTCGGTGGATCTCGGGAATCTGGTGGCTGGAGCTGACACCTTCGACCGCTGAGAACAGTGGGAAGGCTCACACTCACTGGTCAGACGCCGATGGTGGGATGGTGACCTCCTCTTCCCTCGATCTGCTCCCGGCACCCCGGGCGCGACGGCCGCGACGCGTCGCTGCCGCCGCCCTGCTGTCCACCTCCCTGGTGCTCGCCGGGCTGGTCGGAACCGCTCCCGCCGGCGCCGCAGAAGCCGACTCGACCGACGATCCGACGACGATGCCCGGCCGCGGGACCACCGACGCCGACCAGGTCCGGCTGTCGGGGGCCGACGTCGCCCAGGGCTCGACGTCCTCCCGGGCCGCCGAGCCGACGAACCCGACCGCTCCCGGGCCCGGCGAGACCGGGTGGCACCAGGTCATCGACCTCTTGGACGGCACCCAGATGATCGCCCTCTCCTGGGACGGCACCACCAGCGGTCCCGGCGGCCCCGAGAGCGGTCAGGTGTCGGTGCGCACCCGCACCGGCGACGACGTGTGGAGCGAGTGGACCGCCCTGGAGGGCGACCCCGACGACGACGGCGGTGAGGGCACCGGGCGGGTGGGCACCGGCGTCACCTGGCTGGGCGAGCAGGGGGTGGACGAGATCGAGGTGCGGGTCGATGCCGGGCCGCTCGTCGACCTCGACCTGCTGCGGATGCGGTACCACGAGGGCCAGCCGGTGCCGGTCGAAGACGCGGTCGCCGGCCGGTCGGCGACGGCCAAGGCCGCCCAGCCCACCATCCGGCCCCGCAGCGCCTGGGCCACCAAGGGGTGGGCCTCGTCCAACAGCGGGTGCGGGTCCGGCCCGGAGGTGGCCTCCCGGCTCGACCACGCCGTCGTCCACCACACCGCCAGCAGCAGCTCCTACAGCCAGTCCCAGGTGCCGGGCCTGATCGACGGCATTCGGCAGTACCACCAGTCCTCGTTGGGCTGGTGCGACGTCGCCTACAACTTCGTGGTCGACAAGTACGGCGGCATCTGGCAGGGCCGAGACGGCGACATCACCAAGCCGGTCGTCGGCGGCCATGCCCAGGGGTTCAACACCTACAGCACCGGAGTGGTCCTGCTGGGCAACTTCGAGTCGGGGGGATCCCCCACCTCGGCCATGCTCGACTCCACCGCCCGCCTGCTGGCCTGGAAGCTCGGGCTCCACGGCCTCAACCCCAACGGCACGGTCACGGTGACCAGCGGCGGCAGCAGCCGCTACACCTCGGGCACCCGGGTGACCCTCCCGGTCATCAACCCCCACCAGGCCACCGGCTACACCGCCTGCCCCGGCGTCAACGTCGTGGCCAAGATGTCCTCGCTGCGCAGCCTCACCGCCTCCTACATGAACGGCACCGGGGACGGCGGGAGTGACGGAGGTGGGGGCGGGCCGACCGACTGGACCCCGTTCGACTCGGTCGAGTCGCTCGTCTACCGCCAGTACGTCGACTTCCTCCGCTCGACCGGCACCTACGACGCCCGGCTCTGGTGGCACCAGAACCTGAGCAACGGCGACACCCACCGCAACGCCATGGTCGTGAGCCTGCTCAACTCCGGGGAGCTCCAGGACCAGTCGGCCTCGAGCGTGCGGCTCTACCTGGCCTACTTCGGACGCATCCCCGACCACACCGGCCTCCGCTACTGGTGGGGCGAGATGGACGCTGGCAAGGGCATCCGCCACGTCTCGGCCGCCTTCGCCCGCTCACCCGAGTTCACCAACCGCTACGGCAACCTCACCGACGCACAGTTCGTCGACCTCGTGTACCGCAACGTGTTGGACCGGGCCCCCGACACCGCCGGGTACGACTACTGGACCGGTCGCCTGCGGTCCAAGAAGGAGAGCCGCGGCGGCCTCATGGTCCTGTTCTCCGAGTCGGGCGAGCACCGAGCCCAGCGGCGGGACGTGGTCGATGTGGTGATCACCCACGAGGCCATGCTCCAGAGGGGCATCAGCACCTCCTCGATGCTCCAGTGGGTCGCCCGCGTGCAGGGCGATCGCACGGCGCTCATCTCCGCCCTCTTCGCCTCCAGCGAGTACGCGCGCCGCGTGGGCTGAGCGGGCCCGGCGCGGCGTCAGGGCTGGGGGGCCTCGCCCTTGGCGTCCAGCTCGGCTCGGAGCAGGGCGATCTCCGCCCGCATCTCAGCCCGGGTGCGGTCGAGCTCGTCGCGCAGCTGTTCGACCTGGGTGGCGGTGGCCGCCGCGGCGCGGTCGCCGACCCGGTCCAGGACCCGCCCCGCGGCCCGTCGGGCCACGGTCCGGACCCGCCCTCCCCCCTCCTCGGACGGCGGAGCCGAAGGTGATTCGGCCCCCAGGCGGGTGAGGCTGGCAAGGCGGATGGCGGGGTGCACGGCAGGGAGCTCCGAGGTCAGACGGGGACGGGCGGCGGGACGAACAGGGCCAGCGCGTCAGCGGCGCGGGCCCGGACGGGGGCTCCGGGAGCGGTGCCCAGCCCGGCCAGGACGGCGGCCACCCGCGCCTCCGGCGACGGCTCAGGGCCGAGGCCCCATCGATCGAGGAGGGCCGCGGCCGCCACCTCGGGATCGAGGCGCGAGACGGCCAGGGCCCGGGCGGCCCGCGACAGGCGCGCCGCCCGCACCGGGGCGGCGGCCAGGGCCAGGG
The DNA here is from genome assembly GCA_038233335.1 of Acidimicrobiales bacterium. GTDB lineage: Bacteria > Actinomycetota > Acidimicrobiia > Acidimicrobiales > Iamiaceae > Iamia. The sequence continues at coordinate 10,151 of JBBSME010000040.1, read as the reverse complement.
CAGCGGCGCGGCGCCCCACCAGCAGGTCGCGGTCGGGTTGGGCCCCGATGGTGGTCGCGGCGGCGGCATCGGTCACCGTCGGGCAGGCGAGGGCCAGGGCGACGGGCAGGTGCCGGAGCTCGACCACAGCTGCAGCGGCCACCGCCAGCGCGGTGGGCACGTCCGATGGGTCGAGGGCCACGGTGTCGACGACCAGATCCGCGTCCAGCCCGAGGCGCTCCCGCCACCGCCGGCGGAGGTGGGGAGCCAGGGGCGGCAAGCTGGATGAGGCGACGACGAGCGGACCCGGGAGGGGAAGAGGGTCGCCGACGGGTCGACCGTCGGGCCCGAGGGTCCGCAGGAGGTCCCCGTCCACCACCGCCGCGGGCCGACCGACCGGCAGGCCGGAGGCGGCGTCGGGGTGGGTGGCGATCACCGCATCGGCCTCCGGGGCCCGAGCCCGGGTCGTCACCGTGGCGTGGCGAGCCAGCGCCGCAGCCAGCGGCCGCACGGCCGCCGTCGTGCCCGGGGTGGCGACCACGGCGACGACCGGTCCGTCGGTCGACCCAGGAGTGGTCGGCGCCGAGCTCACGACACGGCACCGAGGAGGCGGTCGACCACCTCGGGCCAGCCCAGCGCCGCGGCCCGGGCCCGCCCGGCCTGGCCGAGACGGGTGGCCAGGCCCTCGTCGGCGACCAACCGGTCCACCGCTGCCCCCAGGGCGGCCGGGCTGCCGTCGGTGACGAGCCCGGTCTCCCCGTCGACGACCCACTCCAGCACCCCACCGGCGTCCGCCGTCGTGATCACCGGGCGACCGGCCAGGAAGGCCTGGAGCGTCACGTAGCCGTAGTCCTCGTCGTAGGGCGCGTAGAGCACGGCCCGGGCCTGGCCCAGCAGGTCGATCAGGTCGTCGTCGCTGACGTAGCCGGGCATGTCCAACCGCCCGTCGAGCCCGGCCGTCGCCCGTCGGGCCCGCAGGTCGTCGGCCTGGCTGCCCCGGCCGGCCAGCACGCCGTCGGCTCCGCAGGTGGAGGCGGCCAGGGCGTCGATGAGCAGGCCGGGGCGCTTGTTGGCCTCCAGCCGGGTCATGCTCAGGATCCGGTCTCCCAGGGGCGACGGGGCCAACCTGTCGGCCAGCGGGGGCGGGTGGTACAGCGGTGTGCTCTCCAGGCCGCAATACCGAGCCATGCGATCTGACACCACCTCGGAGATCGTGAACCGGGCCACCGCCTCGCCCAGGGCGCTGGTGTCCCACTCGGTCAGCTGGCGCTGGACCTCCAAGCTCGCGTCGTCGAGACCGAGGTCGCTCCAGGGCTGGTCGACGCCGTCGTAGGCGGCCCGGTGCTGGTGGGCCAGCCACACGACCTTCCTCGGGTGGCGGGCGTAGTAGGCGGGGAAGTTGACCGGGATCACGACGTCGGCGTCGAGGGGCACCGACCGCCAGGCCAGGGGGGCGTCGAGGAGGCGATCCCGGTCCCACGCCGCGGGGAGTCGGACGGCCTCGGCCCGGTGGCCGGCCTGGCCCAGGGCTGCGACCAACCCCTCCACCAGCTGCTCGAGCCCACCGCGCATGTGCGGCACCTGGGTGGCACAGACCAGGACGTCCACGGGGCGAGTCTGGCAGGTCACCAGCGGCGAGCAGTCCGGCGGCGGCCGTTGCCCCCGAGGGGGCGGGGCCCGCTCGGCGCGCCGCGGACCGCAGACCGTGACCACCTAGTGTTGTCGGGTCGTGGACGCCCGCCGCATCGCCTTCGTGCCGCCCCGCTACGGGCCCGACGTGGTCGGCGGGGCCGAGGCCGTGGTCCGCCAGGTCGCCCACGGGCTGGCCGATCGCGGCTGGGAGGTGGATGTGCTCACCACCTGCGCCCGCGACCACTACACCTGGGCCAACGAGGAGTCCGCGGGCGCGTCCTCGGAGCGCACCGCGTCGGGGGCCGAGGCGCGGATCCGACGCTTCCCGATGGTGCGGGACACGAGCGGCCAGGATCGGGCTCGGGTCGAGGCGGCCCTGGCCGCCGGCGAGCAACCGACGCTGGCCGACCAGGAAGCGTGGATGAACGACGGACCCCGGTCGCCTGAGCTGTTCCACCACCTGCTCGACGCGGCTGAGCGGTACCGGGCCATCGTGGTGTCGCCGTACCTCTTCTGGACCACGTTCGCGACCGGAGCCATCGCCCCCGAGCGCACCCTCCTGCGGCCCTGCCTCCACGACGAGCCCTACGCCCGGATGGAGCTGTTCGAGCCGCTGCTGACCGGGTCGGCCGGCGTCTGGCTCCAGACCGAGCCAGAACGGGAGCTGTACGACCGGGTGAGCACGGCGCCGGCCCAGACGGCAGTGGTGGGCGAGGGCGTGCCCGTCCCCGACCGCTACGACCCCGCCGGGTTCCGCCAGCGCCAGGGACTCGGCGATCGCCCCTTCGTGCTCTACGGCGGCCGCCGCGAGGGGGCCAAGGGCTGGGAAGGCCTGCTCGATGGCTTCGCCGACGCCGTCCGCAAGGAGGACCTCGACCTCGCCCTCGTCACCTTCGGGGTGGGCGAGGTGCACCTCCCGACGGACCTGCCCGACCGGGTCATCGACCTGGGGTTCATCGACGAGCGCACGCGCGACGATGCCATGGCCGCGGCCTCGGCCTACCTCCAGCCCTCCGCCTTGGAGAGCTTCTCCCGGACGGTCATGGAGGCCTGGCTGGCGGGCACCCCGGTCATCGCCAACGGCGCCGGCGAGGTCGTGCGCTGGCACATCGAGCGGTCCGGGGCCGGGCTGACCTACGACGACGACGCCGAGCTGGAGCAGGCCCTCCGGTTCGTGGCCGAGGCCCCCGACGCGGCCGCGGCCCTCGCCGCGCCCGGCCGGGACTACGTGCTGGGCGCCTACACCTGGCCCGCCACCCTCGACCGCATGGAAGCCACCCTCGACGAGTGGTTCCCGGCATGACCCCCGACCGCATCCTCGTCGTCTCGCCCTACCCCCCGGTGCGAGACGGCATCGGCGCCTACGCCCTCCAGCAGGTGCGCAGCCTGAGGCGAGCGGGCCACCACGTGGAGGTCCTCTCCCCCTTCCCGTCGGCCGCGCACCACCACGCCGACCTGCGGGGCCCGTCCGGGGCCGCCACCCTGGCCCGCATCGGCTCCGGGTTCGACCGGGTCGTGCTGCACCTCCACCCCGACATGATCTACCGCCTGCCCCCCACCGCCGGCGCCCGGCTGGGCACCGGGCTGGCCTACGGGGCCGCCTTCCGCCGGCTGGCCCACGTCGAGCTCCGGGTCCACGAGATCGACCGCCGCTGGGCCGACCCGTCGGACCCCACCTCCCGAGCCACGTCGTTCATGCTCAAGGGGGCCGACCTCCTGACCGTCCACTCCTCCGAGCAGCGCGGCCACCTGATCGACGGGTTCGGTGTGCCTGCGAGCCGCGTGCAGCTGGTCGACCACGGCGTCGACTTCGCCCCCCGCACCACGGCCGACCGGGACCAGGCCCGGGCCACCCTGGGCGTGGATCCCGACCAGCACCTCTTCCTGTGCATCGGCTTCGTCCAGCCCCACAAGGGCTTCGACCGCGCCGCCCGGGCCTTCAGCGGCCTCGGCGCCCGGGGGGCGCGCCTCGACATCGTCGGCTCGGCCCGCCTCGGCGACCAGGCCACCCGCGACCACGTGGGTGAGCTGACCGCCATCGCCGCGAGGGAGGCTGGGGTCCACCTCCACCTCGGCTTCGTGAGCGACGAGATGTTCGACCGGTGGATCGTGGCGTCGGACACGGTGGTCCTCCCCTATCGCCACATCTGGTCGTCCAGCGTGGCCGAGCGGGCCGCGCTGTTCGGCCGGCCCGTCATCGCCACCCGGGTCGGTGGCTTGGCCCACCAGGTCGAGGGTCTTCCCGGCACGGTCCTGGTCGACGACAACGCGGGCCTGGCTCGGGCCATGGCCGCGGCCGTGGGGGCGCCGACCGTGGCCGGCCCCGTCGGGTGGCCCTTCCCCGAGGACGAGGTGCGGGCCACGATCCAGTCCGAGGTCCGGGCCCGGGCCCTCGCGTCACGGGGTGGCGTCCCGGTGTCGGGCGCGGCCGCCGCCGGCACCGGTCCCACCCCCTCGGCCCCCGTCCGCCGCCTGGCCCCGCTGCGCCCCCCGGCCCCGGTCTCGGCCCGTCCCGGGGTCAGCGTGGTCAAGCGCCTCATGCACCGTCTCCTGGCCTGGGAGCTCACGCCCATCACCGACCAGGTGAACAGCCTGCAGCGCGCCACCGCCGACGCCCTCGACCGCACCGCGCCGCCCATCGACCCCGAACCCTCCGAGCCGGCTGCGGATCCGGCCGACAGAGCCGATGACCGCCACTGACCGATCGACCGCCGCGTCGGCGAGCGACCACGCACTCGACGACGCGCCCGACGACGTGGTCCGCACGACTCGGGATGACCGCGGGCGGTCCGACCGGCTCTTCCCGGTGCGGGCCGGTCGGCTGGGCGTGGAGGGCCTGCTGGCTGCCGCGATCGCCTGGGCCTGGGCCGCCATCTCCTACCGGGTCTGGGACCTGTCGTTCCGGGTACCGATCAACAGCGAGGACGACGCCCGGCTGATCACCAACCTGGTCAAGAACACCGCGGAGCAGGGCTGGTGGACCTCCAACCCCGACCTTGGCTTCCCCGTGGGTCAGCAGCTCTACGACTTCCCTCACAACGGGGAGACCTGGCAGCTGGCCATCATCCGGATCATGAGCCTGTTCACCAAGAGCCCCGGGCTCCTGATGAACGCCTACTTTCTCCTCGGCATCGGTCTGGCCGCGATGGCCGCGTTCGTGGCCCTGCGCCACCTCCGCTTCGGGGTCGGCACCTCGCTGATCGCGTCCACCGCGCTCACCTGGCTCCCCTTCCGCATCGGTCACGGCGAGTACCACCTGTTCCGCGTCTCGTTCTGGTGGGTGCCGCTGGCCGTGGTCACCGTGCTCTGGGTCCTCCACTGGCGGGAGCGGTTCCTCGTCGACCCCGAACCTCCCCGGCGCGGTGGCTGGCGGGCCGACATCGCCTGGAACCTGCGCCACAACCTCCGACGGAAGCGCCTGCTGGTGTTCGCGGTGATGGTGGTCGTGCTCGGTGGATCCGAGACCATGACCACGGCCTTCACCCTCACCCTGCTGGCCATCACCGGGCTCATCGCCGCCCTGCGCCGGCGAGACCCGGCCACCCTCGTCGTCCACGGCCTGGCCGTCGTCGCCCTCGGGCTGGTCGTGGCGGTCCTCTTCCTGCCGACGCTCCGGTTCATGGCCGCCAACGGGACCAACGCCGAGGCCGGCAGCCGCGTCGTGACCGAACAGGAGCAGTTCGGGCTGAAGATCAGCTCACTGCTGCTGCCGGATGCGTCGCACCGCTGGTCGGTGCTGGGCGAACCGGACGCCAAGATCCGCGAGACCACCCCAGTCCCCAGCGAGGCCGGGATGACGATCGGGCTGCTGGGCGCGGCCGGCTTCGTCGGCGCGGTCGGCCACTCGATCACCCACGGCTGGGGGCGCCGACGACGGGAGATCCGACCCCCTCACGACCGGGACGCGCTGCGCGACGACCTCGGCCTGCTGGTCGTGGTGGCCACCCTCATCGCCATCGTCAGCGGCGGAGCGATCCTCCTCAGCCTGGCCGGGTTCAGCCAGGTCCGGGTGTGGAACCGGATGTCGCTCCTCATCGGCTTCGCCTCCCTCGCCTACGCCCTCACCTGGTTGGAGAAGGGCTGGCGGCTCGTCCGGTCCCGCATCGCCGAGGGTCCGGGGCGAGACCGGGCCTGGGTGCGTCAGGTGGTGGGGACCGCGCTGGTCATCCCCCTGGTGGGCTTCGTGCTGTGGGACGGGGCCCACGTGGCCGGGCTGGACTACGACGCCAAGGACGCGGCGTGGGCGGCCGACGAGGCCTGGGTGCAGCGCATCGACGAGGCCACGCCGGACGGCACCGCGATCTTCCAGTTCCCGGTGGTCCGGTTCCCCGAGGAGCCGCCGCCCGGGCGCATGGTCGACTACGACCACCTGCGGGGCTTCATCCACACGCCGAAGGGCCACCTCAGGTGGAGCTACGGCGCCATCAAGGGGCGGCCCGACGGCGACTGGCAGCTGATCGTCCGGGATCAGCTGGGCGAGGCCGGCTCCCTGCCCGCCCTCATCGGTGCCGGGTTCACCGGCGTCTGGGTCGACACCTTCGGCTACGAGGACGACGGCGCCCGCGTCCGGGCCCAGCTCGACGCCGCCACCGGCGTCGAGCCCCTGGCCAGTGACGAGGGCCGCACCCTCTACTACGACCTCCGCCCCCTGCGCGACGAGCTGGAGGCGGACGGCACCTCCATGGCCGACCTGCGCCAGCTGGCCCGCGACCAGCTGCGCCTGGACCTCCCCGACGAGGGCTGATCGACGACGCTGCGCCGGGTCAGGGCGTCTTGGGACCTCGGCACTCGGCGATCAGCCAGGGGAAGCAGGGATGGAGGTCCACGTCTCGGAACCCGCGCCGCAGGGCCCGCACCAGCTTCTTGGGGGTGAAGGCCTGCACGTGCTCGGGGTCGTTCCCGAACCGACCCAGGTTCTTGCCTCGACCCAGGTTGCCGAGTCGGAACCAGGGCTCCCACGGCACCGAGACCACGCACCGCCCCCGCGTGATGCGGGCCAGCTCGGCCACTGCCGGCCGGTAGGTGGGCAGGTGCTCCAGCAGCTCGATGCAGGTGACGAGGTCGGCGCAGTCGTCGGGGAACGGCAGCATGCCCGCATCGCCCGACACCGGGGCCAGCCAGCTGAGCCGCTGGTTGGCCGCTCGGGCCTTGTCGAGGCGGTACTCGAGGCCCACCGCCGGGTGGCCGCCGGGGATCATCCGCTCCAGGGCCAGGGCCTCGCCCACGCCCACGTCGACCACCGTGCCTGACACCGGGCCGATGACCTCGTGGATCTCGTCCATCCAGCGACCCAGGAGGCGGGCCACCACGGGGTTGGACGTGTCGTACTTGGCCGCGTCCTGGCCGGCGGCCTCAGCCGGAGCACCGGGGGCGAGACCGATCGGGGTGGCGGACGGCGCGGTCATCGAAGGTCTCCTTCGGCGGTGGAGTCGAGGCTGCGCCGCCGGCGCAGGTTCACCATCAGCTCGGCCATGAGCCCGAGGCTCACCATCTGCACCGCAACCACGACGAGCAGGATCCCGGCCTGCAAGGCCGGACGGGTCCCGATCTGCTCGCCCAGCACCCGCTCGACGGCCATCCAGCCCAGCAGACCGAACCCGACGAGGCCGATGAAGAAGCCGACGCCGCCGAAGAGGTGGAACGGCCGGGCCGTGTAGGTGGTCAGGAACTTGACCGTCACCAGGTCGAGGAAGCCCCGCCAGAAGCGGGCCCGACCGAACTTGGAGCTGCCGTGACGGCGCTCGTGGTGCTCGACGTCGAGCTCGCCCACCTTGAAGCCGTTCCAGACGGCGAGCACGGGGATGTAGCGGTGGAGCTCGCCGTAGAGCTCGACGCTCCGGGCCAGCTCGGTCGTCATCACCTTCAACCCGCTGTTGAAGTCCTTGCCGGGGACCCCGGTCACCTTGGCCGTGGCTCCGTTGTAGAGCTTCGACGTCGTCCGCTTCACGAACCGGTCGTTGCGCGCGGAACGTCGGCCCGTGACCAGGTCGAGGCCGGCCTCGTCGAGGTGGGCGACGAGCCGGAGCAGCTCCTCGGGATCGTCCTGGCCGTCGGCGTCCATGAGGGCCAGGAGCTCACCTTCGATCTGCTCCACCCCGATGGCCAGGGCCGCCGACTTCCCCGAGTTCCGGCGCAACCGGATGGACCGGACGGTGTCGCTGCGCAGGTCGTCCATGACCTTCCGGGTGCCGTCGGTGCTGCCGTCGTCGACCACCACGATCTCGTGGGAGATCCCCGCCGAGTCCAGCACCTTGCCGATCTCCGGCACCAGCTCGGCCAGGTTCTCGGCCTCGTTGTAGGCCGGCAGCAGGACCGACAGGTGGGGGGACACGGCTCTCCTCTCACGACCTGGGCGGCCCGTGCTCCGGTCGTCACGGGTGCGCCGCCGGGTCCCGGGAGCGTAGTTGAGGGTCCCCTTTCCGCTCACGACCGACGGTGGCCGACAGGGCACGGATGGCAGCCCACACGGGGCCGCTACGCTCGCCAGCCATGTCGCCGGACCGACCCCGTCCCACCACCATCTCGCCGTCCCCGGCGCGATGAGGGCGCTGGTCACCGGAGCCGGAGGCTTCGTCGGCGGGCACCTGGTCGCCCACCTCACCTCCTCCGGCGACGAGGTCACCACGACCGACCCCAGCCACGGCGGGGCCGACATCACCGACGCCGACGCGGTGGCCGCCGAGCTGGCCGACGCCGCCCCGGAGGTGGTGTACCACCTGGCCGGCTGGGCCAACGTGGGCACCTCCTGGGACCACCCGACCGACGTCTTCCGCATCAACGCCGGGGGCACCCTGAACGTGCTCGCCGGGGCGCGGGCCGCCGGGGTCTCCCGCGTCGTGGCCGTCTCCAGCGCCGACGTGTACGGCAAGGCCACGCCCGAGGAGATGCCCCTCACCGAGGCCAGCCCGCTCCGGCCGGCCAGCCCCTACGCCGCCTCCAAGGTGGCCGCCGACTACCTCGGCCTCCAGGCCTGGCTCGGCCACGGCCTGGAGGTGATGCGGGTCCGGGCCTTCAACCACCTGGGGCCAGGTCAGTCCGACGGGTTCATGGCCTCGGCCCTGGCCAGCCGCATCGCCCGGGCCGAGCGGGACGACGGGACCGTCCTCCCGGTGGGCGACCTCACCGCGCGGCGCGACCACACCGACGTGCGCGACGTGGTCCGGGCCTACCGCCTCCTCGCCCTCGACGGGCAGCCGGGCGAGGCCTACAACGTCTGCTCGGGCCACGACGTGGCCGTCCAGGACGTGGCCGACGCGCTCCTGGCGCGGGCCCGCACCGACGTCCGCTTCGAGGTCGACCCCGCCCTGCTGCGGCCGGTCGACCTGCCGGTCCTGCGGGGCTCCCACGACAAGCTCACCCAGGCCACCGGATGGGAGCCGGACATCCCGCTGGAGACCACCCTGGCCGACCTCCTCGACGACTGGCGGGCGCGCCTCTCCGCCGAGTGATCGCGCTCCGGTGAGCGAGCTCTGCTCCTCCATCGAGGGACACGACCTCGGCGACCCGACCCCGGAGATCCTCCACACGCAGCCCGCGGCGGCACCGGCGCCTTCCGCCCCCATCACCGCCTCCTCCGACTGATCGACCTCATCGTCCGCTCACGACAACCGGCGGTGGGTGACGTTCCAACAGCTAGCGTGGCTCAGATTCACCTCCGGGGAGAAGATCATGAGCGATCAGCACCCTGCTGGATGGCATCCAGCACCTGACCGTCCAGGCCAGCAGCGCTACTTCGATGGCAACGAGTGGACGGATCACTACGCGCCGCTGGCTCCGCAGACGAGTCCGCCACCGCCTGGCTTTGCGCCGAAGAAGAAGGGCGGCGCAGCCAAGGTGTTGATCCCGGTCTTGGCGTGCTTTGGGCTCGCCGCGATCGCCCTCATCATCGTCGTCGTCGCCGCAGGGAGCGGCAGCGATGACACCGCAGATGGATCCGACTCCGCCGAGTCTGAGGTCGGCGCGACGACGGAGGCGGGTGACATCAGCGCCGAGGCCTCAGGCGAGGACGTCTACGCAATCGGAGAGACGGCCACGAGCAGCGACCTGGAGATCACCGTCAACAGCGTGGAGGACCCGTGGGTGCCGAGCAACGAGTTCGACACGCCGCCCGCCGGACAGCGCTACATCGGCGTCGAGATGACGGTGGTGAACACCGCCGACGACACAGCCATCTTCTCCACCTTCGCGGGCATCGAGGTCATCGACGGCGAAGGCCAAGCCTGGGACATCGCCATCACCACGTCGGACGAGCCGTCGATCGACGGTGACGTGCCTGCGTGGGCAACCCGCAAGGGTTGGGTGTACCTGACCGTCGGCGAGGACGCCACTGACCTGGAGATGCGGGTCAAGGGCAGCTTCACCGCCGAGGGTTCCGTCTTCCTGCTGAGCTGACCCGGGATCTCAGCTGGCGCGGCCGGGCCAGGTGGCGGGGTCGGGTTCACCGGCCACCGCGACCAGGGCCTCGAGGGCGGACCAGTCGACGGTGACCCGGCGCCGGGCAGGATCGTGCTCGGCATCGGAACGTCCGTCGGTCCACACCT
>JBBSME010000039.1:0-23011 GCA_038233335.1 Acidimicrobiales bacterium | reverse complement strand
GGCGGTGGACCTCATGTTCCAGCAGCAGCTGCGGTCTCCCACGACCGCGATCGACTGGTACCGGCGAGACGCGGTGTACGGGACCCGCACCCGGCTGAGGCGCCGGGCCCGACGGCTGGTCGAGGGCACACCCGGCCGCCTACCCGGCGGGCGGGACCGGGTGCTGGCCAAGGAGGCCCGGCTCCTGGTGTCCGACACGGAGCTGGCCCGCGTGGCGCGAGGGCTGGATGACCTGCGCCTGGATGCGGTGCTGTCGGTGACCCCCTACCACCGGATGGAGGAGCTCTTCCTGCGGGCCGCCGAGCGCGCCGGACTCGCGCTGGTGACCTCCATCATCTCCTTCGACAACCCCACGTCGCGTCCGTGGATCCCGGTCACCTTCGACCGCTACCTGGTGTGGAACGCCCACAACCGCCAGGAGCTGCTCCGGTCCTACCCCGAGCTGAGCCCGCCTCAGGTCGAGGTGACGGGCGCTCCCCAGTTCGACTTCTACGCCAACCCGGCCTGGTGCTGGTCGGAGGAGGCGTGGCGGGAGGCCCTGGGTCTGAGCGCGGATCGACCCGTGGTCCTCTTCGGGGGTGGCCCCTCGGTCCACGTCCCCAACGAGCCCGCCTTCCTCGAGGTGCTCGACGACGCCATCGAACGGGGCGAGGTGCCGGGCCGGCCCGTCATCGTGTTCCGGCGCCACCCGATGGAGGCGCAGTCGACGTGGGAGCCGACCCTGGCTCGGTGCCGCCACGTGGTGAGCGACAAGCCCTGGGCCGTCGAGGCCGGCTCCGAGGCCACATCCAGCGCCCGGGTCGCCGACATCGAGCGCCTCGTGTCCACCCTGGCCCACTCGGCGGTCCACGTGAGCACCTCCTCGACCCTGACCGTCGACGGTGCATGGTTCGACCGACCCCAGGTCGGGCCGGCCTTCGACGACGCGCCCGGCCGACCCCATGATCGTCAGGTGCGCACCATGTACGAACGGGAGCACTGGCTGCCGATCGCGGCCTCGGGCGGCATGGCCATCGCCCACGATCGAGCCAGCCTGGTGAGGGCCGTCGCACGGGGCTTCACCCACCCCGAGGAGGGGGCCGAGGGCCGCCGACGGATCCTCGACGAGATCATCACCTTCACCGACGGTCGCGCCACCGAGCGCGTGGCCGCAGGGGTGGCGCAGGGGCTCGGGGTCCCGGCGCCGAGGGCCGGTGCCCCCGGCGCCCCGCACCCGACCGACGCGGCGCCGGGGGCGCCGTGATCGACGCCGAGAGGAGCCGGATCGCCTCGTGTGCGGCCTGACCGGGATGTTCGCCGCGCCGGGGCTCTCTCCGGAGGACGTGGCCGAGGTCCGCGCCCTGAACGACCTCGTGGCCCGGAGGGGCCCCGACGATGCCGGGACGTGGGACGACGGCGGCCACTGCGCCCTCGGCTTCCGCCGCCTGTCGATCCTCGACCTGAGCGACCGTGGGCACCAGCCGATGGTCACCGCGGACGGGCACCACGCCCTGGTCTTCAACGGAGAGGTGTACAACTTCCGTGCGCTGCGCCGAGAGCTGGAGAGCGCCGGGCGGAGGTTCCGTTCCACCTCTGACACCGAGGTGGTGCTGGAGGCCCTGGCCCACTGGGGGTTCGATGCCCTGGCCCGGTTCGAGGGCATGTTCGCGCTGGCCTGGTACCGGCCTCGGGAGCGTCGCCTGGTGCTGGCGCGCGACCCCCTCGGCATCAAGCCGCTGCACTGGTGGAGCGGGGACGGGGTGGTCGTGTTCGGGTCCCAGTACGACCAGGTGGTCCGCCACCGTCGCTGCCAGCGCAGCCAGGTCGACCGGCGGTCCCTCGAGCTGTACCTGCGCCTCGGCTTCCTCCCCGCCCCCTTCGGACTCCTGGAGGACACCGGCCAGGTCGAGCCCGGTCACGCCGTCGAGGTGTCGCCTGCGGGATCGCTGCGCTCCCGACCGTTCCGGCCGCTCCCCCGTCCGGCCCCCCCGGAGGAGCGCCTGCGGGGACGTGACGCGGAGGAGGCGGTGGCCGAAGCCGTCGGACGGGCCGTCGATCGCCAGATGGTGAGCGACGTCCCCGTGGGGGTCTTCCTCTCGGGCGGCATCGATTCGCCCCTGGTCGCCGCATCCATGACCGGGACGGCGAGCGGCGCCATCCCTGCCTTCTCCATCGGCACCGACGACCCGGACATGGACGAGTCGGCTCCGGCCGCGGCCTACGCCGAGGCCTTCGGCCTCGAACACCACCTGCGCCGCATCACCGGCGAGGAGGCGCTCGGCCTGGTCGACGACGTGGCCCAGGCCTACACCGAGCCCTTCGGCGACTACTCGTCGTTTCCCACCCTGCTCGTGTCCTCCCTGGCCGCCCAGAAGGTGAAGGCGGTGCTGTCGGGCGATGGGGGGGACGAGCTCTTCTGGGGCTACCCCCGCTTCGCCAAGGTGCGTCGCGCCCGACGCTGGTTCGGCCTGCCCCGCCCGCTCCGCGTGGCCGCCTACGGCGCCAGCAAGCCCCTTCCCACCCCTCGTCGCCCGGCCCGGGGCATCCTCTTCCCGACCATCGGCGACTGGTACCTCGACGCGCACTCCGGGCTGCGCGATTCCGACCTGTCCCTCCTGGCCCCGGAGCTCGGAGGCCTCCCTGGATCCTTCGATCGCTTCCGACTCGGCGGGCGGCCCGGTGATGACGAGCTGCTCCAGTGGATGAGGTCGAACGAGCTGGCCTGCCACCTCCCGATGATCCTGCAGAAGGTGGACCGGGCGAGCATGTTCCACTCCCTGGAGGTGCGGGTCCCGCTGCTCGACCTCGACCTCGTCGATCTGGCGGCGCGGGTCGATCCGTCGGCCGCGCTGCAGGGCACCGATGGGAAGGTGGTGCTGCGCCGGGCCCTCGAGGCCCGGGTGCCGGCCGAGTCGATCCCCCGTGCCAAGCGGGGGTTCACCGTGCCGCTCGGAGGATGGCTGCGGGACGATCTGGAGCCCCTCGTCCGGGATCTCTTGGGACCGGATGCGTTCCCGTCGGGGCTGTTCGAGACCAGCGAGCTCATGGGCTGGTACGAGGATCACCGGTCCGGCCGGCTCGATCGCACGCGGGGCCTGTGGAACCTCATGGCCCTCCAGCTGTGGGCCCGAACCCACCTCCGACCCCTCCCGCCTCCCGCCGACACGAGCGTGGGCCGATGACCCGGGTGACCGTGGTGGTCAACGACCTTCCGGGCGGTTCCGAGACCTTCCTCGGGTCCTTCGCCCGCGCCCTCGTCGACCAGGGTCACGACGTGACCCTCCTGGCGCTGCGCCCGACCGGGAGAGCCGCGGTCAAGGTGGGCCCGGGCGTCGCCACCGCCCAGGGCCTCCCGCCGCTGCTGTCCCGGTCCGCGCCAGCCGCGGTGGCTCGCCTGGCCCGTCACCACCCCGACGCCGTGGGTCAGACCATCGGTCGGGCTCGGAGAGCGTCGTCGAGCCTCGCCGATGCGACCCGTCGCACGGCCCTGGCCGCGCCGATCCTGGCCACGGAGCCCGACGTGGTCCACTTCTCCTTCAGCGGGATCGCGGTGACCTGCGAGCCGGTGCTCGACCTCCTCGGCGACTGCCGACTGGTGACCAGCTGCCGCGGCTCGGCCGAGCTGGTCAGACCTGCCGTCGACCCGGAGCGTCGGGCCGCGCTGGGGCGGGTGCTGCCCCGTCTCGACGCGGTCCATGCGGTGTCCTCGGCCATGGCGACGACGGTGATCGCCCACGGGGCCCGCCCGGAGCGCGTCCGCGTGATCCGCCCGGCGGTGGATCTCGATCGGTTCGCGGCCCGCGCCGTGGTCCCCGCCGACCCCGGTCCCCTCCGGTTGGTGACCGTGGGCCGCCTGGATCCGTTGAAGGGCCACGGTGACCTCATCAGCGCACTGGCCCTGCTGCGCCGGGGCGGGGTCGACGCCCGGCTCACGATCGTGGGAGGAGGTGAGCACCACGGTGCCCTCCTCGCCCGGGCCCACCTCCTCGGGCAGGGAGACCACGTGGACCTGGTCGGATCGCTCCCGCCGTCGGGCGTGACCGGCGCCCTGGAGGACGCCGATGTCTTCGTCAGCGCCAGTCTGTCGGAGGGCATCAGCAACGCGACGCTGGAGGCCGCCGCGGTGGGCCTCCCCGTGGTGGTGACCGACGTCGGCGGCATGGGCGAGGTCGTCGACGACGAGGTCAACGGGCTCCTGGTGCCGCCGGGGGATCCCGGTGCGCTGGCCGGAGCCCTCGCCGGCCTGGCCGACGACGCCACGAGGAGGGTCGAGCTCGGCCGTGCCGGTCGGGCACGGGTCGCGGCCGACTTCGGCCTCGGGCGCATGAGAGGTGAGTGGGCCGCGTTCTACAGTGACCTCATGGCCGACCGACCGGGCGCGGGCCCGTCGGCCATGGAGGGGGGCCAGCCATGACCGCACCGACAGCCACGCCCGCCGCGGCTGCCGGCCGACCCGAGAGCGTCCTGCCGCCCGCGCCCGAGCGGACGGAGGAGTCCCCCTTCAAGATCTTCCGGCCCTACCTCCGTCCGTACCGGTGGCTGCTGGTGGTCATGAGCATCTCGTCGTTCCTCGGTGGTCTCAGCGAGGCCGCGCTGCTCGTCGTGGTGGCGCGCCTGGCCGTCACCATCGGTGAGATCGACGGCGGTCTCGATGCCGCCCTGGGCCCGGTGGGCGACGTCGACCTCTCCTCCCGCGAGCTGTTCATCCTCGCCCTGGTGCTGGTCGCCACCCGCGCCGGCTTCCAGGCCCTCGCCGCCCACCAGAGCGCCCGCATCACCCAGCGGATGATGGTCGCGATCCGGCGCGACACCTTCGACGACTACAACCGCGCCGGGTGGGCGGTCCAGGCCGACGAGAGCGAGGCGGTCGTCCAGGACCTCCTGGGCCGACACGCCAACCGCGCCACCACGGCCGTCTCGACCATCGCCCAGGGGATGACCACGGCCTGGAGCCTTGCCGCCCTCGTGCTGTCGGCCTTCGTGGTCGACCCGATCGCCGCCGCCCTCATCGTGGTGTCGGGGGTCGTCCTGGCGGCTGTCGTCAAGCCGTTGACGACCCTGGCCAAGCGCATGGCCGTGCGCCAGCAGAAGGCTGGTCAGAAGTTCGCGGCCCGTGCCTACGAGGCGGTCGGGCTGAGCCTGGAGATCCGGGCCTTCGGCGTGACCGATCAGGTGTCCAACGAGCTCCAGGAGGTGACCGAGTCCGAGGCCCGACCGATCTACTTCTCGCAGCTCCTCACCCGTGTCGTGGGGACGGTGTACCAGACCGCGGCCCTGCTCATCTTGCTGGGGGTCCTGCTGGTGGTGGACCTGGCCATCGATCGGCCCCTGGCCTCGCTGGGGGCGGTGGTGATCATCCTGGTCCGGTCGCTGAACCTGGCCGGGACGCTCCAGGGCGTGTACCACACCATCTCCGAGAACGGTCCCTTCGCCGCCCACCTGACCGAGGAGCGCCAGCGGTTCCAGGCTTCGGTCCCGCCGACCGGCAACGAGACGATCAGGGAACGGTCCTCGCTCGCCTTCGACGAGGTCAGCTACCGCTACCCCTCCGGAGCCGTGGGGCTGGACCGGGTGTCGTTCTCGATCGACCCGGGCGAGGCGGTGGGGCTCATCGGACCCTCCGGCAGCGGCAAGTCGACCCTCATCCAGGTGCTGCTGCGGCTCCGCCACCCCGACGACGGCGCCTACCGGATCGGCGGCATCGACGCCCTGACGGTCGAGGACGAGACCTGGTTCGACCAGGTGTCGTTCGTGCCCCAGGACTGCCGGGTCATCGACGCTTCGATCTCGGACAACATCCGGTTCTTCCGCACCGAGGCCACCCAGCAGGACGTGGAGGCGGCCGCTCGCCGCGCCCACCTCCACGACGAGATCATGGCCATGGCCCACGGCTACGACACCGCCCTCGGCTCCCGGGGAGGGGCCCTCTCGGGGGGTCAGCGACAGCGGGTGGCCATCGCCCGGGCCCTCCTGCGCCAGCCATCGATCCTCGTCCTGGACGAGCCCACCAGCGCGCTGGACATGCGGTCGGAGTCCCTGGTGCACGAGACCTTCGCGGCGCTGAAGGGAGAGGTCACGGTGGTGGTGATCGCCCATCGACTCTCGACCCTGAACACCTGTGATCGGATCATGGTGATGGGCGAGGGCCAACTCCAGGCCATGGGGTCCCGCGAGGAGCTCGATCGCAGCAGCGCGTTCTACCGCGACGCTCTGGCGCTGTCGCGGATCAGGTCCTGATGCGGGCCCGGGCGGCTCGGCCCGAGGGGCCCTACGACCTGGTCGTGATCGACGGGTTGCACCCCAACGACGGCGACGAGGCCGTCACCCGGCAGGTCAGCGACCGGGAGACGGCCGCCGCAGTGGCCCACCTCGCCCGCCGTGCCGTCGTGATCGTGGAGAACCAGCGCGCCGCCCAGCGCCGGGTCGTCGAGGCCGCGGCTCGCTCGGGGCATCCGCCTGGTCCGACGGCTGGTGCTGCGCGCCTCCGGCCGCGTCCTGCGGGTCCGGTCCGCGGTCGCCGAAGGTGACGGTGACGGTCCTCCGGCTTGACGACCGCCCGGCGCGACGCCAGCCGGGCCGCCTAGGCCGGGGCCGACAGGAACCAGAACCGGTCGTCGTCGCCCTCGAGCGCGTGGTGGGCGCGGGCATCGGGACTGAAGTCGTCCTCCCACCGCTCCTCTCGCACCGAGGTGCCCGTCCGCCGCCACCGCTCGGGGGCGTCGGCGCCGTAGATGCGGACGTGGTCACTCTGGCCGTAGAGGCGCTCGTAGTCGGCCGGATCGGCGTCGGGATCCTCGAAGGTCGTGGTCCGCTCGACGTCCCAGGGGACCACCACCATGGCCGTGCCGTCGGACCCCACCGCACGGGCCAGCTCGGCCGCCGCGGTGGCATCGTCAGGCACGTGCTCGAGGACGTGGAAGCAGATGACCAGGTCGAACGAGGCATCGGCGAAGGGCAGCCGGCACAGGTCACCGCGCACCAGAGCGCGGGGCGAGTGGAGGTCGAGGCTGGTGTAGCGGTAGCCCAGGTCCTCGGCGGTGTGGCGGACGGTCTCGATGGGGGCGATCTCGAGGAGGCGGGCGCCGCGGGCCGGGGCCCCCTTGCGCCGCATCCACAGATCGAGGGCCCGGTACCGCTCGCTCGACCCGCACGACGGGCAGATCCGGTTCGGACGACGGGGGTTCTGGGACGCCATGAGGGTCAGGCCGTGCCACCCGCACACCGGACACTGGACGCGTCGACTGACCCGGAGGAGGCTCCGGTGGGTCCGCCGCTTGGCGCGGCGCAGACGGCGGACGGCCCGATCTCGGGCCAGATCGGCCTGGTGCACGACGGTGCTGGTCATGGGCGGTGCCCGCTCGGCGTCCGGTGCGGCGTCGACAGCATCAGAACCACTGCTCCAGGCGGTCGAGGGCGACCCAGAAGCCCTCGCCGTCGTTCTTGTGGCCCTGCCAGATCTCGGGGATGAAGCCGACGCCGGGAGCGAGGCGGTCGAGCTGCTCGGCCAGCACTGGCCAGTCGATGTCGCCCTCGCCGACCTGCAACCCCTCGCCGTCCTGGCCCTGGGCATCCACCAGGTGGAGGTGACGGGTGTGGGGCCCGAGGGCCTCGACCAGCTCGGCGAAGCTCGTGCCGCGCGTGGTGGCGGCCAGCTTGGAGTGGGACACGTCGAGGCACAGCCCGGTGCTCGTGTCCCGAGCGAAGGCGGCGGTGTCGTCGGGGTCGACGAACAGGTTGCAGTGCAGCTGGCCGCCCATGTACCAGGGGAACGGGGGGAGGGTCTGGGCCGCCAGCGTGACGCCGTCGAGGTCGAGGCGGTCCAGGCCGGCGGCGACCCGCTCGTACATCGGCCCCCGGTCGGGCGGCGGGACGGGGACGTCGGACGTGAAGCCGCCCAGGCTGACGATGAGCACGGGCGTCTCGGTCGTGAACAGGGGGACGAGGGACCGGGTGAGGTCGACGACCCGCTGCAGCTCGGCCAGGGAGCGCTCCCACCACGGATCGTCGGTGGCGGCCAGGTTCAAGATGTGGTCGCCGCGGAACAGGTCGGGGCTGTGCACGGCCAGGGCCACGTCGAGGGGCTCGGGCACGAACTGGCGCGGATCGAGGTCGAGGTCCTGGTAGGAGAGGTGGAACTCCACGAAGTCGGGCCGCCCCCGGGTGAGGAGGCCGTCGAGGTCGTGGTACCGGACCGGGAGGCCCCAGGGCCGGCGGAAGGTGTAGGGCCGCGGCTCGGGCCGCTCGTCGACGAGGTCGGTCGCGTAGAAGAACTCTCCGGTCCGCAGGGACCGGTGCAGGGCCCGACCGATGAGCCCGGCCCGGTGGTTGGGCTGCAGCCCCCGCCCAGGGCTCCTCACCGCCAGGTCGTCGGCCGTCACCACGTGGCCGACGTCGAGGTCGCGGGCGGACACGAGGCTCTTGGCCAACGTGACCCGGTTCATGGCCTCGCCCTGCGAGACGGTGCGGGCCCGGGTCGAGCCGAGGGACTCCTCCACCTGGCGGATCTCGGTGACCATGGCCGCCATCTCGTTGGGCAGCAGGCTGACCTTGTGGTCGTTGCCCTCCATGGTCCGGTCGACGGTGAGGTGCTTCTCGATGATGCGGGCGCCGAGGGCCACCGCGCTCACGGCCACGTGACGGCCCCGCTCGTGGCCGGAGTAGCCGACCGGGCAGGATCCCAGCTCCCCCAGCCGGGTCAGGTAGCGCAGGTTGACGTCCTTGAACGGCGCCGGGTAGGTCGAGTTGCAGTGCAGCAGGGCGTAGGCCGCCCCCGCGCCCTGGAGCACGCGCACCGCCTCTCGGATCTCGCTCTCGGCGGACATGCCGGTGGAGGCGATCACCGGCCGGCCGGTGGCGGCCATGGCGGCCAGCAGGTCGTGGTTGGTGAGGTCGGCCGACGCGGCCTTGAAGCCGGGCAGGCCGTAGCCGTCGAGCGTGGCCACGCTGGTGAGGTCCCAGGGCGTGCAGAGGGGGATCAGCCCCACCTCGCGGCAGCGGTCGAAGCAGGCGAAGAGGTCGTCGTCGGAGAGCGCGAACCGTTCCAGCAGCTCGAGGGTGTACTGGGTGCCCAGGTCCTCGCCGGGGTCGCGGGTCCGGCCCTCGTTGCGGTAGAGGGAGGACAGGTCCCGCATCTGGAACTTGGCCGCATCCGCCCCCGCGGCGGCGGCGCGGTCGACCAGCTCCAGGGCCAGGTCCAGCCGGCCGTTGTGGTTGATCCCGATCTCGGCGATCACGAAGGTGGGCTGGTCGTGGCCGATGAGGCGCCCGTCGATCTCGAGGCCGCCGGCCTCGGAGGTGGCCATGCCCACCACGTGACCTCGCTCGTCGACCAGGGGGACGTGGCGGATGTGGTCGTCGAGCAGACCGGCGAGGAAGTCCGGAGGGCTGTCGATCGGAGCGGACACCGCGGCACCGGTCAGCAGGTCCCGCACGGGACGATGGAGGTCGAGGTCGGCCTGGTCGACCACCCACCGTCGGAAGTCGCCGTCGGTCAGGACCCCGACGAGACGCCCGTCGTGCTCGACGCACACCACCATGCCGTGGCGGTTGGCGGAGATGCGCGTTAGCGCGTCGACGACCGGAGCATCGGCTGGGCACAGCCAGCGGCCGAGGTCGCGCGTGAGCATCACCTGCGGTGCTCCGTGGAACGTCTCGACGCGGTCGCGGGTCGTCGGCTGGTGATCATGGATGGCCCCCCTGACTCGGGGAGACATGCTATCCGTCCCGTCCGATCCGTCCTGGTCCGGGATCGTCGTGGTCCAGGCCGTCCTGTGCCATGCTGCGGCGCGTGTCGTCGGACCGGGTCCCGTCTCCGCCGCCCCCGTGGATCGCGGACCTGTGCAGTGACGGCCTCGATGTGGTGTGGACGGGTGCGGGACACGGGTGGATGAGGTTCCGCCGCCACGCACACCTCCGCTACCCCACCAACGACGTCGCCCCGGTGACCACCGCCGAGCGCCGGGAGATGTTCCGTCACCGCCGGCTGGTGCTCCAGCACCACCACCGGGTGGAGGATCCGGCGCGGGCCAACGCGTGCCTGTACCTCTGCGAGGACCCGGGCTACTCGTTGGACGGTCTCAGCAGCAACAACCGGAGCAAGGTGCGGCGGGGCCTGAAGCGCCTCGAGGTGCGCCAGGTCGAGCCGTCGGAGGTGGCGGCCAGCGGGTACCCGGCCTACTCCGACACCCGAGGGCGTCACGGGGTGCCCCACATGACCTCCCGCCAGTTCACCGACCTGTGGGGCCCGCGGCGCCTGTCGGCCAGCCACGAGGTGTGGGGGGCGATCGGACCCGAGGGGATCGTGGCCTTCGGCGAGGTGCACCTGTGCGGCCGGTGGGCGTCGCTCAGTGCGACCGTGTCGGCCGACCGGGCCCTGCGCGACTATCCCAACCACGCCCTGTTCTTCACCCTGCTGAGCGGCCTCATGGGGCGGCCCGGCATCGAGAGCGTCTCCTACGGGCTGAGCTCGCTGAGGCCGGAGACGGGACGGGACTCCCTGCACCGGTTCAAGGAGAGCGTGGGCCTGGCCGCCGTGCCGGTCCGCCGGGAGATCACACTGCACCCCGTGCTCAAGCCGCTGGTGAACCCGGTGTCGGCTCGGGCGGTGGCCGCCCTCGAACGCCGCCGCCCGGAGTCGCGGCTGCCCCGCGCCGCGCGCTCGGCGTTGGACATGCTGCGGGGGACCACGCCGCCGGATGCGCCTGAGGTGGCCGATGGGTGAGGGGCGGGCCAGGCTCGCGACCGAGGCCGATGACGGGTCGCTGGCCGGCCTGCACCGGGAGGTGTTCCCCGACTACTCCAGCAGTGCCCTCGGAGCCCGGTTCTGCACCGCTCTGTTGCGGGCGTACCGGCTGCGGCCCGACGCCTTCGTCCTGGTCGTGGATGGGCGGAGCGAGCCTCGTGGCTACCTCGTCGGCGCCACGCCCGAGGCGCAGCGGGCGATCAACGGCGACCTGCGGGTCCGTGCCGTCGGAGCGATGCTGGTCCGAGCGTGGCGGCCTCGCAGCTGGGCCCGGCTCACGTCTCCTGCGGTCCGAGCCCGCATCCGTCGGGCCATCGGTCGGCGTCCGTCGCCGGCGTCGCCCCCGCCCGGGGCGTCCGCTGGTGCGGCGGAGCCACCCGTCCCGGCCGCCGACGTCCGCGTCGTGCTGGTCGGCGTGACCCGCTCGGCGCGGGGCCAGGGGGTGGCCGACCTGCTGCTGGCGGCCTTCGCGGCCGAGGCCTGGGCCCGTGGCCACCTCGAGGCCGACCTGGTGGTCGCGCCGGACAACGAGGCCGCGACGCGGTGCTACGAGCGCAACGGGTGGCGAGGTGGTCCCGGGCCGGACGCGCCCTCCGCCCGGTACCGCCTGGACCTGACCTCCCCACCGGCCTCCCCCCGCCACGGGCCGTCGACCTCGGAGGGGACCCCGCGCGCGGCTGGAGGCCTCAGTCCCGAGCCGCCTCCGTGAGCGGGGCGGGCTCATCGTCCTCGTCCTCGTCGGCCGGGCCCACGCGCATGAACGCGAAGGCGAAGGCCAGGGGCACGGCCACGATCCGGAAGTTGGCGTAGATCATCTGGGAGAGGGCCCAGAGCAGGAACGTGACCGCGAGGGCCCGATCGGCGCCTTTGCGGGTGAGGGCGCCGAAGGCCAGGGTCCCCAGCACACCGAGGGCCGCCACCCCCGCCAGGCCGTGCTCGCCGAGGGTGCGGGTGAACTCGGTGTGGGACGACGCCTCGCTGGAGCAGCTGTCGTTGCGCAGCCCGCACACCTCATAGCCGAGGCGTTGGAACTTGGTCATGCCCGGGCCCACCCCGAAGACGGGGTTCTCCCAGAAGCTCTCGAGGTCGTCGGCGGCCAGATCGGTGCGGGAGGTCTCGGTCTCGCTGAAGCGCTCGTTGAAGGCACCGTCGGTGAAGGAGTCCAGCTGGGGCACGACGACGAAGTAGCCGATGGCCAGGACGACGGCGACCAGGCCCCAGATCCTCGTCCGGTTGGCTCGGTCCCGGGTGAGGACGACGATGAGGCCGGTGGCGGCGATGGCCACCGAGAACATGCCGCCGCGGCTGAAGGTGAGGAGGCTCTGGGTGGCCAGGGCCACCCCGAGGACGCCGGCGAGCAGGCGCGGCGCGAAGGAGGACTCCGCCAGCACCAGCAGGAGGGCGACGAGGGCGCCCAGCCCCAGCAACGAGGACACCTGCACCGGACCGAAGCCTCCGGCGGTGACGAAGTTCGACTCGGTGGCGAAGTCGATGGAGCCGGTGTTGACGATGTAGTCCTGGATGCTGGTGAGGGCGAAGGCGAGCGGGCCCACCGCGCCGATCAAGACGATCCAGAGGATGCGGCGGTAGAGCCACGGGGCCACGCGGAGCTGGGACATCAGGCCCACTCCCGCGGCCAGGACGAACGGGCCGGCGAGGGCGAAGGAGAGGATGCTTCGGGCCTGCGCGCCGGCGGTGGAGATGGTGAGGACCACCCCGGGGATCAGGAGGGCGAGGTAGCCGAGGGCCAGCTTGCCGCTCCGGCCGGTGCGGGCGACCACGAGGACCAGGCAGAACAGGCAGATGCCGATGGCCAGGTACGGTCCCCACTGGTAGGGGACGGCGGAGCGGGACTGCCGCCACAGGATCTCGCTGCCGGGCAGGTAGGCCAGGACGCAGACGCTGATGACCACGTCTCGCTTGAGCAGGGCGTAGGCGGCGACGACGGTCACGCCCAAGCCGTGCAGGGCGCCGAACTGGGGCAGGCGCGCCGCGGCCACGCCGATGGCCGCCTCCACGAGGACCAGGCCGAGCAGGGCCATCCAGCGGGGCATGGCCACGGCGCGGGGCGGGGCCACGTCCCACGGCCGTGCGGTGGCCGCGGCGGCTCCGTTGGTCTGGACCGGCAGGGTGGTCACCCGAGACCTCGGCGGGCAGGCGGTGGACGGCTGGGGCCGATTGGCTCCTCCGCGAAGGGCTCAGGGAACCGGTCGGCGAGGTCGACAGTCGAGCGCGCTGATGCCTGCCCCGCACCCCGGTGGCCAGACGGGGAGACGGTGCGGGTCGCGACCCTCAATCCGGATCGATCTCTCGTGTCGTGCCGGTCCAGGCCGGTTGGGCATCGCGCCGCAGCAGGCAGTCCTCGAGGAGCAGCCAGTCGATGTCGGTGGTCATGAAGCACCGGTAGGCGTCCTCGGGCGTGGCCACGATCGGCTCGCCCCGCACGTTGAAGGAGGTGTTGACGAGCACCGGGCAGCCTGTGCGACGGTGGAACGCGGAGAGGATCCGGTGGAAGGCGGGCGCCTGCTCCTCGCTGACGGTCTGGATGCGGGCCGAGTGGTCGACGTGGGTGACGGCCGGGATCGTCGAGCGGACCTCCGCGACGCGCTCGGTCAGCACCGCGGTGGGGGCCTGACCGGCCGCCGGCGGCTCGACCCGCTGGTGGTCCGCCACCGGCGCCACGAAGGTCATGTACGGGGATCGCCCATCGAAGTCGAACCACTCGGCGACGTGGTCGGCCAGCACCGCCGGGGCGAACGGGCGGAAGCCCTCGCGCTGCTTGACCCGCAGGTTCAGCGTGCGCTGGGCCTCGGGATCGCGGGCATCGGCCAGGATCGATCGGTGGCCCAGAGCGCGAGGGCCGAACTCCATGCGGCCCTGGAGCACGGCGACGACCTGTCCGTCGGCCAAGAGCTCGGCGACCCGATCGGCCCGTTCGTCGGGGTCGCGGAGGCGTTCGAAGGGGCGGTCCCGTTCTGCGAGGTCGGCGGCGATGCTGTCTCCCGAGAACGCGGGGCCGAGGTACGTGCCCGCCATCCCGTCGGGCTGGCGCGCCTCCCGCGAGTGGCCGAGCGCCTGGTGGTGGGCCCAGAGGGCGCAGCCCAGGGCACTGCCGGCGTCACCGGCCGCGGGCTGCACCCAGATCTCGTCGAAGACGCCCTCGTCGAGAAGCCGGCCGTTGGCGACGCAGTTCAGGGCCACCCCTCCGGCCAGGACCAGGTTCTCCTCACCCGTGACGTCGCGTGCGGTGCGGGCGGTGGCGATGACGGCTCGCTCGATGACCTCCTGGATCGAGCGGGCCATGTCGCACTCCCGCTGGGTGATCGGCGCCTCGGGGGCGCGGGGCGGCCCATCGAAGAGGTCGTCGAAGCGGCGGTTGGTCATCGTGCGACCGGCGAGGAACCCGAAGTACCGCATGTCGAACCGCATGGCGCCGTCGTCGGACAGCTCCAGGAGGCGTCCGAGGATCCGGTCGACGTAGGTCGGCTCGCCGTAGGGCGCCAGCCCCATGAGCTTGTACTCGCCCGAGTTCACCCGGAAGCCGCAGTGGTAGGTGAAGGCGGAGTACAGCAGGCCGAGGGAGTGAGGGAAGTGCTGCTCGCGAAGCAGCTCCACCGAGGACCCTCGGCCCCGGCCGATCGAGCTGGTCGCCCACTCGCCCACGCCGTCCATGGTGACGATGGCGGCACGGTCGAACGGTGACGGGTAGAAGGCGGCGGCGGCGTGGCTGACGTGGTGCTCGGCGTAGTAGAGGTCCGCAGGCATCTCCCAACCGAGGGTGCGGATGCCGCGCTCGATCTCCAGGGAGGTCCACAGCTTGCGGGTCGACCACTCGGTCATCGCCTTGGGGAAGGTGGTGATGCCGGTGGGCCCCGCGGCCACGTAGCTCTTGAGGATCCGGACGAAGGTGGTGAGCGGCTTGTCGTAGTAGGCCACGGCGGTGAGCCCGCCGGGGGGGATGCCCGCGTCCCGCAGGCAGTACTCGATCGCATCGAGCGGGAACGAGGGATCGTGCTTGGTCCGGCTGAAGCGCTCCTGCTGGGCCGCGGCGACCACCTCCCCGTCGACGACGAGGGCGGCGGCGGCGTCGTGGTACAGCGCACTGATCCCGAGGATCGTCACCGGCCCGTCGGGGTCAGTCGCGGGTGATCGCTCCTCAGACGAGCGTGGGGACGGCGATCGGCGCAGCATGGTGGGTGGCGGTGGGAGCCGAGGCTCGGCCTCCGGTGACCCTCAGACGCCCGTGGTCGTGCGGTCCGGGTCGGGGTCGTCGGCCTCGGCCGGGGGTGGGTCCTGGGGCTCGTGACCCTCCTGGTCGGGCACGTGGGAGGTGTCGAGCGTCGATGTGTCGCTGTGACGACGCCCCCGGCGGCGGAGGATGGACGACAGCGAGCGGCTGGGCACCTCTTGGCCGTAGTAGGCGTACAGGGAGCCGTAGCTGTCCTCGGCGGGGACGCCGTTGAGGACCGTCCCGATGATCGGGCTGTCGACCTGCTGCAGCATCTCGATGGCCCGCTTGGCCTCCCGCTTGGACGTGCGCTCGGCCGACGCCAGGAACAGGGTGGCGTCCACGCTCCGCGACAGCACCAGGGCATCGGTGACCGGCAGCACGGGCGGGCAGTCGATGAACACGATGGAGTAGTCGGCGCACAGGCCGCGCAGCAGGGTGCTGGTGCGATCGAGGCTGAGCAGCTCGGACGGGTTGGGGGGGCGGGGCCCTGCATCCAGGACATCGATGTTGGGGTGCACCGGCGAGCTCTGGATGGCCTCTCGCACGGTGCGCTCGCCCAGGAGGGCCTGGGTGAGCCCGATGGAGGGATCGACCTCGAAGAACGGGGCCAGGCGGGGCTTGCGCAGGTCGCAGCCGACCACGCAGACCTTCTTCCCCGCTCGGGCGAAGGCCACGGCCAGGTTGGCCAGCGTGGTCGTCTTGCCCTCGCCAGCGTTGGCGCTGGTGAGCTGCACCAAGGCCATCGGACGCGCGAGCGACAGGTACTGCAGCGAGGTGCGCAGGGCGCGGAACGACTCCGACACGGCCGAGCTGGGGTCGACCACCGTGCTGAGACGTGCTTCGTTGGCGGATCGCCAGGCCGTGTCCTGCGGGATCATGACCAGTCCGGGCACAGCCGGGGCCAGCCGGTCCAGGTCGGCCTTGGTGCGCACCGAGTCGTCGAGCTGGTCACGCAGGAAGGCGAGCCCCACGCCGAGGAACAGAGCGATGATCAGGGTCTGCATCACGTCGCGGAGGATGGTGGGCGACACCGGCGAGCTCGGGGTCTGGGCCGGGTTCAGGATCTGGACCCCACCGGTGGTGGTGAGCCGCTCGGAGAGCTGGAGGATCTGCAGCCGCTGCTGGTAGTCGGCCAGCTGGGTCTCCAGCTCCTGGCGCTGCCCGTCGGTCTGGCGCTGCACCTGGTCGCGCTGGGCCTGCAGGGCGGGAAGCCGGGGATCGTCGAGGGGCGTGTCGACGATCCGTTCGTCAAGGAGCGCCACGGGCCCGTTGACCGCGTCGATCTGGCCCTGGAAGTCGTCGATCTGGGTCTGGAGGACGGCGCGGGCGGTGGTGAGGTCCTCGAGCAGCGCCGCCACCCGCGCCGACTGGTAGGTCTCGGCGTAGACGTTGGCCTTGCGGGCCGCCTCCGCCGCGTTGGTGTCGGTGGCCGAGAGGATGATGATGTCGTCGTCGCCACCGGCCACGGCGCTCACGGAGATGGGGCCGCCGTAGGCCTCCCGGGCCTGGCTGCGCACGACCCGGGAGTTGATGATCCGGAGCTCGTTCTGCACGGCGCGGGTGGGATCGGGCGACTGCGCGATGGGCTGGAAGATGTTCTCCGACGCCTTGGACTGCAGGAGCAGCTGGGTCGAGGCCCGGTAGACCGGGTCCTGCTGGAGATCGCGCGCCAGGACCAGGCCGACCAGCACGACGACCGTGCCCGCGACCCAGAGCCACCGCCTCCGGAGCACGGCGAGGTACTCGCCGATGCTGACCTCGGACTTGTCGTGCACCGCTTGCATGGAGCCTCCCCGCCCTCGGCGGCCTGTTGCGCCCTGGATCCGACCTCACTGGCCGCGCCAGCCCGAGGGAGACTACAGAGCGAGTGCTCTCGGTTGCGAGTCACCTTCGACGTCCCCGCCGAGCCCCAGGACGGCCCGGTAGTGGCCCTCGACCCGGCGGGTGACGTCGCGCTGATCGAAGTGGGCGGCCACCTCGGCCCGCGCCCGTCGACCCATCCGACGGCGGGCCTCGGGCGACAGGGCCAGCAGCTCCCGGAGCGCGGCGGCCAGGGCCCCGGCGTCGCGGGGCGGTGTGACCCAGCCCACGCCCAGGTCGCGCACGGCGTGGGCGATCTCGCCCGTGTCGGTGGCGAGGAACGGCAGCCCCCCCGCCATGTACTCCAGCACGACCAGCGGCCCCGTCTCGTTCTTGGACGTGGCCAGCCCGGCGTCGGCGCCGGCGATGAGGGCGGGGGCGTCGTCGCGGGAGCCGAGGAGGTGGACCACATCGCCCACCTCGAGTCGGTCGATCATGGCCACGCACCCGGCGTGGTAGTCCGGGTCGACCGACGTGCTGCCGATGACCGCGACCCGGATGCGATCGCGCTCCTCGGGCGTGAGCAGGTGCAGGGCTCGGAAGAGGGTGGGGTGGTCCTTCTGGGGGCGGAGGTTCCCCACCATGACCAGGAGCACTGCGTCGTCGGCCGCGCCGATCTCGCGTCGCAGGTCCGTCGGTCGCACGGAGGCGAACCGGGTGAGGTCCACGCCGCTGCGCACCAGGTGGATCCGACCCGGATCGACACCCGCGGTGTCCCTCGCCCAGGCGCACAGCCGGGAGTCCACTCCGAGGTAGGCGTCCACGGCCTGGAGGGGCCGGGCCAGCGCGGGGCCGGCCCGTCGGTCGACGTGCAGCCAGTTGTAGTGGTCGTGGAACACGTGACGGCTGCGGATCCGGCCCAGGGCCCGGGCCAGGGTGACGAAGCGCATCGTCCCGCGTCCGTGGGTGTGGATGATGTCGATCTCCCGCTCCCGCACCCACCCCGCGAAGCGGACCAGCTTGGGCAGGTCCCACGTCGCCGCCCGTCCGAGCACCAGTGCCTCCACGTCGGCCGACAGCAACGCGCCCAGGGGGCCCCCGGCGCGCGTGGCGCAGAACGTCACGTCGTGCCGGTCGCGGTCGAGGGTGTTGGCGAGGTCGACGGCGACCCGCTCGGCGCCTCCGACCGCCAGTGAGTCGGTGCACATCAGCACCCGGATC
Source organism: Acidimicrobiales bacterium (assembly GCA_038233335.1). GTDB lineage: Bacteria > Actinomycetota > Acidimicrobiia > Acidimicrobiales > Iamiaceae > Iamia. The sequence goes on along the minus strand of JBBSME010000039.1, from coordinate 5,039 downwards.
CGGTGCAGCCGGGTCACCCGTCACCCCCTCCTGGTGGCGCGCACGACGTCGGCGGCCACCGCGGCGAGGGCGAAGTGGTCCGTGCCGTAGCGGCCGTGGCGCGCCTCCGCCGCCACCGCGACCAGAGACGTCTGGCCGCGGCTCACCGCGGCCCGGTGGCGGTGGTGGGCCACCACCTCCCGCACGGCGCGGGCGGACTCGAAGTCCCCCAGCGCGTCGGCTCGGTCGGCGGCCACCTCCAGCTGGACGGCCCGCACCTCGTGCTCCTCCGAGGTGGAGCGTCCCCCGGCGAGGTGGCGTGCGGCCCGGACGAAGGCTCGACCACGCTCGCCGTCGACCAGCACCCCGGTCTCCTGGGTGGCGTGCACGCGGAACCCGAGCAGCGGGTCGGGCACGGCCCGCACCGTCCCCACCGAGGCCGCGACCAGCGACAGCCAGCGGTCGTGGCGGAGGGGGGCCTCGGGGTGGTCGAGCTGGCGGGGGAGGGGCAGGGCGGCCTCGATGGCTCGCCGCCGAACGGCCATGGTGCACCCCGTGGTCAGGGGGCGGCGGGCGAAGTCGCGCACCGTCACCACCGAGTTGGAGTTCAGCCCTCGGCCGACCATCCGGGTCGACCACAGGCGCTGGCCCAGGCGGCGGTCGTCCTCGGCGATCAGGTCGGCGTCGGAGAACACCATGGTCACGGTGGGGTCGGCGGCGAACTCCTCGGCCACCCGGGCCAGCTTGGCGGGGTACCAGAGGTCGTCCTGGTCGGCCAGGGCCACCACCTCGCCCCGCGCGCGGGCCAGGGCGACCCCGAAGTTCTGGGTGCTGCCCAGCCGAACCCGGTTGCGCTCCAGGCGCACCGGGAAGCCCGCGCCCGGCGCGAACGCGTCGACCAGGTCGACCGTCGCGTCGTCGGAGCAGTCGTCCTGGACGATCAGCTCGTCAGGGGGGCGCTGCTGGTCCCGCAGCGACGCCAGCAGGCTGGGGAGCCACCGGGCCCCGTTCCACGTGCACAGCACCACCGAGACGGGGCCCGGGTCGGGGCGACGGGGGGGTGAGGGGGGCGGCACGAGGGGAGTCGAGGATCACGGCGAGAGCGGCCGCCGGAGTGGTCTTGGTTACCCTAGGGGGCCCGCTGGCAGGGACACGAGGGGACCGGGATGGATCGAGGGATCGACGTGGCCTGCTGGGGAGAGCCACCTCGCCCCGTCTCGGGCTTCGCCGCGACCCACGTCCTCCCCGACGACGTCCGTCGGGCCGGACCGGTCCTCGACGACCTCGTCGGCGACACCGATGCGGAGTGGATCCTGCTCTGGGACCCCCTCCTCGGTGAGCCGGCCGGCGACGTGGTGGCCTCGCTGGCGACGGGGCGGGCCGATGCCTGCCATGCCGGCATCGCCCTCGGTCTCGGAGGCCTGCCCGCGGAGTACGACTACATCCACCCGACCTGGCCGCTGACCTGCGATCCGGGGCCTGACGAAGCTGGCGTCTCCTGGCGGCTGTCGCTCGCCGCGCTGCTGGTGCGCACCCAGGTGCTCCGCGACCTCGGGGGGCTCGATCCGGCCTTCGAGGGGGCGACCGGCGCTGGGCTCGAGCTCGGCCACCGGCTCATCCGGCGCGGTGCCGTCATCGTGCACGCACCCGAGCTGGTGGGCCAGCGGCGCATGCCATCCGAGCCCCTGACCGACCACGACCGCCTCACGTTCCTGCGGCGGAGCTTCGGACGCAAGTGGGTCACCTACGCCGCGGCCCGGCGGGTGGTCTCCGGTCGTTCCCCGGTGGCCACGGCCCGGGCCTGGGCCAGCAGCCGCCGGGCCTGCGGGGCCAGTGCCGCCCTGGCGCAGTCGCCCCTGCCGGCGCGCCCGTCCCGACCGCTTCCCCCCGACCCCTCCGTCACCGTCGTGCTGCCGACCCTCGGCCGCGGGGAGATGGTCCGTGCCGTCCTGTCCCAGCTCCAGCGCCAGAGCCTGGCTCCGGTGCAGGTCGTCGTGGTCGACCAGAACGACCCGGACAGGCGCGACCCGGGCGACTACGAGGGCTTCGACGGGCTTCCGCTCGAGGTCGTGCTCCAAGACGAGAGGGGCCAGTGGGTCGCCCGCAACGCCGCCGTGCAGCGGGCGGTGGGCGACTGGATCGCCTTCGTCGACGACGACTCCGAGATCGACGAGGACTTCCTGGCCCAGCACCTCGACGGGCTGATCCGGTACGACGCGGACCTCTCCACGGGGGCGTCGCGCGCCGTCGTCGGCGCGCCCGTGCCTGAGAACTACTCCTACTTCCGGGTCGCCGACCAGTGGGACTCGGGCAACGGCATGTGTCGGCGAGAGCTGTTCGACGAGCTGGGCCTGTTCGACCAGCAGTTCGACCGCCAGCGACGCGGTGATGCCGAGTTCGGCCTCCGAGCCCAGCGGGCCGGGCGCCTCGTGGTGCACAACCCCCATGCCGTCCGCCGCCACCTCAAGGCGGCCACGGGCGGTCTGAGGACCGATGGCTCCTGGGACGGCTTCCGCAGCCGTGACCGGTCCGGACCGATGCCGCAGCCGTCGATCCTCTACTACACCAGCCGCTACCACACCCGCCGCCAGGCGCGAGAGGACCTCTTGCTAGGGATCGTCACGTCGGTCGTGCCCTACCACCGGAAGCGGCGCGTCGGGCCCGGTCAGATGGCGGCGCTGCTGGCGGCCGAGGCGCTCCACCTGCCCTCGACCGCCCGCCGGGTGCGGTTGAGCCGGCGCCTGGCCGACCGCATGGTCGCCGACGGTCCTCGCGTGCCGGCCCTGGCCAGCCGGTGAGCGACGCCGTCGCCCCTCGCCGACCGTTCCGCCTGGCGATCATCGGGGACACCCAGCACTACCACGACGCCGAGGGTCGGCTGTGCGCCCTGGAACCGGTGGTCGCCCAGCTCGACCGCTGGGCCGACCTCGTCGACGAGCTCGTCATCTGCGCTCCCCTCGATCCGGGGCCACCCCCGGTGGGCTTCGCGCCCTACGGGACGCCCCACGTGCGCATCGAACCCTTGCGCCGGGCTGGTGGCAACACCCTCCTGGCCAAGCTGGGGATGATCCGCCACCTCGTGCCGTGGGCCCGTGCGACCCGGCGGGTGGCCCGTCAGGTCGACGCCGTGCACCTCCGGTGCCCGTGCAACATCGGCCTGGTGGCCATCCTGTCCACCTGGCGGGCGGTGGACCACCGCTACGCCCTCTACGCCGGGGTCTGGCGCTCGTACGCGGGTGAGCCCCGCTTCTTCGCCCTGCAGCGGCGACTCCTGGCCACCCGGTGGTTCGGCGGTCCCGTCAGCGTGTACTCCAGCCCTGACCCGCAGCGCCCCCACCTCGAGCCCTTCTTCAGCCCCTCGTTCTCGGCCGACGACTGGGCCGACGCGGCCCCGGGCGTGGCCTCCAAGCTCGAGCGCCTTTCCGACCCGAGCCACTCCGGTCCGTGGCGCGCCGTGGTCGTCGGGCGACTGACACCGAACAAGAACCAGCAGGCATCGGTGCGCGCCGTGGCCGCGGCGCGGGACGCAGGGGTCGATCTCGTCCTCGACGTGATCGGCGACGGGCCGCAGCGCGCCGCGCTGGAGGCGCTGAGCCGGGAGCTGGGCATCGAGGATGCGGTCCGCTTCCTGGGATCGCTGGAGCACGGGGCGGTGCTCGAGTCCTTCGCCCACGCCGACCTCCACCTGCTGACGACCCGCCAGGAGGGCTACGGCAAGGTGCTCCTCGAAGGGATGGTCCACGCCACGGTCCCCATCTTCTCCGAGAGCCCGGTCGCGGCGGAGATCTCGGGTGGCGGCAGTCGAGGGGTGGTGGTCGACCCGGCCGACGTCGAGGCCATGGCCGAGGCGATCGTGGCCCTGGTCGGCGATCGCGAGCGCTGGACGTCGATGGCCATCGACGCCCGTGCCTTCGCGGCGACGGTCACCCTCGACGCCTTCGAGGACCAGGTGGCCGACGTGCTGGCCCGCCAGTGGGGCCTGGATCTCCGCGCCCCCGCGGCCCCTGATCCCGCGAGGGACCGGTGATGGGCCGGCCGCCCCGCCCCGAGGTCGACTTCCTGGTGGTCACCCAGTACTTCTCCCCGGAACGAGGCGCGGCCCAGGTCCGACTGGGCGCGATGTGCGCGCAGCTGCGCGACGCCGGTCACTCCGTCGAGGTGGTCACCGCCCTCCCCAGCTACCCGACCGGTCGCATCTTCCCCGGCTGGAGGCGCCGGCCAGTCCAGGTCGGCGTGGAGGACGGGATCCGCGTCGTGCGGGTCTGGGTGTACGCCGCCATGGGAGGGGGCGTGGCGCGCATGGCCAACTACCTCTCGTTCGGGGTGATGTCGGTACTGGGCCTGGCCCACGCCGGTCGTGCTCGGTGGACGGTGGTGGAGTACCCCACGCTCTTCGGGGCCCTGGCCCCCGTTCTGTGGGCGAAGGCGCGGGGCGGTCGGGTCGTCCTGAACGTGGCCGACCTCTGGGTCGACGTCATCGCTGCGTCCGGCGCCCTGGGCGGGCGGATCCCCGTGGCCGTGCTGCGGCGGCTCGAGGCCTGGGTGCTCCACCGGTGCGACCTCGTCACCGTGGTCACCGAGGGGGTGCGGGACGCAGTCCTGGCCAAGGGAGTCGAACCCGACCACCTCTGCTGGCTGCCCAACGGTGTCGACACCGCCATGTTCCACCCGGTCGAGGACGCCGGTGACATCGATGCTCCGGGTGAGGAGGACAAGGACGACGCGATCGTGCTGTACGCCGGGACCCACGGCCGAGCCCACGGCCTCGAGGTGGTGCTGGACGCGGCGGAGCACCTCGCCGACCGGCCCGTCCGGTTCCTCATGGTCGGAGGTGGGTCGGAGAAGCCCGCCCTGGTGGACTCGGCACGACGGCGCGGCCTGGCCAACATCGAGTTCCGCAACCCGGTGGCCCCGGACGAGGTGGCCCTTCTGCTCCGTACCGCCCGCATCGGACTGGCCTCGGTGCGGGACGACCCGATCTACCGCTCGGTGCGATCAGCCAAGGTCTTCCCGACCATGGCCGCCGGGGTCCCGGTGGTCTACTGCGGACACGACGAGGG
>JBBSME010000038.1:0-24268 GCA_038233335.1 Acidimicrobiales bacterium | reverse complement strand
GAGCAGTGGGCGTTTCAGTCCAAGCAGGGCAACATCGGTCAATCAGCGTTTCGTCAGCTCACGGGTCAGCTGGACGAACTGCGAACCAGCGATCTATCTCATCCAGATTTCCGTTCCGACCTGCCCCGCCGAGCCGGGCTCCGACGCCGGGTCGAGGCCCTGGCCGACCGGCGTTCGGCCGAGGGCTACGAGGCCGAGGTGCTCGACGAGGACGGCGAGCTGCTGCTGGTGGAGCGCCACTGCCCCATCCGGGCCGCGGCCCGCTCCTGCGCCGGGCTCTGCGGCGGCGAGCTGGAGCTGTTCCAGCGCGTGCTGGGCGACCAGGTGGTGGTCGAGCGCACCCAGCACCTCCTGGCCGGCGACGCCTGCTGCGCCTACCGCATCACCCCCGCCTGACTACCAGAGCTCATCCGCGTAGGTGTCGGTGCCGGGGATGGTGCCTGTGAACGGTCCGTGGAAGGCCACCGTGCCCAGGCCGGCCTCGGCCAGGGCCTCGGGCACCTCGCTCCACCCGTCATCCCAGCCCTCGGCCACGTCGGCGTCGACGAAGGCCAGCAGGAGGGTCCGGTCTCCGGTGCGCTCGGCGGGGACGTCGCTGGGAGCGTCGGTGGGCATGGGCACCGGCTCGAACACCGCGGTGACCTCGGCGCCCAGCTCCCGGGCCCGCCACCACGAGGCGACGGCGGCGGAGTCGATCCCGTCGGCCCGGTCGACCAGGGTCATCACCAGCGACGGCGAGCGGTGGTCGAGCGCCAGCTCGACCGGGACCCCGTCCTCCCGGCCCGGCACCTCGGAGTGGAAGCGGTACATCACCGTGTGGACGTGGTCGCGGTGCGGGAACATCCGATCCTCGGAGTGGAGCCACTTCACCTGGCGGGTGCCCCACTCCATCCACTCGCCGAACTTGCCGGCCACCAGCCAGTAGAGGGAGAGGTAGGAGCCGGCGGTGGGATCGGGGGCGACGGTCGAGGGCTCGGCCCGCAGGGCCTTCAGATCCCGGGTGGCGACGTACCGGGACCCGGAGATGGTCCAGGCCCCGAGCATGCACCCGGCGTAGAAGTGGTCCCGCTCGTACCAGCGGTTGTAGTCCACCGCGTGGCCCTGGTGCGGCTCCACCAGGGTCACCAGGGCGCCGCCCAGCTCGATGGGCCGACCTCGCCGGCTTTTGCCACTGCCCACGTCCTGGCCCATGTCGTCTCCTCGTCCGGCGGTGGTGAGAACCTGTTCTAGTGGCCGGGGCCCGAGGCGCGCACCGACGGTCGGTCCGCCATGCCACCGAGGGCGCGGTCCGGGACTCTCAGGTGGCGCCGTCGGACGAGATGGCCCGCAGCAGTGCGTCGGACTGGAGGCTGGGCAGGATGCTGCCGCCGTCGACCACGATCGTCTGGCCGGTGATGTACGACGCGGCGTCGGAGGCGAGGAACAGCACCACGTCGGCCACCTCGCGGGCGGCGCCGATCCGACCCAGCGGGGTGCCGGCCTCGGCGCCCGCCCGCCACTGGGGGTTCTCGGTCACCATCTGGGTCAGGGGGGTGTCGATCATCCCGGGAGCCACGCAGTTCACCCGCACGGTCGGCGCCGCCTCCAGCGCACCGGAGGCGGTGAGGGCGATCACGCCGGCCTTGGCCGCCGAGTACGGCGCCTCACCCATGGTCGGGCGCACGCCGGTGAGGGAGGCCACGTTGACGATGGCGCCGCGGCCTGCGGCCCTCATCACCGGGATGACAGCCCGCATGCAGTGGAACGTACCGGTGAGGTTGACCCCCACGATGAGGGCCCACTCCCTGTCGGTGTAGTCGGTGAAGCCCTTGGCCCGGCCGACGCCGGCGTTGGCCACCAGGTCGGTGAGCCCGCCCAGCTCATCCACCGTCCGGGCGACCGCGGCATCGATGGCGGGCGCGTCGGCGACGTCCGCGACGAGGGCGAGGCCGTCGACCTCGTCCGCCACCCCCGCGGCCGTGTCACCGTCGCGGTCGAGAACCGCAACCCGGGCCCCCCGGGCCGCGTACCGCCGGCACACCTCGGCTCCGATGCCGGACCCACCCCCGGTGACCAGGGCGACGCGCCCCTGCATGTCGGTCACGGTTGGCCGGCCCCGGAGGTGAGCGGGCCGATCACCGCCACCGGGTCCTCGGTGAGGGTCACCCGCAGGCCCTCGACGTCGAGGAAGCTGGCCATGTCGTCGTTCATGAGATGGGCGTCCGGACCGGACGCGAAGGCGAGGAAGGCGTCCCAGTCGGCGAAGGTCTGCACGGTGATGCCGTCGAAGCCGTCCAGGCCCAGCCCCGACGCCGACGCCGTCAGCGGGTGCTGGGTGTAGGCGATCAGGTGCTGAGCCAGACCGGGGGTGTCGCGGATGAGTGGACCGTGGGTCCCGTGCCAGTGGTCGAGGAACTCCTGGTGGGTCAGGTCCGAGCGGCGGACGAGCAGGGCGTGGAGGGTGATCACAAGAGGTTCCTCAGAGGCCGGGGACGGGGTCGGAGAAGGTGGCGGTGCCATCGGCAGCGTCCATGGATCCGGCCTACTCCACGATCGGCGCAACGCACCGGGGCATCAGTGGAACCACTGGCCGGCGTTGGCCCCCAGGGCCTGGCCGGTGATGGACCGGCCCAGGTCGGATGCGAGGAGGAGCACCGCACCGGCGATCTCGGCGGCGTCGGGGATGTAGCCCAGGGCCGTCTCGGCCGCGACCTCGGCGTACACGTCCTCGGGGGTGATGCCGCGCTCCTCGGCCTGCTGCTTGAAGAACCACTCGACCGAAGGGCCCCAGATGTAGCCCGGGTGCACCCCGTTGACCCGGATGCCGTCGGGTCCGAGCTCCTGGGCCAGCGTGCGGGTGATCGACTTGAGAGCGGCCTTGGATGCCGCGTAGATCCCGAACCCGGGCTGGATCCGCTCGGTCGACATGGTGTTGACCATCACGATGCGACCGCCGCCCCGCGCCTTCATGGGCGAGGCCACGGCGCGGGTCATGTGCACGGCACCGAACAGGTTGACGTCGATCGTGGTGCGCCACGTCTCGAGGTCGGCGTGGAGCACGGGACTGAAGTCGCCGTCGTGGTAGGCGTTGGCCACCAGGATGTCGACCCCGCCCAGCTCGGCCACCGTCTGGTCGACCAGGGCCTGACAGGCATCGGGGTCGGTGACGTCGCAGGTGACCGGCAGCGCCCGCCGTCCCAGGGCCTCGATCTTGGCCGCCACCTTGGCCACGCCGTCGGCCCGGCGGGCGCCGACCACCACGTCGGCCCCCTCCCGGGCCAGGCCCAGGGCCACCTCCTTGCCCAGTCCGGGGCCGGAGCCGGAGACGATGGCGACCTTGCCGTCGAAGAGCACGAGAGGACCTCAGAGGGGGAGACGGATGGGGTGGACACGGTAGGGGCACGGCGACCGGCGCAGCTCCCGTGGGACGCGGCGGCCATCGCTAGCCGAACAACGGCCGGGGACGGACCTCGGCCAGCAACGGGAGGACGTCGGTGCCGAGGCGACCGATCTGGTCGACCAGCTCGTCGACGGAACGGGACCGGGGTCGGACCTGGACCTGGACCGCGCCCACGCCGGCCAGCTTGGCCAGGATGTGGGCCACCTTCTCGGCGGGGCCGGTGATGCCCGGGCCGACGTCCCAGTCGGCCTCGCCGACGTAGACCGGGCCGGCCAGGGCACCGAGGTCGAAGGCCTCGCCCTCACGACCGCAGGCCACCATCTCGGCCCGCAGCCGGTCGACCACCTCGGGCGACAGGGGGCCCTGGGGCAGCCAGCCGTCGCCCCGCTGCGCCGCCCGGCGGACGGCGGGCTTCGACGACCCGCCCACCCAGATCGGGGGCCCACCGTCCTGGAGCGAGCGGGGCCGCTGGGCCAGCCCCGCGGCCGGCCACCGCTCGCCCTCGAGGGTCGGCACCTCGTCGGCGAAGCAGGTCCGCAGCGCGTCGATCGCCTCGTCCAGCAGTGCACCCCGTTCGGCGAAGGGCACGCCGAGAGCGGCGAACTCGCCCTCCACGTGGCCGGCACCGACACCCATGACAGCGCGGCCGCCGGAGACGACGTCGAGGGTGGCCCAGGCCTTGGCGGTGGCCAGCGGGTGGCGGTAGGCGGGCACGAACACGTGGGACAGCAGGCGGACCCGTTCGGTGAGGCCGGCCAACCAGGACAGGGTGGCGATGGTGTCCCACCACTCCGCCCCCATGGCCTCGGCCTTGTCGATCGGCACCGCCGCGTGGTCGCACACCGCCACGTAGCCGAACCCGGCGGCGTCGGCGGCCTGGGCCACGGCCCGCAGCTCATCGGCGCCCGCCGTTGCCTCCCACGGCTCGACGAAGACGGTGCTCTGGGCCTGGATCGGCAGCTGGAGGCCGACGGTGAGGCGGTCGCAGGGCAGGACGGCGGCCACCCCCGGACACTACCCAGGGGGCCTGAGCGGATGGGTCACGCTCTACGGGTTCTCCTCGGCTGCGCCTCGGAGGGCAATGACACCTGTGCAGTAGAACGCGTTCAGTTGCGTCCCGACCGCCCCGGCTGCGGGAGCCGTGGCGATCAGAGCTGCAGGAGGGCGTTCTCGAGCAGCTCGCCCAACGCAGGGTGGATGTAGAGCTGATCGTGGGCCATCTGGTCGACGGTCGTGCTCAGCTCCATGCCCTGGATCAGCTGTTGGATCAGTGTGGCGGCGTGGGGTCCGATGATGTGGGCGCCGAGCAGCAGTCGGCTGTCGGGATCCGCGATGAGCTTGGCGAAGCCGTCGGTCTCCTCCATGGCCCAGCCGTAGGCCACATCGCCGTAGGCTTGGGTCGCGGTGATGTAGTCCCGGCCCGCGACCCGCAGGACCTGCTCGGTGATGCCCACCGACGCGACCTGCGGGTGGGTGAACACGGCGTGGGGCACGTGGGTCGCACGCATCGGGCGCAGGTCGTCGGGGTGGACGAGGTTGTGGGCGACGACTCGGCCCTGGGCGTTGGCGAGGTGCTTGAGCTGGAGGGGGGTGGTGATGTCGCCCAGGGCCCAGATGCCCTCGACCTCGGTCCGGTAGAACTCGTCGGTCGGCACGTAGCCGGCGCCGTCGAGGGTGATGCCCGTCTTGACGACCTGCAGCTCATCACCGTTCGGGATGCGACCGGTGGCCACCAGCAGCGCGTCGCCCTCCAGCGACCTCCGACCGTGGCCGTCCATGACGTCCACGGTGATGTCGCCGTCAACGCCCCGCACGCGCTCGATGTCGGTGTCGAGCAGGACCTCGAAGCGCCGCTGCACGCACTCGGTGAACCGCTGGCTCACCGCCTCGTCCTCGTGGCGGAGCAGTTGCCCGCTGCGGTTCACGATCGTGATGCGGCTGCCCAGGGCACCGAACACGTGGGCCAGCTCGGAGGCGACGTAGCCGCCGCCGATCACTATCAGGTGCTCGGGTAGCTCACGACGCCGCATGATCGTGTCGGACGTCTCGAACGGGACCGTCTCGAGGCCGGGGATCAGAGGCATGTCGGGCCGGGCGCCGGCGGCCAGGACGATCTGGTCGGCCCGGTAGTGGACCCCGTCCACCTCGATGGTCTTGTCGGCCACGAACCGCCCGTCGCCGCGGATGACGGTGACGTTCGATTGGCCCTCCCGGTACTCCTCGCCGGCGGGGGCGATCGGGTCGATGCGGTCGAACACGCGGTCGACGACGTCGGCCCAGCGCACCCCGTGCACCTCGGCGTCGATGCCGAACCGACCCAGGTCGCCCGCCTGGTGGGCCAGGTCGGCGGTGTAGACGAGCATCTTGGTCGGGATGCAGCCCCGGTTCATGCAGGTCCCGCCGAACAGGTCGCGCTCGACGATGCCGACCCGCCAGTCGTCGAAGTCGGGTCCGAGGATGGTGTTGCCGGTGCCCGCCCCGATGATGAGCAGGTCGAGCTCGGTCACTTCACGGTCGTCGTGCACGCAGGCCTCGCCCTCTGATCAGATCAACGCTTCCGAAGAGGGGAAACACCCTACGAGGGTCGCCTCTTCCGCCCTGCGGTCCCGTCGCGCTCGTCATCCGGGTCAACCGGCGGGGGGCTTCTGACCGGACACGGACCAGAACACGATGCGGGCCATGGCCGTCCGCAGATCCGCGGTGCGGACCCCCCAGAACTCGAAGCCGTACCGATGGGCCGAGACGTGGACGAGCATGGCCACCAGCACCCCGGCGGTGGCCTGGGCCTCGACATCGGTGGGCACGCGACCGCTGGCCTGCATCTCCTCGATGATTTGGGCCAGGGCGTTGTTGAGGTCGTTGAGGAGGCGGGTGCGGACGTTGGCGAAGCGACCGTCGCCCTCGGCGGTGGCCAGGTCGACGACCCGCAGCACTGACCGGTGCTCCTCCCAGAACCCGATGATCTCGTCGACCAGGGCCTCGGATGCGGCGTAGCCCTTCTTCCCCCGCCAGGTGCTGGCCCGGACGTGGTCGCCGAAGCGCCGACCTTCGGCCGCCATCTCCTCGGCCAGCACCACCACCGCGCTCTCGACGTCGGCGAAGTACTGGTAGAAGGTCGCCGGGCTGGTGCCGGCCTCCCGAGCGATGTCGACCACCTTCAGCTCCCGGTAGGAGCTGCTGTTGAGCATGGTCGCGGTGCAGTCCAGGAGGCGCTGGCGGGTGGCCCGACCGCGACGGCCGGGGCGCCGACCGTCTGCGGCGCGCAGCTCCTCCTCCGAGGCGGGCGCCTCCTCGCCCTCGGGTGACCGGTCGGCGGCCACCAGCTCAGGCCTCGCTGTCGGAGGGCTCGGGCGCGGGCGGCCGGTAGAAGGCCGCCAGCAGGCCCACCCCGGCGATCAGCCCGAGGCCGGCCGAGACGGCCAGGCCGACGTTGGGATCGAAGGCCGGATCCAGGCCCAGCACCCAGTCGAGGGAGATCTCTCCCGGGCCCATGGTGGCCACCCCGATGGCGATGATGGACAGGATGAGATTGTACTCCCAGCCCCCTCCGACGATGAAGAACCCCTCGTTGCGGTGGGTCGTCCATCCGGCGACGACCATGAGGCCCACGATCGATGCGGCCGCCAGGGGGGTGAGGAGCCCGACCGCGAAGAGCACACCCCCGCCCAGCTCGGTGGATGCGGCCAGGACGGCGTGGACCTTGCCGTTCGGGCGCATCCCCATGGAGTCGAACCACCGCGCCGTCCCCGGGATCTTCCCGCCGCCGAAGAACTTGTTGTAGCCGTGGGCGGCCATGGTGAGCCCCGTCACCACCCGGAGGATCAGCAGTCCGACGCTGATCGCCCCGTAGGACGCCAGGTCCTCGTCAGCGATGTCGGCGAGCAGCAGGGCGAGGGTCACGGATGGTCTCCGGTCGGTGGTGCGGACAGCGCGGCGACGGCGTCGTCGCGGAGGAGGAACTTCTGGATCTTGCCGCTGGGGTTGAGGGGCAGGGCCTCAGTCCAGCGGACGTGGCGGGGGGCCTTGAAGTTGGCCATGGTCTCGCGCGACCAGGCCACCACCTCGGCCTCGTCGGGAGGGTCGACGCCGGCCGCCGGCACCAGCCAGGCGAAGCCGACCTCGCCCATCCGCTCGTCGGGCACGCCGACCACCGCGGCCTGGGCCACCGCCGGGTGCTCGGAGAGGATGGACTCGATCTCGGCTGGGTAGGCGTTGAACCCGCCGCAGATGAACATGTCCTTGGTGCGGTCGGTGATGTCGACGTAGCCCCGCTCGTCCATCACCCCGACGTCGCCGGTGTGGAGCCACCCGTCAGGGTCGATGGCCTCGGCCGTCTTCTCCGGATCCTCGAAGTAGCCCTTCATCACGTTGAAGCCGCGGACGACGATCTCCCCCGGCGTGCCGCGGGAGGCCTCGGCGCCGTCCTCCCCCACGATGCGGACCTCCACCCCGGGGATGGCCCGGCCCGAGGTGGTGGAGATCGTCTCGGCGTCGTCGTCGGCCCGGCACATGGACACCACACCGGTGGCCTCGGTCAGCCCGTAGGCGGTGAGCACGGTGTCGAAGCCCAGGTCGTTGCGCATCCGTTCCACCAGGCTGACCGGCACGGGAGCCGCCCCGGTGACGGCCAGGCGGAGGCGGGAGCTGTCCATCGAGGGCCGGTCGGGGTGGTTGAGGATGGTCTGGTAGAGCGCGGGCGCACCCGGCAGCACCGAGATGTCCTCGGCATCGATGGTGCGCATCACCGCCTCCGGATCGAACACCGGCACCGGCACCATGGTCGCCCCGGCCAGCAGGCAGGCGATGATGCCGGCCTTGTACCCGAAGGTGTGGAAGAAGGGGTTGACGATGAGGTAGCGGTCGCCGGCGGCGAGGCCCACGACGTCGGACCAGATCCCGAAGGTGCGCAACGTCTGGCCGTGGGTGGTCTCGACGCCCTTGGGCCGCCCGGTGGTGCCCGAGGTGAAGATGATGTCGGACAGAGCGTCCGAGGAGAGGGCCTCGCGCCGCTGACCGACCTCGGCATCGTCGGACCGCCCGCCCGAGGCGAGGAAGTGGTCCCACCCGACGGCGCCCGCAGGCGCCTCGTCGCGGATGACGATCGTCTGCTCCAGGTGGGGCAGCTCCTGGCCGGCCAGCATCCCGACGTAGCCGTTGCCCAGGAAGCCGTCGACGGTCACCAGGAACCGGGCCCGGCTGCGGTCGAGGATCCAGGCTGCCTCGCCGCCCTTGTACCGGGTGTTGAGCGGCACCACGACGCCCCCGGCGGCATGGACCCCGAGCAGGGTGACGACCCACTCCCAGCAGTTGGGGGCCCAGACCCCCACTCGATCGCCGGGCTGGAGGCCGGCGGCCACGAAGGCCCGGGCCGCACCGTCGACGCGGTCCGACAGGTCGACGAAGGTGAGGCGCACGTCGCCGTCGACCACCGCTTCGGCGTCACCGTGGCGAGCAGCCGCGCCCCGGACCAGCGAGGGCGTGGTGCCCCACTCGACATCGGCGCGGATCTCGTCGTCGGTCATCGGGCGGCGCCCCAGGCCTCGATCACGTCATCGATCGCCGTGACGGTGGCCAGCAGGGCCAGGGTGCCGTCGATCATCGACTCGGCGTAGTCCGCGGGGATGCCGGTGACGCCATCGCGGGGCAGGACGACCTGGTAGCCGAGGTTGACCGCGTCCATCACCAGGTTGGTGACGGCCACGTTGACCGAGACCCCGGTGACGACGATGGTCGTGACCCCCAGGTTCCGCAGGACCGGGTCGAGGTCGGTCCCGGCCATGGGCGAGAGCCCGTGGAGGCGGTTGAGGACCAGGTCGGACGGCTCGGGGCCCAGCTCGGGCACGACCGACGCCTCCGAGCTCCCGGGCAGCAGCGCCACCGGGCTCTTGCGGACACCCGCGAACAGCCGTGCGTTGGCGTTGGAGCCGCGCCCGTCGGCCCGGCGAGCGGCGGTGCAGTGCACCACCGCGACCTCCGCGGTCCGGGCCGCGGCGCACAGTCGGGCCACCGCCTCCACCATGGGCCCGGCGGCCGCAGCCAGCTCGGGCAGGGCCGAGCGCTCCCCCACCACACCGGACTGGATCTCCGAGGTCACGACCGCGCAGCGTTCGGGGCGCACGAGATCGGCAAGGTCCAGAGGCATCGGGGCGAGGCTATCTGACGCCCCGTCAGGGACGCTCGGATGCCGAGGCGGTCGTCCGACCCCCTCCGCCCACACCGGCGGAGCTCCGAGGTGGGGCCCGGCGGCCGCAGGGCCTAACATCTGACGGTCCGTCAGATTCTGGTCCGACGGACGTGCGACGGACCACGAGGAGCCCCATGGCCGAGCTGCCGAAGATCATCAGCGTCGACGACCACGTGGTCGAGCCCGCCCACGTGTGGCAGACGTGGCTGCCCGAGCGCTTCCGGGCCGAGGGTCCTCGCATCGAGCGCCGCAAGGTCGGCGGGATGAAGCACATCGGTGGCGGCACCTACGAGCAGGAGTTCACCGCGGACGGGCGTCCGGCCGACTGCTGGGTCTTCGGCGACCTCGTCTACATCCACAAGCGCCACGTCGCCGCGGTGGGCTTCAGCCGCGACGAGATGACCATGACGCCGATGACCTACGACGAGATGCGTCCCGGTTGCTACGACCCCAAGGCACGGGTCGCCGACCAGGAGATGAACCACGTCGAGGCGTCGCTCT
The DNA here is from genome assembly GCA_038233335.1 of Acidimicrobiales bacterium. Lineage (GTDB taxonomy): Bacteria > Actinomycetota > Acidimicrobiia > Acidimicrobiales > Iamiaceae > Iamia. The sequence goes on along the minus strand of JBBSME010000038.1, from coordinate 14,204 downwards.
GCTTCCCGTCGTTCCCCCGCTTCTGCGGCCAGACCTTCACCGAGCACCCGGACAAGGAGATGGGCCTGGCCTGCGTCAAGGCCTACAACGACTGGATGGTCGAGGAGTGGTGCGGTGACTCCGACGGCGCCCTGATCCCGCTGATCATCGTGCCCCTGTGGGACGCCGAGCTGGCCGCGGCCGAAGTCCGCCGCAACGCCGAGCGCGGCGTCCACGCGGTGTGCTTCAGCGAGGTCCCCGCCCACCTCGGCCTGCCGTCGATCCACTCGGGCGAGTGGGACCCGTTCTTCGCCGCCTGCGAGGACACCGAGACCACCATCAACATGCACATCGGCTCGTCGTCCCGGATGCCCGCCACCTCGGGCGACGCTCCGGTGGCGGTGGCCGCGTCCCTCTCGTTCAACAACGCCATGGCCTCGATGACCGACTGGCTCTTCAGCGGCAACCTGGTGAAGTTCCCCAACCTCACCCTGGCCTACTCCGAGGGCCAGATCGGCTGGATCCCCTATATCCTCGAGCGGGTCGACGACGTGTGGCGGGAGCACCGGGCCTGGGGCGGGGTCAAGGACCTCATCCCCGAGCCGCCCAGCACCTACTACTACAAGAACATCTTCGGCTGCTTCTTTCGGGACAAGCACGGGGTCGACAGCCTCGACATCGTCGGCGTCGACAACATCACCTTCGAGACCGACTACCCCCACACCGACTCGACCTGGCCCCACACCCGCGAGGTGGCCACCGGGCTGATGGAGGGCGTGCCCGAGGAGGCCGTCTACAAGATCATGCGGGGCAACGCCATCCGCATGCTCCACCTGGACCTCGACCGGAACCGCCAGCCCGTCGGCGCTCAGGCCTGAGCCACCCCACCGGTGATCTGAGCATGAGCGAGGAGGTGAGGCCCTCCACACCGTGGGTCGACCCCGGACAGGCGTCGAGATCGCGGTCCACGACGAGGACGGCCGGCCGCTCCCCGACGGCGAGGCCGGCGAGGTGTGGCTGCGCTCGGGCGCGGCCGGTGCTCACCGGCCGCCGCTCGGAGATGTTCATCAGGGGCGGCTACAACGTCCAACCCCCAGGAGGTGGAGGCCGTCCTCGGACGCCACCCGGCAGTGGCCCAGGTCGCCGTCGTCGCCCGGCCTGATCCCGTCATGGGCGAGGTCGGCGTGGCCGTGGTGGTCCCGGCGAACCGAGCCCACCCGCCGGTGCGGGACGACCTGCGGACCTTCGGCGAAGAGGCGCGGGCCGGCCACAAGCTCCCGGAGGGCCTGGTCCTGGTCGACGTCCTGCCCCTCACCGCCATGCAGAAGCTGGACCGCGCCGCGCTCCGCCGAGAGATCGACTGACATCGGGGAGGCCTCCGGGCAGGAGCGACCGCCCTGCCGCCAGCCCTGGCCGGATCTTGAGCGCATTTCAGCATCTTTCGTTTGTTACCATGTGTCTCGGGGCACATCAGATGCATGATCCATTTCCGCTGGCCCCTCGCCGCCTTCCTGCTCGCGATGAGCGTCCTCGTCGGTTGCGGCCCGTCGTCCGATCGCACCGACGCGGCCTGTCGAAACCTGGCCGGCCTCCCCGAGCGGGTCCGCAGCGAGCCATTGAACGACTTCGCGGTGGATCGCTGCCGCTTCGGCACCGGCGAGATGTGCGGCGCGCTGCACGACTACCTGGCTGCGGCCAACACGCCCGCGCTAGACCCGCTCGAGACGCTCGCTGGCGTCACCACGAACGAGGAGGTCGTCGCGGCCTTCGCCGAAGCCGTCCGCGGTGTCGAGGAGGACATGGGACCCGCCCGAGCCCGCCGCCTCAACCGGGCCGTGGTCGACGCGGCGACCGACCTGGGCGGCACGCGCGGTGAGGCCATCGCGCAGGTCATCGAGATGATGCCGGGCGGGCCGCACCTGGTCACGGCGGAGACGCCGATCCTCGACCTTGCTGCGATCCGCATCGTCCTCGAACGGGCGGTCGACATCTGCACCCCTGAGTCCTGATCGCCCTTCTCGACCCTCACCGGGCCGACCGAACGACAGCACGTGGTCCACGGCGTCGGTCAGACCCTCGGCTCACGCCACTGCCACCCCTCGTGAGTGACCACCAACGCGCGCAGGACCTCGGCACCTAGCATCTCCCGGTTCCAGGAGCGCCTCGAGTCCTCAGCTGGTGGCGGAGCGGAGGGCGGGGGCCAGGTCGCCCTTGGGGTCCACTCCGACGCGGTCAAGCTCCAGCCAGCCCGCCATCATCCGGAGCTCCTCAGCCAGAGCGGCGGCCACCTCGCCCTCGTCGATGCCCGCCTCCCCGAATGCGGCCTTGACCCGGAGGGTCGACGCGGCCCGGTCGGACTTCAGGTCGACCCGGGCCACCAGGCGATCACCGAGCAGGAACGGGAGCACGTAGTAGCCGTGGAGCCGGTCCTCGGGACGGACGTAGATCTCGATGCGGTAGCGGAAGCCGAACAGCTCCTCGGTCCGGCGTCGCTCCCACACCAACGAGTCGAAGGGGCTCAGCAGGGCCCGGGCCCGCACCCACCGGGGAAGGTGGGTGTCGGGGTGGAGGAAGGTCGGCCGGTCCCAGCCCCGCACCTCGACGGGCAGGAGGCGCCCCTCCTCCACCAGCTCGGCCAGGAGCGGCCGGGCCGCGGGGAGGTTGAGGCGGTGGTAGTCAGCCAGGCAGCGATCGGTCCCGATGCCGTGGGCCCGGGCCGCCCGCTCCAGCAGCTCCTTGCGGGCATCGTGGACATCCGGGGTCGGGCGAGCCCGCACCTCGGCCGGGATCGATCGCTCGACGGTGTCGTAGATCCGCGTGAAGGTGATCGGGTCGCGGCGGGCGACCAGCCGACCGATCGAGAACAGGTACTCCAGGGCTCGCTTGCCCTCGGAGCGGCCCCACATGCCCTCCGGCCGAACGCCCTGGTCGTCGAGATCGCCAGCCCGGAGCGGGCCCTGCTCCTGCACCTGGGCCTCCACCTCGGCCAGGTACTCAGGACGCTCAAGGGCCACGGATCGGGTGTTGGCCCACATGTGCGCGACGTCCTCCTCTCTCTTCCAGGCCAGCAGGGGCCAGTGGTCGACCGGCAGCAGCGATGCCTCGTGGCACCAGGCCTCGAACACCTCGCCGTCGGCGGCGGCGCGAGTCCAGAGATCACGGGGGTGCGGGCCCAGCCGGGCGAAGAGCGGCATCTCCTGGGTGCGAACCAGGACGTTGACCGAGTCGATCTGGACGACGTCGACCCGGTCGAGCACCCGGTGGAGGTGACGACGGTCGACCCGTCGTCCGTCAGCTCCCAGCCGGGGCTCGGTGAAGCCCTGGGCGACCAGGGCGATGCGCCGGGCCTGAGCCAGGCTGATGCTCTCCACCGCTGCCACGGCTCCCGACGGTAGCGAGCCGAGGTCAGGGGGCCGGGCGGCGCCAGGCGAAGACACTGGCGTCGCCGAGGGCGGCGCGACGGTCCGGGTCGTCGTCCTGGGGCCGGGCGCCGGCGCTCAGGTCGGCCTCGATGCGGTCCATGCCCTCGACCAGCTCGTCGGGAGCGTTCTCGGCGGCCCACTCGAAGAAGCTGGTCTGGGCTCGGACGTCCGGATCGAGCAGCAGGTCGGGGCGACGGCAGAGGGCGGTCACCGACCCGTCGACGACGTCCTCGTAGACGACTGGGCGCACGGCGGCCCCGGGCAGGGCTTCGAGCAGCTCGTCGAGGGTCTGGTGACGCTGAAGGAAGTGGGCGGTGGTCGTCGGGAGGTAGCCCAGGATCCAGTGGATGTCGAGGTGCTCGCGGATGAAGACCATCAGAGCGACGACGCCTCCGGGCCACACGACCCGGCGGGCCTCGGCCAGCGCATCGCGCCAGTCCGGGACGTGGTGAAGCATCGACACCATCACCACGGCGTCGACCGATGCATCGGGCAACGGAAGCATGCTGACATCACCGAGGGCCACGGCGAGGTCCTTGCCCGCGGCGCGGGCGAGCATGCCGCCGTTGCGGTCCATCACAACCGGGTCCCAACCGGCCCTCCGCAGAGCCACCGAGTAGTTGCCGGTGCCACCGCCGACATCGACCAGCGCTCCGGCCGCCGGGCCCAGCGCGTCGCGCAGCGGACCGAGGACGGACGGGCTGGCCGCCCGGGTCCGGTCGTAGGTCTCGGCCTGGCGGTCGTAGTCGAACGAGGTGGCCACGGTGGCGAAGCTACGCCCCACTGGGTCCCAACTCTGTACGGAACCAGGCCACATGTGCCTACTTCCGTACAAAGTTGGGCGGACCCCAACGAACCTTGGACGGAACGCGGCCACATGCGCCTACTTCCGTACAAAGTTCGCGCTGGGGGGGCGAGGCGGGCGTTCGGCGGTCCACGGCGGTGTCGGGTCTTCTGCACTCGATCGCCGACCCGCACCGCGCCGGCCTGGACCACCTTGGCGTTGATGCCGCGGAGGCGCAGCTCGGCACCCTCGCCGTGGTTGACGAAGTGGAGAGCATCGGCGCCGAAGCGCTGGCGGAACTTGGCGCAGCCGGTGTGAGGTTGGTCCGTGATCTCGATGACCGCATCGCCGAGGGCAAGGCGGGTGCCGGGTGGGAGGTTGGCGTGGCTCAGGTCCAGGTCGAGGTGGAGCTGGTCCCCGGCCAGGGCCCGCTGCTCGTCGTCTCCTCCGGCGATCAGCGAGGACAGTCGGGCGTTGATGAGGTTGAGCTGCATGTCCGCGTGGGGCCCGCCGTCTGCGGTGCGCTTGCTGGGCCGCGCGTCCCAGGTGTCGCCCACCAGGCCCTCGTCGAGCGACAGCTCGCCGACGGCGAGGATCTCCCGCTCCCCCAGCTCCGGTCGACGGATGATCAGATCGACGGTGCCGCCGTCGGCTGGCGAGGCGGCGATGTCCGGCAAGGCGGCGTTCAGGGCATCAGCGTCGAGGTGCACAGGCGCCATGGTGGTGCGTCCCGTCCATCGCGGCCAGCGAGTCGACCCCGACGCCGGGCCCTCGCTCGACGACGGCTGACTCCGCTCTGCCTGACGCGGCGCCGGGACGTGTCACCATCTCGGCGCCATGGCGACCCGGATCACTCCCCCACAAACGTTGCGCGCGCTGCTGGACGAGGTCGCCGCCGGACGGCCCCCTCCCTCAGACGGGAGGATCGAGGTGCTGCCTTCCCAGGGGCCACATGCTGACGATGTCGTCCGGCGACCGACGGACACCTGGTGATCTCCTGCGACATCCTGGCGGCGGAGGTGGGCCAGCACTTCCGACGCGGGGACTACCCCTCCTGGTGCCAACCCGCTCCGCTGCTGTGGCTGTGCCAGCGACTCGGCCGGGACCCCGGCACCGTCGACATCGCCCTCGTCGCCGGGCACCGCCCCGATCCGGGCCTGGAGCTCGTGCCGGCGCCTCCGGACCACCCCCGTCTGTCCGAGGGGCTGCACCGTCGGCCCGGCGTCCGATCGCGGCGGACAGCCGACGGCGCTGGCATGGTCGCCGTGGGCCCCGGCCTCGCCGGCCGGTGGGAGCTGGCCTACGAGCTGGATCCTTCGGCCCGGGGCCAGGGTGCGGGTGCGGCGTTGGCCCGAGCGGCACGCTCGCTCAACCCCCGCCGGCGAGACCCTCTGGGCCCAGACCACGCCGGGGAACGTCGGCTCTGTGCGGGCCCTCCTCCGCGCCGGCTTCATCCCGGTGGCGGGCGAGACCCTCCTCCGCCCGAGGCGCTGACCCAACGAGAGTTGGTGCCCGCACACCCTGGCCGCGCCGGTGGCTCCGGCTTCGGACTGCTGGGCCGCCGGAGCCGGGCGCGCCCCGTGGGACGGGCCGGTCTCGTCCCTCCGCACCCCACGGCGTTCGGCGCGGGCCGGGTGCAATCGCCCGGTCAGGATCCGACAGCCGATGTCGGCCTCGCGCCCGGGCCACATCCCACCACGCTCAGCCCGGGGAGGCGGTGGCCAGGCGGCCCCAGTCCTCGACGGATAGCTCCTCGGGTCGGGCCTGGGGGCGGACCTCAGCGGCGGTGAAGGCGTCGCCATCGACCAGCGCGGCCAGGGAGCGGCGAAGCATCTTCCGACGCTGACCGAACCCGGCCCGGACCAGGGCGAACAGGCGCTTCGGGTCCGCGTCGGTCGCGGGGCGCTCGCGCCGCGTGATCTCGACCAGAGCCGACTCCACCTTGGGCCGGGGTAGGAACACCTCGGCGCTGACCTTGCCGACGAGACGGGCGGTGGCCCAGTACCGCACCTTGACCGACGGGATCCCGTAGGCCGGATCGCCGACGCCGGCGGCCAGGCGCTCTCCCGCCTCGCGCTGCACCATGACCAGCATCCGGCTGATGACGGGCACGTCGTCGAGGAGGTCGAGCACCAGCGGGGTGGCCACGTTGTAGGGCAGGTTGGCGACGAGCGTCCACGAGTCGTGGTCGGCCAGGACCTCAGCCCAGTCCAGCTCCAGGGCGTCTCCCTCCACGACCCGCACGTCGCGCTCGCTCACCACCTCGCGGAGCACCGGCACCAGGTGGCGGTCGACCTCGACCGCGGTGACGGCGGCACCAGTGTCGGCCAGGGCCAGGGTGAGCGAGCCCATGCCGGCCCCGATCTCCACCACCGGGTCGCCAGGGCCGACCTGCGCCAGGCGGGCGATGCGGCGCACGGTGTTGGAGTCGACCACGAAGTTCTGGCCCAGCGCCCGGCTGGGCGACAGCCCGTGCGCCTCCAGCAGCGCCACCGCCTGCGTCCGGGTCAGCGTCACACCGGGTCGAGGGCGTAGAAGGCGGAGGCGGTGCGCCAGGTGGCGTCGGCCACCTCGTCGAGGCCGACGCCCTTGACCTCGGCCACCGCCCCCCCGACCAGGGGCAGGTACCCGGGGAGGTTGGGTCGACCTCGGTGGGGCACGGGCGCCAGGAAGGGGCTGTCGGTCTCGACCATCAGCCGGTCGAGCGGGGCGAGCTCGACGGCCCGACGGATGTCGGCCGCGCTCTTGAAGGTGACGATCCCGGAGATGGACAGGTGGGCGCCCAGGTCGAGGCCGCGACGGGCCTCGGCCGCGTCGCCGGTGAAGCAGTGGAACACCGTGCGCCGGGGCGTGCCCTCAGCGTCGAGGATGGCGAAGGTGTCCGCCCAGGCCTCCCGGGTGTGGATCACCAGGGGCAGGTCGTGGGCGTGGGCCAGGGCGATCTGGGCCGCGAACACCTCGCGCTGGCGATCGCGGGGCGAGTGGTCGTAGTGGAAGTCGAGCCCGCACTCCCCCACCGCCACCACCTCGGGTCGGTCGAGGAGCGCCTCCAGGCCGTCGATGCCCTGGCTGGCCTCGTGGGGGTGGACGCCCGCAGTGGCCCAGACCCGGCCCGGGTGAGCGGCGGCCACGTCCACCGCGACCACCGAGTCGGCCACGTCGCAGCCCACGGTGACCATGCGCTCGACGCCGGCCGCCGCAGCCTCGGCGACCACCTCGGCCACCGCGTCGGCCGGGGCCCCGTCGTGGTCGACGCTGGGCCGGCCGTGGTGGAGGTGGCAGTGGTCGTCGGTCCAGCGCAGGGTGGCCGTCCGTTCGTTCGTCACGGTCAGGACTCGAGCTTGAGGCGGGGGAAGAGCGGGCTGCCCTTCTCGACCGGGAGCCCGCCCGGGTAGCCGCCCCAGACCACGTCGTCGGGCACCCGACAGGCGGCCGGGTCGCCGTCGAGCCCGATGCGGCGCCAGATCTCGGCCGGCGAGCGGGTGAGGGCGGGGGTGGCCAGCACGGCCACGATCCGCAACACCTCGAGGGCGTCGCCCAGCACGCCGTCGACCTCGGGGCCGGGCTCGGCCTTCCACGGCTCGGCGTCCTCCAGGAGCGAGTTGGCCTCCCGCACCAGGCGCCAGGTGGCGTCGAGTGCCTCCGAGGGCACGGTGGCGCTCCAGGCTGCGGTGGTGGCCGCCACCACCTCGGCGGCCACCGACGCCAGCGGGCTGTCGGGCCGAGGTGCGGGGCCGATGCCGTCGCACTTCTTGGCCACCACCGTCGTCACGCGGGCGAGGAGGTTGCCCAGGTTGTTGGCCAGGTCGGTGTTGTAGCGCTGGACCATGCCCTCCAGCGACAGGTCGCCATCGGGCCCGAAGCGCTGGTCGTGGAGGAAGTGGTGGCGGAACCCGTCGACGCCGAGCGCCGGGTAGCCCTCGGCCGGATCCCCGCCCACCAGCTGCTCGGGGGCGATCTTGTTGGCTGCCGTCTTGGACATCTTGGCCCCGCCCACCAGCAGGTAGCCGTGGACGTCGAGCTGGTGGGGCGGCGCCTCCCCCGCGGCCATCAGCATGGCCGGCCAGTAGATCGAGTGGAAGCGGATGATGTCCTTGCCCATGACGTGGTGGACGTGGGGCCACCACTCAGCGAAGCGTTCCGGGTCGGCCCCGTAGCCGACGGAGGTGGCGTAGTTGATGAGGGCGTCGAACCAGACGTAGAAGACCTGCTCCGGATCCCACGGGACGGGCACCCCCCAGGTGAGGGAGCGGCGGGTGATGGAGATGTCCTCCAGACCGCTGCGCACCAGGCCCAGGGCCTCGTTGCGCTTCCCCTCGGGGCGGACGGGCGAGGGATCGGCCGTGAGCCATGCCTCCAACCGGTCGGCGAAGGCGGAGAGGCGGAAGAACCAGTTCTCCTCGGTGAGGTGCTCGACCGGGCGCTGGTGGACCGGACACAGGCCGACGTCGCCGCCCCCGGGGTCATCGACCAGCTCGTCGGGCGTGTAGTACGCCTCGCAGCTCACGCAGTACCAGCCGCTGTAGGTGGCCGAGTAGATGTGGCCGGCGTCGTAGACCTTCTGGAGGAAGGCCTGGGTGGCGGCGTAGTGACGGGGCTCGGAGGTGCGGACGTAGTCGTCGTGGGAGATGTCGAGCAGGGCCCAGGCCTCCTGGAACCGGGCCGAGGCCCAGTCGGCCTGCTCGATGGGGGTGATGCCCCGCTCGTCCGCCGCCCGCTGGATCTTGAGGCCGTGCTCGTCGGTCCCGGTGATGAACCAGACGTCGTCACCCACCAGGCGGTGCCAGCGGGCCAGGGCGTCGGCGGTGATGGTGGTGTAGGCGTGGCCGAGGTGGGGCGCGTCGTTGACGTAGTAGATCGGGGTCGTCACGAAGAACCGGCCGGACACGTGGTCACCCTAGCGACGCGCCCTCGGTCGCCTCTCGGCCGTTCCGGCTCCGGTCACGATGGCCGGAGGGCGCTCAGACGACGGGTGGGGGCTGGTCGCCTCGGTGGACGATGCAGAGGCTGCCCGACGGCGAGTCCGGGTCGAGGAACAGCTCCACGGGCAGGTCGCGGGGCTCGCCCTCCTCATCGACCTCGATCACGATCGACCGTTCTTCCTCCGGGTCGAACACCTCCTGGTACCCGAGGGCCAGGCCGGTGATGACCGCACCCAGGGCCGAGTGGCGCCGCCACTGGGACATCCGGTCGGGCGGGAGGTCCGGGCGGGGACGGGGGCCAGCCTCGATCGCCGCCAGCTCGGCACCGTCGTAGAGGTCCTCGAAGGCGAGGTCCGGATCGCCATCGGCGGCGTCGGGGTCGGCGACGCCGTCGTCCTCGTCCCACCAGTCCACGGGACCAGGCTACGCCTCGGCGCCATCGATCCTCAGGCCGCCCCGAGAGCCCTGGTCAGGCGGTACCGCACCACCGATAGGTCCTCGGTCCCGGCCTTCGTCGTCTTGGTGGCGCCATCGGCAGCCCAGCCCCAGCGTCCGTAGAACCGGCGGGCCCGGGCGTTCCCTTCGATGACCCAGAGCGTGGCGCCGGTGAACCCGGAGGCCGCCAGCGCGGCCTCGGCCGCCGCGAGCAGGGTGGACCCCAGACCGGCGCCCGCGACGCTCGGATCGACGTGCAGGTTGCGGATCTCACCGAGCTCCGCCTGCCCACGGCCGTCCTCATCCCGGGTCGGTCCGGTGTCGACGACGCCATGGACCTCGCCCGGGCGGCCGGCGACCAACAGCCGGTGGCGGGCTGAGGGGGCGACGGCGGCGCGACCGCCCCAGAGACCTCCCAGGTAGTCGAGGTCGAGGTCGTCGAGGAAGGCGTCGGACACCACGCCGCGGTAGCTGGCCCGCCAGGCCCGGCGCTGGACCGCGGCGATGGCGGCACCGTCGGTCGGCCCGCCGGACCGGATCGGGAGCCGGGCCGGCTCTGCAGGCCGTGGCGCGAAGGGCGGGGGCAGGGCGACGCCGAAGCGGCGACGGGCCAGCGCGAGCGTCGCGACGTCACCCGGGTCCAGATCGGCCGCGGTGGCCTCGTCCGGGGTGCGCTCGGCCACCTCGAGCACCTCCTCCAGCGGGTCGCGGATCACTGCTGGCGCTCCCGCCCGTCGTCCTCGAGGCCCAGGGCGTAGACCTCGCGACGGGGCCGACCCAGGGCGGCGGCCACCTCGGCCGCGGCCCGGCCCGGCCCGAGACCCCGGTCCTGGGCCGCCCGCAGCGCGGCCCGCACATCGGCGTCGTCACCCCCGTCACCCTCCGGCGGCGCGCCCTCCAACACGAGCACGACCTCGCCCCTCAGGTCTGCGTCGCCCACCCGGTCGACGGCCTCCCCCAGCGGGCCCCGCCACACCTCCTCGTGGAGCTTGGTCAGCTCACGCGCCACCGCCACCCGTCGCTCCGGACCGCAGGCCTGGGCCAGGTCGGCGAGGGTGCGGGCCACCCTCCCGGCCGCCTCGTAGAGCACGACGGTGCGGTGCTCGGCGGCCAGCTCGGCCAGGCGGGCGCTGCGCTCGGCGCCCTTGCGGGGCAGGAAGCCGTCGACGGCGAAGCGGGCGGTGTCGAAGCCCGACAGCACCAGCGCGGCCACCGCGGCGACCGGCCCGGGCACGGTCGTGACGGCCAGCCCCGCGTCGACCACCGCCTCGACCAGGCGAGCCCCGGGGTCCGACACCCCCGGGGTGCCGGCGTCGGTGACCAGGGCGACCCGGGCACCGGCGGCGATGCGGGCCACCACGTCAGCGGCGGCATCGGCCTCGGTGTGGGCGTCGAGGCGCTTCAGCGGGGGCCGCTCGATGCCGGCGTGGCTCAGAAGTCGCCCGGTGCGGCGGGTGTCCTCGCAGCAGATGAGGTCGGCACCGGCCAGCTCCTCCACGGCGCGAGGGGCCAGGTCGCCCAGGTTGCCGATCGGCGTGGCCACCACGACGAGGGCTCCGGGGGCAACGGACGAAGGCTCTGGCACCGCCCCAGTGTGGCCGCGCCCGCGCCAACAGCACCGCACGGTCACGGCGGCGCGGCGCGCTTGACGCGGAGGCGGGACCTGCCGAACCTGAGCCCGTGACCCGACTCCCACCCGAACGCGCGCGAACGACAACCGTCCGATGAGCTGGACCTGCCCGGCCTGCGACCGCACCTTCGCCCGGACCCGGCAGTCGCACATGTGCGTGCCGGTGCAGTCGCTCGACGACTGGTTCGCCGACCGGCCGCCGGTGCAGCGCGAGGTCTGCAACGCGGTGCTGGACCACCTGGCCACCCTGGGCGAGGTCGACGCCGAGGCGGCCCAGGTCGGCATCCTCATCAAGCGGGAGAGCACCTTCGCCGAGCTGCGTCCCCACCGGGGCGACTGCGGCTGTCGGTGCTCCTCGATCACGACGTCGAGTCCGACCGCGTCTCCCGGCGCATCACGCCGTCGGGCACCTTCCGCCGCCACGCCATCTTCATCGTGCTGGCCACGCCCGAGGCGGTGGATGACGACGTGAAGCACCTCCTCACCGAGTCCTACGACACCTCACCGGTCCGCTGACCGGACGGGCGGCCGCCGAGCCCCCTACCCTCGATGGGCGCTCGATCCCAGTCGCCCGAGACGGCCGCTCGAACCCCGGCCCTCGCGGTTCTGTCGCGGTGGGACCGCACTTCTGCGGCCTGACCGCGACAGAAGCGATCTGGCTGCGGACGGCACCGGTCGGACCGCCGGCATCAGCTCCCGGTGGCTCTGACCCACGGCGACAGGGAGCAGCGTGACCTCACGCCTCATCGGACAGGGTGACCACGGCACCAGGGGCCAGGTGCCAGCGGGCGAAGGAGCCGGCCTCGGCCTCCAGCACCCCAGCCGCACGGGGCACCCAGGCCGACGCCCGTCCCGCCACCATGGTCCGCACCCGACGCACGCGCCCGGAGCCATCGACCCAGGCCACGTCGATCGGGAAGCGCATGCCCACGGAGTGCACCGAGCGCACCCCGGGCAGCCACAGGGCCCCGTCGATACCATCGCGACCCAGGAGTCCCCGGCCCTGGGCTCGACGGGTGGCAGCCACCTCCAGCGGGGCCGCGTCCCGACCGTCGACGACCAGCACGGGTTCCACGCCGTCAGTCTGCCCGCCCCGGCCCCACCCTTCGACCGGATCAGGTGACGTTGAATCGGAACTCCATCACGTCGCCGTCCTGGACGACGTACTCCTTGCCCTCCATGCGCATCTTGCCGACCTCCCGGGCCTTGGCCCAGGAGCCGATCTCCAGCAGCTCCTCCCAGCGGATCACCTCGGCCTTGATGAAGCCCCGCTGGAAGTCGGTGTGGATGCGTCCCGCGGCCTGGGGCGCGGTGGAGCCGGTGCGGAAGGTCCAGGCCCGGCTCTCCTTCTCCCCGGTGGTGAGGAAGGTGCGCAGACCCAGGATCTCGTAGGCCGAGTGGATGAACTTCTCCAGGGCACCGTCGCCCAGGCCCAGGGCCTCGAGCATCTCGATGCGCTCGACGCCGGTGAACTGGGCCGCCTCGGCCTCGAGCTGGACGCACATGCCGATGACCTCGGCCCGTCCGCCCAGCTCGGCGGCGACGGGTGCGGTGATCTCGTCGATGCGCTCGACGTCGTCCTCGCTCACGTTGACCAGGGCGATCACCGGCTTGGCGGTGAGCAGGAACCAGGACCCGAGCACCGCCCGGGTGTCGGCGGAGAGGTCGGCCCGGTACAGCGGGGTGCCCTCGGCCAGCAGGGCGTGGGCCTCGTCGAGGGCGGCCACCTCGGCCTGGAGGCTCTTGTCGACCCGGGCCGCCTTGCGCTTCTTGGTGATCTGGGCGTCGAGGGTCTCCAGATCGGCCAGGGCCAGCTCGATCTCCAGCACCCGCAGGCACTCCAGCGGGTCATCCGGGCCGGGCACGTCGGTGTCGACGAAGGCCCGCAGCAGGTAGACGATGGCGTCGACCTCGCGGATGTGGGCCAGGAACCGGTTGCCCAAGCCCTCGCCGGTGCTGGCCCCCTCGACCAGTCCGCCGATGTCGACGAACTGCACGCTGGCCGGGACCACCTTCTTGCTGGCCGACATCTCGGCCAGCCGATCCAGCCGGGCGTCGGGCACCTTGGCCACGCCCACGTTGGGATCGGTGGTGGCGAAGGCGTAGGGCGCGGCCAGCGCACCGCCGCCGGCCAGGGCGTTGTAGAGCGACGACTTGCCCGAGTTGGGCAAGCCCACGAAGCCGAACCGTTCCACGAGCGCCGACCCTACCGGCGCATGGACCGCCGGCCCACGGGGCCCTTGAGCCCTTACGCGTCGGGGTGTGTGACGGGGACCAGGCGAAGACGGGTGATGTGCTCGAAGTCGTCGGGGTTGACGGTGTGCAGGGGGAGGTCATTGCTGATGGCGATGGCGGCGATGAGCGCGTCGTAGGCGCGAGCGTCGGGTTTTCGTCCGGCTGCCCGTAGGTCAACGGACACTCGTCCGAAGACCCTCGCCGCCGCCGCATCGAAGGGAAGTCCGCCTGGCGAGGATGACCGCGTTGGTGTCGAGGATTCCGTCGGGCTCCTCGTCAGGTTCGCTCACAAGGATGGATCGATGACGGCGTCGAGATCGGCGCGCAGTGCGGCAGGGTCGATGGGGGGCAGCTTCGACCACCGCTCGACGAGGGCCTCGGCATCGATTTGCGGCTTTCGGAGCGCTCGCAACTGGGCAACCGGTCGACCGTTGCGGGTGATGGTGATCTCTTCGCCCGCTCAGAGACCCTCCACAATGTATCACGAGCGTGAGACAATTGGTGGCCAACGGTCGCTCAACGGCGATCGGTGAGGATGCGTTCGATCACCAGGGCGACGCCGTCGTCGTCGTTGCTGGCCGTGACCTCGTCGGCGGCTTCTTTCAACAGGGGGTGGGCGTTGGCGACGGCCACGCCGAGGCCGGCCCAGCGGATCAGTTCGATGTCGTTGGGCATGTCGCCAAAGGCCACCACCTCACCGGGCTCGATGCCGCTGTTGGCCAGTAGCCGCTCGACCGCCACGCCCTTGTGGACCGACGGATGGGACAGCTCGAGGAAGGCCTCGTCGATGGAGTGGG
>JBBSME010000037.1:0-24310 GCA_038233335.1 Acidimicrobiales bacterium | reverse complement strand
CCCTCGCCCCCCGGGAACGCGTTGATCTCCAACACCCGGCCCGACGTGAGGAGGTCGACCGAGGCCAGGCGGCACTCGGGAAACGCCCGTCGCACCGTCCACGCGATCTCTGCCTGTTCCGGGCTCAGCTCGTGAGCGACGTGGGTTGCGCCCAGGCTCGCGTTGCTCTTCCACTCCCCCTCGGCGGGAATCCGTCGCATCGCGCCGAGCAACTCGTCCTCGAAGAACGTCACCACCAGATCGCCCACGGACACCTCCGGGCGGAACTCCTGGACCAGGAGGTCGCCATAGACGAGGAGGTACTCGTGCAGCGTGTGATCGAGACCCGGTGCGTCGACGTGGAGTCGGTGGACCTGGGCGCCGCAGCCGAACCCGTAGCGATCCTTGATCACGATCCAGCCATCGTGGTCGGGCAGACGACCAACTGCCGCCAACGTCGACGCTAGGTCGCTGGTGGCGTAGGTGATGGGCTGTGGGACACCGGGACACCGCTCGATGACCTGGAACTTGTCGCAGGTGGAGAGGGTCGCATCAACCGACTCGACGACCGTGCCGATCGCATCGGCCTGGCGGAGGATGTCGAGGTTCGGGGTGTCCTCGCGCCGGATGTCATCACCGCGTACGAAGCAGACGTCGACAGCATCGAGAGCCATGTTCAGGCTGCCGATCGGACGCAGGTGCTGCCATGCTTTTGGGGCTTCACCCGACCAGTCCGGATCGAGCTCCAGGACAGTGGCATGGACCCAGGGCTGGCGAACCTCCCGATAGAGGTCGGCCATGCAGAAGTGGTACAGCGAGTAGCCCCGCGCTGCGGCAACGCTGAGGAGCTGGTTGACACCAGAGTTGTACAGGTCGACCGGAGCATCGCTGTAGGTCAGCCTGGCGCTCTCGAACGCCGCCGTCGGACGGGAGTGAGTCGACAGAGCGGACATCGCTGGACATCCTCGCACTCCTCGTGCGGGCGTGGAGCCACCAGCCGAGCGCCGAACCCGTCGACGCCGACCGGCGCTTCGCCGTGCACCAGGAAGTCGCGCACCGATGCGCCCGGCCGACCGCTCCGGCACCGGTCGACCATGGCCTTCATCGCTTCCAAGACATGGAGTCCTTGGTCCACTCCGTGACGTCGCCGTCGACCTTCACCCTTTCCACACGGGCCACGGCGTCAGAAGGTCCGGTCAACCCTCCGATGCTGGCGGTTCGGTGAGCAGCTCGAAGCCGGCTTCGGTCCACGCGTTCATCCCACCCTTGAGATCGACCACGCGCTCGTAGCCCATCGCCTCCAGAGTCTGTGCCGCCTGGGCAGACATGTTCCCCGATCTGCAGTAGAGCACGATGGGGGCCGAGCGGTCCTCTGGGAGCCCTTCCCAGTCGGCGATCTGGTCGAAGGGGACGAAGTGGTCGGTTCCGTCGATGTGGCCTTCGTAGGGGGTGTGGACGTTCACGACCGGAACGTTCGGCGCCACCTCGAGGTTCTCCGCGAACTCCATCGGCGTCAGCAGCGCGCGGCGGCCGGTCGATGCCGACGAGACCGGAGGGGCCTCGGCCGTCCCGACCTTGGCGTCGTCGGCACCGGAGCCGCACGCCGCGCTCAGCAGGACGACAATCCCCACCATCGCTCCCAGCCCGAGGCGCAGCTTCACGTGACCTCCAGGTCGATGACCATGGCGCCTTCGTAGTGGCCGCGCTCGTGGCACCCGATGAGGAGCGGTCCGGCATCGGCGAAGGTGTAGGTGAGCTCGGCCGTCTCACCGGGTGGGACGGTGATGCCGTCGCCATCGGTGTGGTCCATCTCACCGGCGTCCATGTCGTCCATGCTCCGCATCTCCGACTCATGATCGGCCTGGGCCGCCTCGTCGCCGATGAAGGCATCGTGGACGACGGCTCCCTCGTTGGTGAAGACGAAGCGGACGGTCTCCCCGGCCGTCGCCTCGACAACTGTGGGTTCGTAGGCGATGTCGACCATCCGAACCTCGACCGTACGCTCAGAGCCGTTTGCCGGTGCGGCGTTGGGCTCGTCGGAGCCGCACGCGGTGGCGGTGACGAGCAACCCGGCGAGGACGAGGGGCAGGATGCGGGGAGGGAGAGACACGGGTACTTCCTGGTTGAAGATCTGACCCAGGGTCAGGTGGGGATGACGTTGATGAGACGATCAGCCTGGATCTGCTGGTTGATCTCCAAGACCGCGAAGGCGACCGCGAGGGCGCCGACCCAGACCCGCCGGGGCAGGCGGATGTTCAGCCACCGGCCGGAGAGGCGTCCGAGGACGAACCTGGTCACCACGGCCACGAACCCGATGGCGAGGAGGGGGGCCAGCGGGTTCCAGGACCAGGCGCCCAGGAGGTCGCCCCGCACCAGGAGGTAGGTCGCCCGGGTGCCCCCACACGTCGGTGCCATGATCCCGACCTCGTGGAGCGGACCGTGCAGGTCGGCCCCGGGCAGCCCCGCCACCCGGAGCCACAGAGCGCCGATCACTGCCAGGCCGGCCAGTGCGATCAGCCACGGCGCGTTGTCTCTCGACTCGACCTTCACGACGCTCGCTCCGCCGGCGGTTGCGCTCTCGATCACTGCCACCTGACCGATCGTACGACACCGCGTCGTAGTTGTGCAGGTCGGAGGTGAGGCCCGACTCACGAACTACGACGTGATGTCGTAGATTGCCTTCGTGCTCTGGAGCGCCTTGACCTACGAACCCATCGTCCGCATCGGCATCGGCCCCCTCGAGGTGTCACCCCACGGGATCTTCACTGCGGTCGGGTTCCTCGTCGGTGCCTGGTTCTTCCTGCGACAAACGCGGGCCCGGGGCATCGATGACGAGCTCATCATCTCGATGCTGACCCGCGCTGCGGTCGCCGCCATCGTGGGCGCCCGCCTCGTGTACGTCCTCAACCACCTCGACCAGTACGGCTCGGTGCTCGACTGGTTCAAGGTGTGGGAAGGGGGCATCAGCCTCCTGGGCGGCTTGACGGGTGGTGTGCTGGCGGCATGGTGGTCCTGTCGACGGGACGGACTCGACTTCGTCGGCCTGGCCGACGTGGCCGCGCCCTGGCTGCCCCTTGGGGTTGCCATGGGCCGGATCGGCGACATCCTGATCGCCGACCACCTCGGCCCCCCGACGTCGATGCCCTTCGGCTTCCGGTGCCCCGAGACCGTCGACGTGGGTGCCACGGTTGGCTCCCCGTGCCCGCCCGGGCAGGTGGTGCACCTCACCGCGGCCTACGACCTCCTGGCCAGCCTCGCCATCTTCGCCATCGTCCTGTGGGCCCGGCCCCGGCTTCGTGCGGTGCGGGGCCAGGCCGCGCTGCTCGTGGCCGTGTTGTACGGCACCAACCGCTTCCTGCTCGACTTCATCCGAGCCGACGACCGCCGCCTGGGGCTGACCGGAAGTCAGTGGACGGCGCTCACCGCGGTGGTGGTCGGCTCCACGCTCATGATCTGGCGACGTCGGACCGTGGACCGCCGACGGGCGCGGCAGTCGCCCGACGCCGACGGCCGCTCCGACCCCTCGACACCCCCGGACCGCACCCAGCCCCTGTCCACGACCCCCGCAGAGGAGGACTGACGATGGCCAAGAAGAAGAAGGCATCCCGACCTGCACCGCACCGCTCCGAGGTCGCCCAGCGTCGACGACGGGCCCGCGAAGACGAACGCGCACGCATCGGCGCGACCGAGAAGGCGGCCGCCGAGCAGCGGGCGGAGGAGCTGCGGCTCGCGTTCGCGCGCCACCGCCGCACCAAGATCATCGGGTGGTCCCTGCTCGGCCTGGCGGTGATGGTGGCGGTCGGCCATGCCCTCGACCACGGCGGCGCGTTCCACATCTTCGCGAACCAGGGCCTGGAGGACCTCACCGTCGGTTACCCGACAGCCGGCCTGCTCGCGCTCGGGGCGGTGGTGCTCCTGGGCCAGCTGAGTCCGGCCGACCGTCGGTAGAGGCGGATCCGACCCGGGACCGCGGCAGGCCGCCGCCCCGATGCCCACGAGCCACCCGGCCAGGGCCCCGCCGCCCAGGGCCACGGCGGCCGTCACCGGGGTGAGCGAGGGCCGCCCCTCACGGCGGAAGAGAGGAGGACGGCCGGACCGGTGCTCAGGCCAGACGACAGATGTGCTCGACCACCACCGCCAGATGGTGGACCTGGAGCGTCGAGCTCCCGACCAGGACCACCACCGCCAGCACGCCGACCAGCGCAGCCAACGCCAAGGCCCGACGCGGTTGCGGATCGCACCTCAGGACCTCGACGCGGCGCCGGACCCCGTGTCCGGCGAGCGCCGACGCCGCTTCCGGGCGAAGATCACCCTGGGCCAGGGCGGCGCGCGCCACGGCGCGGGCGACGACGCGACGATCCCCGATCTCAACCACGGCATCCTCATCGGCCCAGCGCTCCGTGGCGTAGCGGACCCGGGACGCGAGGAGCGCGAGCGGGGGGAAGATGTCCGAGGCCAGGTCGGCGGCGTGGATGAAGCGGTCATGGCCGTGCGAGAGGTGCGAACGCTCGTGGGCGAAGAGCACCTCACGTTCCTGCGCCCGCAGGCTGTGCAGCATGCCGCGAGACACGACGATGCGCCCGGGTCGACCCGGCAGGCTGTACGCCGTCGGCTCACCGGTCGCAAGGATCTCGACCCCCGGACCCACGGCCCCGGCGGCCCGCAGCGCGCGGTAGTCGCGACGCCGCCGACAGATCCTGACGAGAGCCACGCCGATCCAGGCGACGGCAAGCGCGCCGAAGGCCCACGTCGTCCCACCAATTTGCGACGCACCAGGCAGGCACCACATCCAGGGTCGGTCCGCCCACGGGACCCCGTGGACGACCTCCAGGACCATGGTCGCCAGCACGCTCACCACCGTGAGCGCGCCGAGGACCGCGGCCCCGGTCAGGGCCCAGGTGGCCAGGACGGGGGGGAGACGGTGGAGGAGACCGGCCAGGGCGGCGGCGGCGAGGAGCACCGTGCCCAGCGGCAGGATCAGCGCAACGCTCACCCGTCCAGCTCCTCGAGGATCTGTCGAAGGGCCCGCTCATCCTCCTCCGACAGCCCCCCGACGAAGCGCGACAGCGCCGCAGGGCCGTCGGTGGCCGCCGAGAGGAGTCGGTGCATCCCCGTCGCGGCGAGATCGGCCTCGGACACCTTGGCCCGGTAGACGTGAGCCCGCCCGTTCTTCTCCCGCTCCACCAGGCCCTTCTGCCAGAGCCGACGCAGGATCGTCATCACCGTCGTGTAGGCCAGATCCTCATCCAGCACGGTCCGAACCTCACCCGGCGTCACGCCATCGGGGGCGGCCCAGAGGCACTCCAACACCGCCCGCTCCAGGGCCCCGGTGGGCCGCCGCTCGGTCACATGCTGTCCTGAGGACGCTCGCCAGCCACGTTCCTAGCGTACGCGCCACGGCGATCCCCGGACGCCTCGTCGGCCATCGACCTCCAGGCGCGAGCGGTGGCGCCCGGGCCCGCCGGGACCGCGCGCTCAGGTGGTGACCCGGGCCATCGTCTGGCCACAGCAGCACGTGGGGTTGAGCGTGCCGGAGCAGTCCGGTGGCGCCCCCCTCGTCACCGTGACCTCACAGCCGCATGCCTCGACCGTGCACCGGTAGACCTCTCCCTCTACGAATGCCATCTCGTGATCTCCTTCGGTTGGTGCCCACGAGGATCGACGGTAGAACGTTGACCTCGCGTCAAGGTCAAGGGGATCCGATGGGCACCTTCACAGTCGGCCAGGCAGCTCGCGCCGCAGGCGTGTCCGCCCGAGCAGTGCGGCTCTACGAGGCGAAGGGGCTGGTCCCCGCTTCCCGGCGCACCGGCAACGGCTACCGGGTCCTCACCGACGAGCACGTCGAGGCGCTGCGGTTCGTCCGAAGCGGACGAAGCCTCGGCCTTTCGCTCGACGCCATCGCCGAGATCATGGATGTCGCCGACCGTGGGGAGGGCTGCTGCGACCGCACGATGGCGATGCTGGCGGCCCGGGTACAGGAGATCGACGCCACGATCGCGGACCTGCGTCGCCTGAGAGAGATCATCGTTGCCGCCCAACACGCTGAGGTGGACCAGCGTGGATCGGTCCGCTGCGCCGTGATCGAGTCGGCTCCCTCGACGCCGACCGGGCCCCCTGGGCCGCCCGGCGCCTGACGTCAGACGCCTTCGTCACCGTCCCGAAGACGGGGACCGACCTCACCTGTCCATCGTCTCGTCGGGTCGGGTGTGGGAGCGCATCAGGAGCCGCTCACCGAGGACGATGATCACGCTGCCTGCGGCCGAGACGTCGAGGGCAAGCAGGTCGGTGGAGCCCTGGATCCTGGCGCGAGCTGGTGCGGGTCGCTCGGTGCGACGACCACGGCATCGTCCGCTTCGGCTGGGCCCCATCATCGGCTGGAGGAGGACCTCACCGTCGTCAGTGGTCGAACAAGGAGGCGACCTCTTCGGATCCACGGTCAACGTGGCCGCCCGCATCTGCCAAGTCTGAGCGAGACCGACGTCGACGCCGTCATCGCCTTCGTCCGCGCCGAGCAGGAACGCCAGGGGTTCCAGGGCGAGTGACCAGGGTGGGTGGCGAGCGGGGGCCAGCGGTCAGATGGTGGGGTGGGTCTTGTTGAAGATGTCGGTTGCCTGCCAACCCTCGTAGACCGGAAGCCAGACGTGCAGCAGCCAGGTGTCTGACGCATCCTGGTTCACACCGCCGCGCGCCGCGCATCGGAGATGTTGTCGCCGACGATGAACGGTCCGGGTGCGTAGCAGGGCTTCTCGTGGAAGTGCCAGTGGTCGTTGTTCCCTGGGAAGCCGGTCGGCGGCGTCTCACCTGATTCGACGACGTACACCATCCCGGTGAGCTTTCCGCTGTCGCTGTTGCTGTCGTACATCAACATGTTGGGCCGGCTGGGGTCGAAGGTCGAGGTGACGCCCTGGGCGATGTTGACGTGGCGGGTCGCCGGCGCGGCCATGGCCCTCTCCTCGGTGTTCGTGATCACCAACAGCCTCCGCCTGCGCCGGTTCGCCCCACTCAGCGTCGCCGCCACCTCGACCCCGTCCGACATGGCGCCCCGGGGGTGAGCGGCGTGCCGCCGTAGCGGCCTGAGCGTCTTGCTAAGGACCACCGCAGCGTCACGGTCGTGGTCGGGGGCGGGGAGCCGCATCGCACCGTGCCGCCCGATGGCCTGGCCCTTGCCGTCTGCGAGCCGACACAGTACAACTATCCGCATGGATGCGCAGGTACGAAGGTACCCGTCGGTCGAGGAGTTCGCAGCAGCGGCCGAGGTGCTGAAGCTGGTGGCTGATCCAACGCGCCTCCACCTCCTGTGGGCCTTGGTCGCGGGAGAGCACACGGTGTCGGCCCTGGCGGAGACGGTGGGTGCTCGGCCCGCGTCAGTGTCCCAGCACCTGGCCAAGCTGCGTCTGGGGAACCTGGTCGGCACCCGCCGTGAGGGCAACCGCGTCCACTACTCGCTGGCCAACGACCACGTCGCCCGCCTCGTGCGCGAGTCGATCCTCGAGGCGGATCACCTCGTCGGTGGTGCCCAACACCACCACCGAGGTTCCCGGTGACCCCCGGCCACGACCCCAGAGAACCGACACCCGTCCCATCCCGAGGCGGCGACGACCATGCCGGCCACCACCACGGTCACGATCACCCGACGGGGCTGAGGGGGATCGTGAGAGAGGTCCTGCGGCCCCATTCCCACGACAGCGCCGACTCAATGGACTCCGCCCTCGAGTCCAGTGCCCGCGGAATCCGGGCGGTGAGGATCTCCTTCGTGGCCCTGATGGTCACCGCGGTGGCGCAGCTCGGCATCGTCGCCGTCACAGGATCGGTCGCGCTGCTGGCCGACACCATCCACAACTTCTCTGATGCACTCACCGCCATTCCCCTGTTCATCGCCTTCCGCTTGGGTCGGCGGCACCCGACCCGTCGCTACACCTACGGCTACGGCCGGGCCGAGGACCTCGCCGGCATCTTCGTCGTGCTGATGATCGCCCTGTCCGCCGCAGTCGCCGCTTGGGAGGCGTTCGACCGCCTCCTCCACCCACAGCCCCTGGAGGGGCTCTGGCTCCTCGTCGCGGCAGGCCTGGTCGGCTGCCTCGGCAACGAGCTCGTCGCCCTCTATCGGATCCGTGAGGGCCAGGCCATCGGCTCCGCTGCACTGGTGGCCGACGGCTACCACGCCCGCACCGACGGGCTGACCTCCCTCGCCGTCGTCCTTGGAGCTGTCGGGGTGGCGGCCGGGTTCCCACTCGCTGACCCCATCATCGGTCTGGCGATCTCCGCTGCCATCCTGATCGTGCTCTGGGGTGCCATACGCCAGATCTACGGTCGCCTGATGGACGCGGTCGACCCTGGGCTCGTGGGGTCCGTGGAGACCCGGGCCCGAGAGACACCCGGTGTCGACGCCATCACCGAGGTCCGCGTCCGCTGGATCGGCCACCGTCTCAACGCTGAGCTCACCATCGACACCGACCCCGGACTCACCGTGGCCGCCGGCCACGAGGTGGCGGCCGAGGTCACCACCCGACTGCGCGCCCTGGTGCCGCACCTCGACACCGTCCACGTTCACGTCCACCCCGGCCGCCGACTCATCGATTCCGAACCACCCCCGACCCAGCAGGGCCCCGCGCAGCAGGAGTGATCGGGGCGCGACGAGGGCGTCGCCGATCTCTCGGGCTGTCGGTGTGAGGACGGTGATGGCTTGCATGCGCGAACGACCGATGGTGGTAAGCCTTGTTCGGATGATCATTCTCGGGGGAGAGCCCTGATGCTGGACGGAAGCGGCTCCGACCGCGGTCGGCAGTTGACGCGCCGGGAAGAGATCACGTGGTACGGCCTGGCGGCCGTGACCTATGTGGTGGCCGGCATCCTTGAGAAGGGTCTTCTCAACTGGATCGTGGGTCCGATCTGGCTCATTGCCTTCGTCTGGTTCGGTCCCCTCATCACCGACCGACTTCGTCGGCGACGATGAGCTGGGCCGCCCATCAGTTCGAGGTCTACGCCGTCCAGGCCCACCTGCCCAAGAAGATGCGTGGCAAGGTCAGCTTCTGGGGGATCTGGCTGGGCGACTTCACCCCGGACTTCCTGTCGAAGTTCTGGGTGTACGGCATCACGATCAACGGACGTCGCTACGGGGCCAGCATCCCAGAGCAATGGCATCGGGGGTGGCCCGGGATGGGCTTCACCCACACCCTCTTCGCCGGTGCGCTGATCGCGATCGGACTGTGGCTGTGGAAGCGCAACCGCGCCCTTACGGTCGGCTACCTGCTCGGGTACGCCGCTCACGCCCTGACCGACGTCAACGACAGCGTGGGCACGATGCTTCTCTTCCCGTTCACGACCCTCAACTGGTCAGCGAGGACATGGGCCTACGCCGCCACCACCGACGGCGGGAAGTACCTCGACGGCGCCGCGTACTACAGCAGCCTGGGACTGGTCATGGACCTCTTCTGGCTCTTCGTGGTGCTCGGATCGTGGCGCGTCCTGAGCCGCGAGCACTGGCGGACCTCGATCGTCCCCGCCGACCCTCACGTCTGGTCCTGGTTCGCCCGGTTCATGCCCGAGCGCGCCCTGCTCGCGCTCTACCGCGCCACGTTCTTCTACGGGGTGTGCCGCATGGTCGCCTGGAGCACATGGGCCCACATCTTCGCCCGGCCCGAGATCGAGGGCATCCCTCGACAGGGCTACCCGTTCGACCTCTCCTGGACCGGACCATGGTGGTTGGAGGCGCGCTCACTCCCTCACGTCAACCCCCTCATCGTCATCCCGGCGGCGCTGGTGATGCTCGCCGCCCTCTACTGGGTGATCAGCCGGCTCTGGGAGCCGATGGGCAAGAGGGACCCAAGGGTCGTCGCAGTCGAAGCCTGAGGCACCCAGCGGCCGGCTTCGGCAACTGCCTTCTGACCGAGCACCCCAACGGGATCGAGATCGAGCTCACGAAGGAACGCCACCGTGCGCGCGTCCCGGGCGACCAAGCTGGGCGGCTGGACCAGCCCAACCGAGGCGAGGAGACGATGCACCGGCGATTTGGCCGCTGCTGCGATCAGCACGGCCTGGGCGACGTGTGCTTCCGCGTTGCTCAAGCAGTTCATGCACATCCCAGGACACTAGGACCACCAGCTCGGGCGCGCGGGGCCCCTGTCTGTCAGGGTGAGGTGAGACACCGGAAGCCCCCGATCCGCCCGACCGGTCGTACGGCTGGTTGAGGTCCGGGTGACTGAGCAGGTCGCCCCCGTTGCACCGTGCCGGGCTCGAGCTGATCTGTCCCATGGTTTGTCCCATGAACTCGGTGACACGGACCAGTACGGGCGGCACCGGATGCGACGACTTGCGCACCTCGCCCGTGAACGTCGTCGACCCCACCGAGCTCGCCGACGACGAGCGTGATCATCTCGGCCACGTCGCTGAGGACGCTGCTCGAACCGGCACCATTGATCTGGCAACGCTGCCCGAGTCGGTGCGCGACCAGCTCCGCTTCGCCCTAGACGCCTACTCGCGAGGCGAGACCGTCGCGGCCGTCGCGAACGGCAAGCCGCTCACCTCGAACGAGGCGGCGAAGCTCCTCGGCATGTCGCGCGCGCACCTTGCTCGCCTCTGCGGCGAGGGTCGCGTCGAGAGCTTCACCGTCGGAAATGCGCTTCGCATCTCCGCTGACGAGGTGATGCGCATCCTGACCGAGCGAGGCCGAGCCCGCGCCGCCGTTGACCCTCCGGTCCAAGCGGTCCGCCTCCCGAGCAAGATCGTCGCGCTGGGCTCGCAGCCGTGCGATCTCCGACTGAGGGCCTGGGCATCTCCTGGGTCCGACATGCCCACCTTCTACAGGAAGGAGGGCCGGCCGGGCGTCACCCTGGTGAGGTGATGTGGCCCTCTCCCCGGACCGGCAAGGCTGTTCGGTCATGACCACGAATGGGCCGTCACCTGCCCCCGCGGCGCCTCCGCCCGCGCCCGATGCCGCCGAGCTGCTGCGCAGTCCCGCTTACCTGATGCTCCTGGTGTTCGGCGCGCTCATCGGCGCGCCCGTGGCCGCGGTCGCCTACGGGTTCCTCAAGGGCGTGGGCGAGGTGCAGGAGTACGTCTTCACCACCCTGCCCACCGACCTCGGCTTCGACGCTCAGCCGTCGTGGTGGTCGATCGGCCCGCTTGCCCTGAGTGGTCTCCTCGTTGCGCTGACCATCCGGTTCCTGCCCGGCTCGGCCGGCCACAAGCCGGCCGAGGGGTTCAAGACAGGCGGCCCCGTCCCGCCCATCGAGCTGCCGGGCATCTTCCTCGCCTCCTTCGCCACGCTCAGCCTCGGCGTGGTCCTCGGCCCGGAGGCGCCTCTCATCGCCATCGGCAGCGGCATGGGCGTGTTGGCGGTGCACCTGATCAAGCGCGACGCTCCCGAGCAGGCCAGCGTGGTGGTCGGTGCCGCCGGCAGCTTCGCCGCCATCGCCACCCTGCTCGGTTCGCCCCTGACCGGGGCCTTCCTCCTCATGGAGACCGGCGGGATCGGCGGGGCGATGATGGGCGTCGTTCTCATGCCGGGCCTGCTGGCGGCGGGCGTCGGATCGCTGATCTTCGTC
The DNA here is from genome assembly GCA_038233335.1 of Acidimicrobiales bacterium. GTDB lineage: Bacteria > Actinomycetota > Acidimicrobiia > Acidimicrobiales > Iamiaceae > Iamia. The sequence continues at coordinate 12,788 of JBBSME010000037.1, read as the reverse complement.
GGCCTCGACAGCTGGACCGGCTTCGGCACCTTCTCCGTCGCCGTGTCGGGGCTCCCTCCGGTCGGCAGCCCGACCGGCTCCCAGTTCCTCTGGGCCCTCGCCATCGGGGTGCTGGCTGCGCTGGTCGGCGGGGCCATCACCCGCCTGGCCCGCGGGCTGCAACCGATCATCGAGAGGCGCATGGTGCTGTTGATGCCGCTGGTCGGGGCGGCCATCGGCGTGGCCACCTTCGTCTTCGTCGAGGCGACCGGCCGCTCGTCGGCCAACGTGCTCTTCTCCGGCCAGGCCCAGCTCGGACCGCTCATCAACGGGGCTGCCGGGTGGACCGTCGGGGCGCTGGGGTTGCTGGTGGTGTGCAAGGCACTGGCCTATGCCGCCGCCCTCACCAGCTTCCGCGGCGGACCCGTGTTCCCCGGCATGTTCATCGGAGCCGCCGGAGGACTCGCCCTCTCCCACCTCCCCGGGCTGCCCATGATCGCCGGGGTGGCCATGGGCATCGGCGCCATGATCGTCGCCATGCTCCGCCTGCCTTTGGTCTCGGTGTTGCTGCCGGTCCTGTTCCTCGCGGCCGACGGCCTGGCGCTGACCCCGTTGATCATCGTCGCGGTCGTGGTCGCCTTCGTCGCGTCGGCCCGCCTGGACGTCGCCTGGCCCCTCCCCGACACCGCGCCGACCCCGGTGTCCACGGGGTGATCAGTCGACGCTTTCGCAGCACGCCTGGGCCGAGGTTTGAGGCCTTGCAGTGAACGGACGCGAGTTGATATTGAGCCGACGAGCGGGCAGCGACTCGCTCCTCACCGTCATCGAGACCCTCTTCGTCCACCACCACCACGGCCGCCACTGCGACGGAACACCGGTGGTCGACGAGTCCCTCCGGCGCGAGCCCGAGGGACCGCGGAATCACGGCATCGTCATCGAGCAGCCCGGAGAGGGTCGTGGCGACGAGCTCAGGATGGAGGCGCCCATCCTGCACCTCGATGAACGCGGAGTACGCAGTGCCCAGGATCCCGCGGCCGTCGGCCATCTTCTGTTGCCGGTCGTACCAGCTGGTGAAGGATGAACGGGCTGAATCGAGGCGCGACCGATCGCTCTTCCTCTGAACGCGTTCCGCGATCTGGCGCACGGCGAGCGTTGCATCCGCATGTACCGCGACATCGACGGGTACCCGTCGGCCGATCGCCGAGGCGTCGGTGTCGATCTGGATGACCGATGCTGAATCCGGGAGCCAGTCGCGGTATGGGAAGTCGGTGCCGACCATCACCAAGACATCGGCACCATCGACGGCGTCAGCGCCGGCGCGGTTGCCGATGAGCCCGGTCAGACCGACGTAGTTCGGGTTGTCCCACTCGAAGGACTCCTTCCCGCGCAGCGATGCGACCACCGGCGCAGCAAGCCGATCTGCGAGCTCGAGGACCTCATGTCGCGCCTCACCGGCGCCGATGCCCACGAGCAGGGTGACGTTCTCGGCAGCATCGATCACCTGGGCCGCTCTGGCAATGGCGTCGGCGTGGGGCATCAGGGTCGGCGACGGAACCAGGAAGCCACCCGACAGCTCGGCCGTCTCTTCGCTCATCAGATCCGAGGGAACAGAGATGAGCGTGGGACCACGTTCCGAAAGCGCGGTGCGAAGAGCGATCCCGAGGACACGCTGGAGCTGATCGGGCGATCGGAGTGTGTGGTTGTACAAGACGACCGAGCGGTACACCGCGTCGAGATCGACCTCCTGGTGAAAGCTCGTTCCCATGTCGGCCTGGGCTACCTGGCCGGTGATCGCCAGCACGGGAACCCTGCTGGCCCGGGCATCGAAGAGCCCGTTGATCAGGTGCAACGCACCCGGCCCCACCGTGCCGGCGCAGACGCCGAGGCGCGAGGTGATCTGGCTCTCTGCGCCAGCCGCGAAGGCGGCGGCTTCCTCGTGGCGGGTGGCGTTCCACGAGATCGCTTCTTCGGCCTCGAGCGCATCGACGAACGGGTTGAGTGCATCGCCGACCACGCCCCAGATCCGTTCGACTCCGACCGAGACGAGTGCGGCTACGAGTGACTCAGCAACGGTGGGCATGGGTCTCCTTGTTCGCGATCAGTGGCGTCATGCGGAGCGGATCTTCCCGGGCCCCCAGCGTGCTCCGCCAGTCGCCGGACCGAAGCACGAGATGCGCGCTCAGGTCCTTCCCCAAGGTCGAGAGATCGTATCCCCAGACCGGTTCATTCGGGTGGCGCCTGGCTGTCGTCGCCGAACGGTCCATCACGATCCCCGACGCCTGCTGGGACACTGCGTTAGTTCCGGAGAGGCAGAGTGCTCCTGGCGAGTCATGAGCATCCTGGCCGGCGGCTCCATCACCATCGGCGCGCTGTTCAGCACGCTCATCGCCACGGGCACGACCAACGAGGGCCTCCAGCGCCTCCTCGAGGGCTTCGGGTTCTCGGTCGGGATTCTTCCTCGTCGTGCTCAGCGGCGCCATGTTGTTCACCGAGGTCAACGTGGAGATGCCGGCGACCCTGTTCGGGTGCAGCTACACCAGGGCCCCGACGATGAGCGACTGCGAGACAGAGCTCCCCGCTCAGACCACGTCCACGTCGATGACCATGCCGCCCTCGTAGTGGCCGGGCTCGTGGCAGCCGATGAGGCGGGGGCCGGCCTCGGAGAACGTGTGGGTGAGCTCAGCCGACTCGCCCGGTGCCACGGTGATGCCGTCATCGCCGCTGTGTTCCATCCCGTCCATCCCGTCCATGCTCCGCATCTCCGACTCGTGCGCCGCTTGGGCCGCCTCGTCACCGATGAAGGCGTCGTGGGCCACGTTGCCCTCGTTGGTGAAGACGAACCGGACGGTGTCGCCCACCGAGGCCTCGAGCGACGTGGGCTCGTAGGCGATGTCGACCATCCGGACCTCGACGGCCCCGTCCGACCCGTTGGCGGGGGCACCGTTGGGTTCGTCGGACCCGCAGGAGACGGCGACGACGGTCAACCCGGCGAGGACGAGAGGGGTGATGCGAGACGAGATGGACATGGTTGCTCCGCGCACGTGGCGCGTTGGTCAGGTGGAAACGATGTTGATGAGACGGTCGGCCTGGATCTGCGGGTCGACCTCCAGGACGAGGAGGGCGGCGGCGGCGATCGGGGACCAGGCGCGACGTGGGAGGTGGAGGTTCACCCAGGGTCCGCTGATCCGGCCGACGACGAGGCATCTCACGGGAGCAGGAGGGCGCCGTCGAGGGCGGCGAGGAGGGGCCCGGCGAGGAGCCCGACGGCGACGGTGGCCGCTGTCGCGACGGCCACGGCCCCGACGGCCCATCGGCCCAGGACCGGGACCCTCCGGGACGAGGTGTCGAAGGCCATCGGAGCGATGACCCGCAGGTAGTAGAAGAGCGAGGCCACGGTGTTGGCCACGGCCAGGGCGGCGAGCCATCCGTAGCCTCCGTCGATCGTGGCGGTGAAGAGGGTGAGCTTGCCGACGAAGCCGCCGAGGGGCGGGATGCCCACGAGGGAGAGCAGCGACACGATCAGAGCCACCGCCAGCCAGGGGTGGGAGGCGCCCAGGCCGCGGTAGTCGGCGAGGGCGGTCCGGCCTCGGAGCTCGGTGACCACCGCGAAGCCCGCGGTGGTCGCCGCGGCGTAGGCGGCCAGGAAGATCATGAGCGACGGGAGCGCCATGTCGGCGCGGTCGATCACCACGACGGCCATGAGGGCGTAGCCGGCCTGGGACACCGACGACCACCCGAGCATGCGGCGTAGGTCGTCCTGCCAGAGGGCGAGCAGGTTGCCGACGGTCATGGTGGCCGCGGCGAGCACGGCGATGAGCGGACGCCAGGCGACCACGTCCTCGGGCAGGACCTGGAGCACGCGGGCCAGTGCGACCAGGGCACCGACCTTGGGGACGACGGTGAGGAAGGCGGCCGAGGGCGCGGGCGAGGCCTGGGCGACGTCGGGCACCCAGACGTGGGCCGGCACCGCGCCGATCTCGAAGCCCAGCCCCACGACCAGGCAGACGACCACGGCGACCATCGCCACGGGGTCGGCGCCGGCGGCCAGGGCGGTGGCGGTGTCGGCCAGGTTGGTGGTCCCGGTGCTGCCGTAGAGGATCACCACGCCGATCAGCAGGACGGCGTTGGTGAGCGCGCCGATGAGGAAGTACCGCATGCCGGCCTCGACCGCAGCGGGCGAGGCCCGGTGGTAGGCGGCCAGCGTGTAGCCGGTCACCGAGACCAGCAGCATGCCGACGACGATCTCCATGGTGTCGGCCGCGCCGGCCAGGACCATCGCACCGGCGGCGGAGAACAGCATCACCGCCGGGTACTCCCCTCGACGGGGATCGGTGCGGAACCACTCGACGCTGAGCAGGAGGCAGGTCAGGGTGACGCCGCAGATGATGAGCTCCGCGCCCTGCGTCGCGCCGTCGAGGGCCCAGGCCCGGTCGAACGACAGCTGCTGGTCGGCCCCCCGGGCCAGACCGATGCTGATCCCCGCCGAGGCCACCACGGCGAGCGAGGCCACCGGCGTGGTGATCCACTGGTGGTCGCGGCGGGTGAACGAGGCGACCAGCACCACGACGACCGCGCCGAGCACCAGGGCGATCTCGGGGGCGAGGTGGCCGACGTCCACGGGTCAGCGGGCCCCGAAGGCGCTGACGATCGCCTCGCTGGTCGGGGTGAGGAGGTCGAGCAGCCACGTCGGCCAGATGCCGATGATCACCACGAGGGCGAGCAGGGGCACCAGGGCGAGCGCCTCTCGGCGGCCGAGGTCGACGAAGCCCCGGAGCCGGTCGGGCAGGTCGCCGAAGAACAGCTTCTGGACCATCTGCAGGAACAGGGCAGCGGTGATGAGCACGCCGAGGAGGGCCGCGGCCGCGACCCACGGGTAGACGGAGAAGGTCCCGACGAAGATCTGGAACTCGGCCACGAACCCGGCCAGACCGGGCAGGCCCAGGCTGGCGAAGGCGGCGAGGGTGGCCGCCCCGGTGAGCCGAGGAGCCTGCCCCGCCAGGCCCCCGTAGTGGCCCATGTCGTAGTCCTGGGTCCGGGTCCAGAAGGATCCGGCCACGAGGAAGAGGGCGCCGGTGATGAGGCCGTGGGCGACCATCTCCACCGTCGCGCCGGTGAGGGCCAGCCGGCGCCCGGCCTCCTCACCGGAGCCCAGCGATCCGGCCACGGCGATGCCGAGCACGGCGTAGCCCATGTGGTTGATCGAGGTGTAGGCGATGCGGCGCTTGAGGTCGGTCTGGCCCAGGGCGACGAGGGCGCCGTAGATGATGCTGAGCAGGGCGACGCCGACGAGGACCGGTGCGTAGGTCTCGAAGGTGTCGCGCATCATCGACAGCGGGATGCGGATCATCCCGAAGGTGCCCATCTTCAGGAGGACCCCGGCCAGCACGGCGGAGGCAGGACCGGGGGCGTTCACGTGGGCCGGTGGCAGCCAGGTGTGGACGGGGACGAGCGGGGTCTTGACCGCCAGGCCGACGAGGATGGCGAGCAGCGCCAGGCCGGCCGTGGCGCCGCGGCCGGCGAGGGGCTGTTCGGCGATGAGGACCCGCATGTCGAAGGTGAGGGGGTCGGTCTGGAGGTAGAGGGCGAGGAACCCGAGCAGCATGACCAGGGAGCCGGCCAGGGTGTAGAGGAAGAACTTGAGCGCTGCGGCTCGGGCCTCGCCGTGGCCCCACCGCCCGATGAGGAAGTACATCCCGACCAGGCTCAGGTCGAAGAACACGTAGAAGAGGAGCAGGTCGATCGAGAGGAACACCCCCAGCGACACGGCCTCGAGGAAGAGGAACCAGGCCCGGTACTGGCGGTGCCGGCCGCGGAGCTCGACGGGGTAGGTGATCGCGACCACGAAGACGAGCGCCGCCAGCAGGGCCAGGGCGAGGGAGATGCCGTCGACCCCGAGGCGCCAACCGACGCCGAGGGTGGGGATCCAGTCGGTCTCCTCGACCAGCTGGAAGGGCTGAGGCCCACCGGTGTCGTAGCGGATCCACATCCCGACCAGCAGGGCGAGGGGCATGGCGCTGGCGGCCACGGCGATGATCCGGGTGGCGGACTCGGACCAGGAACGCCCGAGAACGAGAGCAGCGGCGGCGAGCGCCGGGATGAGGATGGCGGCGGTCAGCACGGGGTCATCTCCAGGCGAGGGTGACGAGGACGAGGACGACGAAGCCGACGGCGAGGCCGGCGTAGTACTGGTGGGTCTGGCCGGTCTGCAGCCGACGACCGTCGCGTCCGGCGGCGCCGGTCATGCGGGCCACGCCCTCGACCACGCCGTCGAAAGAAACCTCACCCACCCGGTCGAGGATCCCGGCCGTCCACACCCCGAGGCGAGCCGCACCGCGGACCCCGGCGTCGACCACGCGATCGTCGCCTCGGGCCAGCAGGCGCGAGAGACCGGTGCCCCCTGCGGTCACGACACGGACGCCGGCATCGACCACGCGGTCGTCGAACCGGGCCGCGCCCCGCGCCAGGGCGAGCGCGGGGTCGACGACGGCGACCTCGACGATCAGCGCGAGGTCGAACCACCGGCCCACCCGGGCCCACCCCACCGCCGGGGAGGACACGGCCAGGCGGTCGGAGCGGTCGAGCAGGACGGCCGCGTACACGGCGAGGACCAGCGCGACCAGCGATGCGGGGACCTCCCACGCCTCCGTCGGGGGCAGGGACGACGCCGTGATCTGGCGCACCCGCTCCTCTCCCCACGGTGTCCAGACCAGGCCGAGGAGGACTCCGGCCCCGGCGAGCACGGCCATGGCGCCGGTCGCGGTGCGCAGGCCTCCGACGCGGGTGTCCGGTGACCCGTCGCGCCCTTGCGGGCCACGGCCGTAGGCCACCAGCTGGAAGCGCGCTGCGTAGAACGCGCTGAGGGCGCCGGCCGCCACCACCAGCCCACCGACCCAGGGCGCAGCGTGGGTGCCGGCCGCTACCACCTGCTCCTTGGTCCAGGCCCCGCCGAGCGGGGGGGCGGCGGCCAGCGCGAGGGTGCCGACTGCGGTCAACCCGGCGACCGTCGGCAGCCGACGACCCAGGCGCATGCCGGCGAGCCCCGTGGTGCCCGACGCGTCGATGGCCACGCCCGCCGAGATGAACAGCAGCGCCTTGAACAGCCCGTGGGCCACCAGGTGGGCGATGGCCACCGCGGGATAGCCGGCGCCCACGGCCACGAACATCAGCCCGTAGTGGGCCGAGGTGGAGGCGGCGAGGAGCTTCTTGGCCTCGGGCTGCACGACGGCCACCAGCCCCCCGGCCAGCGCCGTGACCAGACCGATGCCGATGGTGAGCGGGCCGAACCAGCCCACCCCGTCGAGCGCCGGCTGGAGACGGGCCAGCAGGTAGGCCCCGGCGGCCACCATGGTCGCCGAGTGCAGCAGGGCCGACGCCGGCGTGGGGCCGGCCATGGCCGAGAACAGCCAGGGCGAGAACGGCACCTGGGCCGACTTGGCCGCCGCGGCCAGCAGGATGCCGACGGCGACCACGGTCAGCAGCCCCCCGTCGGCCTCCGACAGGGCCGCCAGGTCGAACGTGCCGGTCGCGGCGAAGGCCGCGCCCGCGGCCAGGAAGAGGCCCAGGTCCCCCACGCGGGTGGCCAGGAAGGCCTGTCCGGCCTGGGCCGGCGCGCCGCCCCGCCAGTGGTGGGCGATGAGTCCCCAGGAGAGGAGGCCGACCAGCTCCCACGCCATCAGCAGGGTCAACAGGTCACCTGCGAGCAGCAGCAGCTCCATGGTGCCGACGACGGCGACCCGCAGGCCCACCCTCCGCGCCCGGCCCCGCTCCTCGCCGTAGCCCAGCGCGTAGGCGACCACGGCCAGGCCTACGAAGGCGACCAGGACGATCGGTGCCCGAGCCAGGTCGGCCACCTCGACCCGGAGGGTGATGCCCGCCCCCCACCGCAGCGAGGCCTCGGGCTGTTCGACCGCGGCCAGGACGGCCACCCCGAGGGTGAGGGCGAGGGACACCAGCGCGCCGACGGCCAGCACCGGCCCCTGACGATCGCCTCGGGCCCACAGGACGAGTCCGGAGAGCACGGGGAGGGCGACGAGGGCCAGGAGCGCGACATCAGCCACGGAGCGACCCGATGCCCTCGGTCATGTCGGCCTGGCGGGCCCGGTACACCGCGGCCACCAGGGCGAACCCGATCGCCATCTCCACGGCCATGACCGCCATGGACACGATCACCAGGACCTGGCCCTTCGGTCCGCCGCCGCCGGTCTCGGCCCAGAACCCGGCCGCGGCCAGGATGGCCCCGTTGACCACGAGCTCGATGCCCATCATCAACATCACGAACGACTGCTGGGCCAGCGCCCCCCACACCCCGATGCCGATGAGGGCTCCGGCCACCAGCAGGACGGTCACGAGGTTCATCGGAGTCGACGAGCGTCGGTCGTGCGCTGGGACCCGCAGCGGGCACCAGAGCTCCGATGAACGCCGCCGCCTCCGCAGGCTCCGTCGTCGGAGGGCCCGCGCTGTCCGGTTCGCTCGCTGCGCTCGCTCATCACCTGCCCCCGTGGTCGTGGTGGTGGCCGCCGGCATCGTCGTCGACCAGGTCGTCGTCGGGGCGGTGATCGCCCCCGGGCTCCAGCGGGGGCGCGACCGAGCCCTCGTAGCCGTCGCCGAAGCGTCCCCGGGCGGCCGACAGCACCACGGCGCAGACCATCGTGGCCAGCAGCGTCACCCCCGCGCTCTCGAACACGAGCATCGACTCCCCGAGCAGCTCGAAGCCCAGGTCCCGCACGGCCTGGTCGGCGTCGACCACCGGCGCGTCCGGGAAGTCGGCGAGCAGGGCGACGGCCCAGATGCCGGCCGCGGCCACCAGCCCGGCCGCCGCCGCCACGCGGGGCTGGTGGACCATCGACATGGGGTTGAGCCCCGCCGGGTTCATCATGAACATCACCATGAACAGCGCCATCACGACCATCTCGACGGTCATCATGAACAGCAGCGCGGTGCCCAGGTACTCGGCCAGGAGCAGCACCAGGACCGCACCGACGTTGAGGAACGAGGCCAGCAGCAGGAACGAGGCCCGGATCATGGAGTCGACGCGGAACACCAGGTAACCGCTGATGACGGCGGCGACGGAGAACACGACGAAGGCGATGTCGATCACAGCGAGCCCACCCCGCCGATGAGGAGGTCGAGGAAGGCCAACGGCAGGAGGACCGCCCAGGCCAGGCGCACGAACCGCTGCGCGCTCATCCGGGCCAGGTACACGTCGCCCGCCACCAGGACGACCAGGACCGCGGCCGTCTTGACGGCCATCCATGCGCCCCCCGGCAGCACCGGCCCCTGCCACCCACCGAGGAACACCGCAGCACCGGCCGCGGCGAACACCACCAGCATGGCGGCCCGGGCGCCGGCCCAGGCGAGGCGCTGGAGCCCGCTGTCCTCCACCCCGCCGCCTCCCGCCAGGTCGGCCGAGTCGACCACCGCGAGCGGGCCCGAGAAGGTCACCCCCCACGACACCACGAGCCAGAGCGGCAGGCCCAGGGGCTGGCGGACCACGTTCCACAGGCCGGCCTGGGAGTCGACGATGGCGCCGATGGACAGCGATCCGGCCGGGATGGCGGCCGCGATGAGCACGAACATGCTGAGCAGCTCGTAGGACAGGGCGACGGCGACGAAGCGGTAGGCGCTGACCAGGGCGAACGGGGAGTTGGGGGACCACCCGTGGAGGAAGATCACCACGATGGCGAGGGCCTCGGCCGCACCGAAGACGACGATCCCGGTGCGCACGTCGGCCACGGCCACCCCGGCGGAGAGCGGGACGACGGCCAGGGCGGCGACGGCCAGGCCGAGGTAGGCGGCCGGGGCCAGGATCCAGGTGGCCCGATCAGGCCGCTCGGTGGTGATCACCTGCTGGTCGGCCAGCCACCGGGCCTCTCGCAGCGGTGCGGCAGCCGTGCCCACCGTCGTCCCTCCTCGACCGGCCGAGGGAGCGGCCACCAGCCGACGGAGGACGACGGTGGCCACCGAACCAAGGCCGAGCACCGCGGCCAGCACCAGCACCGCCACCGCCGGGTCGAGGGGGTCGATGCCGGCGGGCACGTCGACGCGATCGCCGCCCATCATCGGGGGACCCCTTGAGCGACGAGGTCGAGGTCGAGGTCGAGGCTCACGAGGGTGGTGATGGCGTCGCCGAGCGTCCGACCCTCCAGGAGCGGGCCCAGATCGTCGAGGTCGAGGACGGTCGACTCGGGGGGGGCCCCACCGCCGACGGCGGCCTCCACGCGATCGAGGCGGTGCGCCCACCGGTCGGCCGCGTCGCCCACCTGCCCGGACACGCCCGTCCCCTTCAGCATCCACAGCAGTCCGCTCCGCCGGATGCCGCGGCGGAGGCGCACGAGGTCGGGTCCCACCTCGCGCCCCCGGCCGCAGTCGAGCGCCAGGCCCGCCGCCCGGGCCGCCAGGCCCTCCAGCCCCTGGACGTGCAGGCCATGGGCCAGGCCGTGCAGCCCCTGCCGACCGGGTGCGACCGTGGTGCCAGCGGCGACGGGTGCCCCGGGCCGGGTGGCCGCCACCTGCTGGAGGACGTCGCCCTGGAGGGTGACGTCGAGGACCATCCCTGCGGGCAGGGCATCGAGGAAGGGCCCCAGGCGGAGGTGCAGCTGGTCGAGGGCCAGGCCGTCGCGGTCGTCGCCGGTCATGGCCATGGGCCGGCCGTACGGCGTGCCCCCCATCATCCCCTCACCGCCCTGGCCGTTCGGCCCGACCCCGCGCCACTCGTGGGCCTCCTCGTCGGGCCGTCGGTCGGGCTCGGATGCCTCCGGGTCGACAGCCACGGCGAGGTGCGCAGCGATGATGGCCTCGACCACCTCGTCGGGCCCACCCTCGACCGTCCGTCCGGCCCGCGTCGGAGCATCGGGGTCGGTGCGCCACCAGACGGTGGCGCGAGGGTGGGGCAGCTGGTCGTGCACCCGGTCGACGGCCTCGCGGTGCTCGGGCGGGATCGAGCCGGCGACGAGGAGCACCGAGGCGTGGCGGGGCGTGGGGACGAGGCGGACCTCGGGCCGGGCGCGCAGCTCCTGGACATCGCCCCAGGTGTCGACCGCGGACGCCGGGAAGACGGGGACCGGGAACCCCGGGCCCTTCACTGCCACCGGAACACGCCCTCCCGGTAGCCGTACACCACGCCGACCGAGAGGATGGAGAGGAACATCCCCATCTCCGCCAGCGCCTTGACCCCCTCCTGGACGTAGACCACGGCCCACGGGTACATGAACATCATCTCCATCTCGAAGGCGATGAACAGCAGGGTCATGGGGTAGTAGCGCAGGTGGTACCGGCTCCAGGCATGGGTCTCGGGCTCGAACCCCCCGAGGAAGGGCACCCGCTGGGGAGCGGTGGAGCGACGGGCCCCCCACCGGTGGGACCGGCCCAGCAGGACCATCGTCGCGACCGTGGCCAGAGCGGCCACCCCCAGCCCGGTCCCGAACGCGCTCAGCACGGGCGCTGGCTTCCCGCCCGGCCGAGGTTCGACCACCGTCGGCGCTCAGGCCCCAGGTTGACCGGGCCTCGTCCCCCGCCGGAGATCCTCATCGACCGAGCATCCGCCCGACGGCACCCATGAGCTCCTGGACCTGGTCGTTGCGGTCGGTCGGTCCGCCCTCACCTCCGATGAGGCAGTGGCGGGCATGGTCATCGAGGAGCCCGAGGGCCACCTTGTCGAGGGCGACCCGGATAGCGCTGATCTGGGTGAGGACGTCGATGCAGTAGCGGTCCTCCTCGACCATCCGGTTCACGCCTCGCACCTGGCCTTCGATGCGGGCCAGGCGGGTCTGGAGCTGGTCCTTGGTGGCGGTGTAGCCGCGTTCGGCCATGGCGCATCCTCCGGGTCGGTCGGAACAGGGTTGCATCATATACCCCCCTGGGGTATCGTGTCCATACTCTCTCGGGGTATCACGCCTCAGGCTGACGAAGGAGATCACCATGAGCACGTCGATCACCATCACCGTCACGGGCATGACCTGCGGCCACTGCGTCGGTGCGGTCGAGTCCGAGCTGACCCAGATCGAGGGCGTGCGCGACGTCGACATCGACCTCGCCACCGGCGCCGTCGCCATCACCAGCGACGGCCCGCTGGACCCTGCTGTGGTCGCCGCCGCAGTGGACGAGGCCGGCTACGAGGTGACGTCATGAGGACAGGCACGAAGCTCGCCACCTATGGCGTCGGCCTCTTGGTCGTCTTCGCCGGCTCGTACGGATCGGGACGGAGCTGGGACCCCACGTCCAACGCTCAGGACGATCCCGCCCCGGCGACGACCGAGGTCCCCGGGTCCGACGGACACGGTCAGGAGGGTTCGCCATGACCACCACGACCGCCGATGATGCCCACCGGATCGAGCTCGACATCGAGGGCATGACGTGCGCGTCGTGCGCCATGCGCATCGAGAAGCGCCTCAACAAGGTCGAGGGCGTCACCGCCACCGTCAACTACGCGACCGAGAAGGCGTCGGTGGTCTTCGGAGACGAGGTCGATCTCGACGCCGTCGTCACGGAGGTCGAGGCGGCCGGCTACGTCGCCCGCCTCCCCGAGCCGCCGGGCACCGACCCCGCGGCCCAACCCGGCGACGCCGCCGACGCCACCGACGCCCTGCGGACCCGGCTCTTGGTCTCCGCCGTGCTGACCATCCCGGTGGTGGCGATGTCGATGGTGCCCGTGCTGCAGATCGAGAGCTGGCAGTGGCTCTCGCTCACCCTGGCCGCACCGGTCGTGGTCTGGGGCGCCCTGCCCTTCCACCGGGCGGCATGGACCAACCTCCGCCACGGCACGGCGACCATGGACACCCTCATCTCCATGGGGACCCTGGCCGCGTTCGGCT
>JBBSME010000036.1:0-24390 GCA_038233335.1 Acidimicrobiales bacterium | reverse complement strand
GGCCTCGAGCTGGGCCCGCATGACCTCGTGCAGCTTGTTCATGGCCTGGAGGGGGCGGACCATGACCTTGAACTCGACGATGCGGCCCCCGTCGTCGACCCGGATCATGTCGACCCCGTTGACGTGGGTGCCATCGATGTCGGTCTCGAACTCGAGAATCGCGTCGTGGGTGCCGACCAGCTCCCGCACGTAGCGGAACCGAGGGCCGTCGGACCCTTGGCCCGACCCGCCATTCGAGCCGGCCAGGCTCCCGAAGGCCGCGGTCAGGTACATCGTGGTGATCTCCTTGCCCCGCTGAGGGGTGAACACCACCGGGGAGAGGAAGACGACGTCGTCGGCCAGCAGGTCCGGGAGCCCGGCGTGATCGCCCCGGACCACCTCGTGCCAGCGGGCCAGGGTGGCCTGGATGGGAGCGTCGGGCATGGTCGTCTCCGTCATGGCGCCATCCGGGCAGCCCCTGGGGCACCCCAGCTCCCGCTGCGCCGGGTGCGTTCCGCCACTGGTGAGCCTCGAGTGGCTCACTGCGACGAGCGCGGCGGGACCTCCCAGGTGACGCCCGCGAAGCGGGCGAAGTCGTTGTCGTAGGACACGACCGAGCAGCGGTGCTCGACGGCGAGCGCAGCCAGGTGGGCGTCGTTGACCAGGTTGCCGCCCACCCCAACCTGGCCCAGCAGCCGGGTCAGCACGGCCAGGTGATCCGAGGTCGGGTCGACCACCACGGCCGGCGCCGCGCCCAGCCAGGCATCGACCCGGGCCATGGCCTGCTCGACGCTCAACGGGCGGGGGAAGAGCCCCGGCTTGGTGGCTAGGCGGACGAAGGCCAGCAGCACCAGCCACGAGAACGCGACGGTGTCCTCGCCGGAGAGGGCGCCATCCAGCCAGAGACGGGCGTCGTCGTGGTGTTCGGCATCCTCGTTGACCGCGTAGAGCAAGAGGTTGGCATCGACCAGCTTCACTGGCCGGCGCGGGCCTTCCGGAGGAGCTCGTCGTCCTCCAGCTCGGCCACCACCTGCAGGGCGCGATCCAGGTTCACCTGGGATGTGCCCATCGAGGCCGTCTTGGTGCGAAACGCCGATCCGCCGTCAGGCGCTCGCGATCCGGCGCGGATCGCCTCGTTCAGCGCGGCCTTGAACGTGACACCCCGCTCCCGCATCCGGCGGCGCAGGATCTGCTCGGTGTCAGCGTCAAGGGTGACCGTGGTCCGCATGATGAAGACATCATAGCATCAGACAGATTGATGACATGATGCCTCGACGAGCGAGCTGGCCAGAGTGGCCACCTGATCAGGCAGACGGACCTCGGGTGCGAGGCGGGGGTCGGACTCGGGCGCGCCGTAGGTGGTGTGGAGCGGGACGACCCCGGCCCAGATGTCGAGGGCGTAGTCGTCCTCGTCGTCCTTGGGCGGGCCGGTGCGGACCTTGGCCGAGGCCCGATCCAGCGGGAGGCGGAGGACCTCGGTGGCCCGGACCTCCTTGGCGGTCGTGGCCCGCAGCGCGCCTTGGCGTCCTGGGGTCAGGCGCTCGACGAACAGGTCCAGGGCCCGGGCCTTGTCGGCCTCGTCGACCAGCGCCTCGGCCGTGCCCAACACCACCACGGAGCGGTAGTTCATCGAGTGGTGGAAGGCCGAGCGGGCCAGGACCAGGCCGTCGAGCAGGGTGATGGTCACGCAGACGTCGAGCCCGGTCTGCGCTCGCCGCAGGGCTCCGGCCGCGGGGGCGCCGTGGAGGAGCAAGGCGTCCCCGTCGCGCACGCAGTACATGGGGATGACGACGGGCTGGCCGTGGCGGACGGTGCCGACGTGGGCCACCAGCGAGGCATCGACGATCTCGTGGATCGATGCCGCGTCGTACCGGGCCCGCTCCTCGACCCGGCGGACCCTCACGGTCTCATCTGTCGCAGTTTGTGATGGTACATTCTTTGTCACGATCCACTACAATAATCGGATGGCTGGCCCGTCAGCAATCGAGATCAGTGCGACCGTGGAGGCCGACGTGCGGTCCGGGCAGCTCCGGCCCGGTCAGCAGCTCCCGTCCGTCCGGGATCGGGCCGCAGAGCTGGGCGTCTCCCCCACCACCGTCGCCGCGGCCTATCGCCGCCTCCGCGAGAGGGGCGTGGTCGTCGGGCGGGGCCGCCAGGGCACGCGGGTCGCGCCCAGGGCCCACCCTCCGGCGCTGCACGCGGCGCCGGTGCCCGCCGGGCTCGTCGACGCCCGCAGCGGCAACCCCGACCCCGCCTTCCTCCCGCCGCTCGGGCTGGCGCTGGCCCACGCCGCGGCCGGCCCGCCCGCCCGCTACGGAGGACCACTGGTCGACGACGAGCTGGCCGCCGTCGCCCGTCGCCTGTTCGCGGCCGACGGGATCGACGCCACCCACCTGGCAGTGACCTCGGGCTCGATGGACGCCATCGAGCGGGTCATCGCCGCCCTCGATCTGCGGACCGGCGACCGGATCGGCGTGGAGGACCCCGGCCACATCCCGGTGCACCAGCTGGCCCGCAGCGCCGGGCTCGACGTTGTGCCCCTGCCGGTGGACGAGGAGGGCATCATCCCCGGTGCCTTGCGGACCGCGCTCGACCGCGGCCTGACCGCAGTGGTGGTGACCCCAAGGGCCCAGAACCCCACGGGAGCCGCGCTCACGCCGGCGCGCGCCGCGGCATTGGACGGGCTGCTGGCCGCGCACCCCGCGGTGGCGGTGATCCAGGACGATCACGCCGGTCCCGTGTCCGGAGCGGACCACGTCGGGCTGACGCCGCCCGGTCCGCGGTGGGCGACCATCCGCGCCCTGGGCAAGGTCCTCGGGCCCGACCTCCGCCTGGCCCTGGTGGCCGCCGACGCCGCCACCATCGGCCACGTCTCGACCAGCGTCGCCAACGGTCCCGGCTGGATCAGCCACCTGCTACAGCGGGCCGCCGCTCACCTGCTCACCGACCCGGCCACCAGTGACCTCGTCCGCGCCGCAGCCGCCTCCTATCGGGGCTGCCGGGAGCGGCTGATCGCGGCCCTCGCGAAGCAGGGGACGAGGGCCTCCGGTCCGTCCGGGATCAACGTCTGGGTCCCCGTGGACGACGAGCAGGCCGCGGTGGAGGCGGCCCGCGCCGCGGGGTGTGCCGTCCGGGCGGCTGACCCGTACCGCATCAGCTCTCCCCCGGCCATCCGGGTCACCGTCGCCGGCCTCACCGACGCCGACATCGACGGCCTGGCCCGGGCCCTGGCCCGTGACCCCGAGGCGCGGCGCACCTCGCAGGCGGTCTGAGGCTCTCACCCCCGTTGCCCCACCCGGGTGGAGCGCGAGACTCAGGCATCCGTGCCCACCGGGGAGGTGAGCGATGACGACCGACCGGCACGTCCTGACCATCGACCTGGGCACGAGCGGGCCCAAGGCCGCGGTCGTGAGCGCAGCCGGCGTGGTCGTCGGCTCGGCCCGGGCGTCGGTCCGCACCGAGCTGAGCGCGGGCGGAGGTGCGGAGCAGGATCCCGATGCGGTGTGGGCCGCCACCCTGCAGAGCGCTCAGAGCGCGCTGGCTGACGCAGGCGCCGATCCGGCCTCGTTCGTCGCCGTGGCGGCCTCGGCCCAGTACTCATCCATCGTTCCCGTCGACGCCGACGGGTCTGCGGTCGGGAACATGGTCCTCTGGATCGACCAGCGAGGCGCACCGAAGCGGCTCAAGCGCCTGGACGGCTACCCCCGCCGGGCCGACTCACCGGCGGCGCTCCTGCGGTGGCTCCGGGTCCACGGCCTCCCGCCCATCGATGCCGCCATGTCGCTCAACCACATGCGGTGGCTGCGCTACGCCCGGCCCTCCCAGTACGAGCAGACCGAGGCGTTCCTCGAGCCGGTCGACTACCTCACCGCTCGGTTCACCGGGAGGCTGACCGCCAACCAGTGCAGCGCCTACATGATGCTGCTCACCGACAACCGCGCCCTCGGCGCCACCAGGTGGGACCCCCGCCTCGTCGCCCAGTCCCTCATCGACCCCGAGAAGCTCCCCGAGCTGGTCCCGGTCGGCAACGAGGTCGGCACCCTGCTCCCCGCGGTGGCCGACGCCCTCGGCCTCCCGGCCACCACCCCGGTGCTGTCGGGGATCAACGACACCCAGGCCGGAGCGATCGCAGCGGGGGCCTTCGAAGGTTCCCACGCCGGGCTGTCCCTGGGGACCTCCAGCGTGATCACCACCCACGTCGAGAAGAAGAAGACCGGCCTGCGCACCGGCCTGTTCACGCTGCCCAGCCCGATCGGCGACCGCCACCTGCTGTCGGCCGAGAACGGGGTGGCCGGGGTCGCGGTCGACCACTTCCTCGGCCAGGTCGTCTACGCCGACGATCCCTTCTCCACCCCGGAGACGGTCGATGACCGCTACCGGGCCTTCAGCGAGGCCGCCGAGGCCGCCGGCGCAGGAGCCGGTGGTGTCCTCTTCCTCCCCTGGCTGCGGGGGTCGATGGCTCCGTCGGGGGACCCACGGCTGCGAGGCGGCTTCCTGAACGTCGGCCTCGACACCACCCGCAGCGACCTGGCCCGCGCCGTCTTCGAGGGCGTTGCCCTCAACCTCCGGTGGCTGCGGGGCCCGGTCGAGTCGTTCGTGAAGCGTCCGCTCTCGCACTTCCGGTTCTACGGCGGCGGCGCCGGGTCCGACCTCTGGGCCCAGGTCATGGCGGACGTGCTCGGCTGCCCCATCCACCAGCTGGCCGACCCGTCGTTCACCAACAACCTGGGGACGGCGATGTTCGCCTGCGAGCGCCTCGGCCTGGTCGACGCCGGCGAGGTGGCCGAACGCGTCCCGGTCCGTCGGGTCTACGAGCCCGACCCTGCGCTCGAGGCCCGCTACGACGAGCTGGCCGAGGTCTTCGTGAAGACCTTCAAGGCCGTCCGCCCCCTTTTCCGCGCCGTCAGCTCGACCCGCTGACCCGCGGTCAGTCCTGCTGGCGAGCCCGCTCGTCGCGGAGTGACTCGAGGTAGGGAAGGGCCCGCTCGTCCTTGGGTCGGCCGGCGGCGCGCTTGGAGTCGATGACCGCGTCCAGCGTGGCGACGCGGATGACCAGTGCATCAGCGATCTCGACGTCCTCGGCGTCGCGGTTCCACGCCTCGAAGCCCTTTCGGGGACCCGCCGGCTCGAAGGTGAGGCCGTCGGGGGCCGCCGCCTCCAGCATGTCGCGAAAGGTCTCGACCTGGGAGCGGAAGATGGTCACGTTGGGCGAGTCGAACCGGTCGAAGGTGGCCGCCCAGTCGTGGAAGCGGATCTTGTTCAGGCCCCGGGTGGGGGCCTGCTCGAACAGGTAGGCGTCGTGGGCGTGATCCTGGCGGACCGGCACCTCCGGGTACTCCTGCGGGGCGAAGAAGTAGTTGGGCATGAACTTCACGATGAGGGCGATGTTGACGTGCACCGTGCCCTCCAGCTTGGGCAGGGCGCGGATGTGGTCCGCGGCCATGTGGAAGTAGGTGTCGGCCTCGAAGCCCTTGGCCGCGACGTCCCACAGGTGGTTGATGACGTGCTCGCCCTCGGTGGTGACCTTCATCTTCACCAGCGGGTTGTAGAGGAGGTAGCGGCGGTCGTCGTCGGAGGCCGAGCGCATGTAGTCGTTGGCCCGCATGGCGAAGAGCTTCATGGCCGTGAGCCGGGCGTAGGCGTCGACGAACAGCTGGCGGACGTGGGTGAAGTCGGTGACCAGCCCGCCGTACAGCTGGCGGTGGCCGGCGTGGTCGATGGCCTCATGGAAGGCGTGGGTGCAGATGCCGATCGACGCCCAGCCCAGGTTGTACTTGCAGACGTTGATGGTGTTGAGGGCCACGTTCCACGCCTCGGGCCCCCGGACCAGGACATCCGCGTGAGTGATCGGGTAGTCGTGGAGGGTGTAGGCCGAGACGAACATCGGCGAGTGGACCGTGTTCTTCGGTCATGGCTGGTCCTCGCGTCGTGGGCTCGCGGCGGCTCGACCCTAGCCAGGCGACCCCGGGCTCCCCTGAGCGCGTGTGCGCAGCTCCAGGCCCTCGAAGTCACCGGCGCGGCGCCAGGCGTCGATGTAGGCGAAGTAGGCGAGAGGGCCCTCGGGGAAGCTGAGCACGTTGCGCTGGCGAGCGCCCCCGGCCGGCTGGCCCTCGTTGTTGTAGTAGCCCGGGGTGCACTCCGGATCGCCGCCGAAGGTCCGGCCGCCGGCCTCCAACCGCGCCACCCAGTCCTGCTCGGCCGCCTCGGTCACCTCGACCTCCTCCGCGCCGGCGGCCAGCACGTGCTCGATGGTGGCGGTGATCGTCTTGGCCGCCTCGATCAAGTTGTGGGGCACGTTGGAGATCAGGTTGGCGGCCTGGCTGGGGCCGACCACGAACGCGTTGGGGAAGCCGTGCACGTGGATGCCGTGCAGGGTCTGCATCCCGTCGGCCCATCGCTCGGACAGGCGGACCCCGTCCCGGCCGGTCACGTCGAAGCCGGTGCGACGCACGTGATCGGTGCCGACCTCGAAGCCGCTGGCGTAGATCAGGCAGTCCAGCTCGTAGTGGACGCCGGCGACCCAGGCACCCGTCTCGTCGATGCGCTCCACGCCCTGCCCATCGGTGTCGACCAGGTGGGTGCCCGGCTCGTTGTAGGCGTCGAGGTACTGGTCGTGGAAGCACGGGCGCTTGCAGAGCTGGCGGTACCAGGGCTTCAGGGCGTCGGCCGTCTGCGGGTCGCCGACGATGGCGTCGACCCGGGCCCGGATCTCGGCCATCTTCTCGTCGTCGCTGTCGTGGTAGGCCCGCAGGAAGGACTCCGGGGTGAAGTCCTGGTCGGGGTCGGCCAGCACCCGGTCGCGGATGCGTTGGGCGATGTCGGTCCACCCGTCCATGACCAGGTCCTCGTCGGCGAACCCGCCGGTCTGCAGGGTGGTGAAGTTCGTCAGCCACTCCCCCTGCCAGCCCGGTTCCAGGGTGGCGAACCACGCCGGATCGATCTCGTGGTTGTTGCGGACGTCGATCGACGAGGGGGTGCGCTGGAACACGAACAGCTCGCCGCTGGCCCGGGCCAGGTGGGGGATGCACTGCACTGATGTGGCGCCGGTGCCGATGATGCCGACCCGCTTGTCGGCCAGCCCCTCCAGGGGCGCTCCCGCCGGGTCGCCCCCCGTGTAGCCGTAGTCCCAACGGCTGGTGTGGAAGCTGTGGCCGGCGAAGTCGTCGATCCCGGGGATGCCGGGCAGCTTGGGCCGATGCAGGGGCCCGGTGCCCATGGTGACGAACCGGGCCCGCACCTCGTCGCCGCGGTTGGTGCGGATGACCCAGCGGGCGGCCTCCTCGTCCCATGTGAGGTCGGTGACCTCGGTCGAGAGGCAGGCGTGCTCGTACAGCCCGAAGTGGGTGGCGATGCGCTGGCAGTGCTCGAGGATCTCGGGGGCGTGGGTGTACTTCTCGGTGGGCATGTACCCGGTCTCTTCGAGCAGAGGGAGGTAGATCAGCGCCGCGGTGTCGCACTGGGCTCCGGGGTAGCGGTTCCAGTACCAGGTGCCGCCGACGTCGCCGCCCTTCTCGATGATGCGCACCGAGGCGATGCCGGCCTCGGTCAGGCGGGCCGCGGTGACCAGCCCGGCGAAGCCGCCACCGATGACCGCCACCGTCACCTCGTCGTGGAGCGGGGGCCGGTCGACCGGCTCGACGTAGGGGTCCTCGACGTAGGTGGCGAAGGTCCCCACCACCTCGACGTACTGGTCGTTGCCGTCGGCGCGGAGCCGCTTGTCCCGCTCGGCCCGGTAGCGGGCCCGCAGGGCCTCCTTGTCGACGGGCTCGGTCGTGGTCATCGCGGTCTCCGGCTCACTGGCATCGCCCCCGGGCGAAGGTCCCGTCACCCGGCCCGGAAAACTTATCGCATCATAGGTGCATTAAGGCGAGTCACCGTCGACAGCGCAACGCCGGGCCAGGTAGGTTGTGGCAGGCCCGGTGCGAATAGACGCGGATCGGGCCCGGCCCTCCCCGGGCGCCCTGAGCACTCCGACGCAGAAGAGCGATGCACCAATGACCAAGGTCAGGGCCGTCTGGCGCCGCCACCCGTTCGCCATCGTGGCCTCCGCGGTGCTGATCGGCTGCCTGGCCGGCGCGGGGTGGGTCGGCGCCTCCATGTTCCGACTCGACCCGGTGGAGGTCGACTGGGAGGTCCCCGAGGCCCCGCAGCTCACCGCCGAGGGGTCGGACCAGACCGTGTACCGGCTCGACCCGTCCCGGTCGAAGGCCTCCTACGAGGTCGGTGAGTCCCTGGCGGGCGTCCGGGGCACGGCCGTGGGCGAGACCCAGGGCATCGCCGGCGACATCCTCATCGACGATGCCGACCCAGCCAACAGCCAGGTCGGCGAGATCGTGATCAACCTGGAGCAGCTCACCTCCGACGAGTCGCTGCGCGACGAGCGCATCCGCCAGGAGTACCTGAGCTCCGACCAGTACCCCCTGGCCCGCTTCCGCACCACCGAGATCCAGGGCCTCCCCGACGCCATCGAGGACGGCGTCGACCACGACCTGACCCTGGTCGGTGAGCTCACCGTGAAGGCCACCACCCGCACGGTCGAGGTGGCGGCGACGGTCCGCCGCGACGACGCCGAGGTGGTCATCGACGGCAGCACCGACATCCTCTTGTCGGACTACGACGCCGGCCCCATCAGCATCGTGGGCCTGGCCAAGTCCGACGACGAGGCCACCCTCCGGTTCGAGCTGGTGGCCCCCGAGGCCGACGCCCTGGACGTGCGGGTCACCGAGTCCGAGCCGGTCGAGATCAAGGTCGCATCGGGCGACGACCCACGGTTCTCCGAGACCGTGCAGCCGGTGCTGGAGTCCAGCTGCGCCTCCTGCCACCAGCCCGGCGCCTCCGGGTCGGGGACCTGGGAGCTGGCCACCGCGGGCGACGCGGGGCGCATCGCCTCCGGCATTGGCCTGGCCACCCAGTCGGGCTACATGCCGCCCTGGCTGGCCTCCGAGGAGGGCGTGCCGCTCAAGCACTCCCTCCGTCTCAGCGACGAGGACCTGGCCGCCATCCAGGAGTGGGCGGACGCCGACGGTCCCCTCGACGTCGACGCCGACACCCGGATCGAGGCGGGCGAGACCGAGGGCCCGGTCCTGCGCACCGACATGGAGCTCAAGAGCCCCGAGCCCTACGTCGGCACGCCGGACAAGGAGAACGACTACCGCTGCTTCACCCTCGACCCCGAGCTGACCGAGCCCGCCGCCGTCACCGGCTACCAGTTCCAGCCCGACCAGCTGCCGATCGTGCACCACTCCCTCGTCTATCGGGTGCCGGCCGATGCCCGGGGTGCGCTGGACGAGGCCGAGGCCCGCGACGACGAGCCGGGCTGGGAGTGCTTCGGGGGGATCAACGTGAGCGGGGCCGGCCTCTCCCCCAGCGGGGACGGGCGCGCCGACCTGCTGATGGGCTGGGCACCCGGGCAGCCGCCCAGCATCTTCCCCGAGGGCACGGCCATGCAGCTCGAGCCGGGGGACCTCCTGGTCAACCAGATCCACTACCACGTCAGCGAGGACCCGCCCCCGGACCAGTCATCGCTCGCCCTCCAGCTGGCCGATGGCGACCCCGCGAACTACGACGACATCGAGGTCACCACCTACCTGGCACCGGCCGAGATCCCCTGCCTGCCCGAGGATCAGGACGCCCCCCGCTGCGACCGCGACGCCGAGATGGAGGCGCTGGCCGAGCAGTACGGCGGCGTCGGACCGGGGATCGCCAACGGGCTGCACCTCCTGTGCGGCACCACCCCAGACGAGATCGGCGTCCTCGACGATGGCGTGGCCAGCTCCTCCTGTGACCACCGGGTGCGCAACACCGGGCAGGTCATCTCGGTGCTGGGCCACATGCACGAGATCGGCAAGACGTTCAGGATGACGCTGAACCCCGGGACACCCGAGGAGAAGGTCCTCCTCGACATCCCGAGGTGGGACTTCGACTGGCAGTTCAACTACGCCCTCGACGAGGAGGTCGTGTTGAAGGCGGGCGACACCATCCGGGTCGAGTGCAGCTGGGACCGGGCCTTCGTCGATCCTACCAGCGAGCCGCACTGGATCTCCTGGGCCGAGGGCACCGAGGACGAGATGTGCTACTCGACGCTGTCCACGCGCGAAGAGGGTTGACCACCGCCCGGGCCGCGCTGCTGGCCGTCCTGGTGACGGCCGCGGGGATCGTCGTGGTGATCGCCCTGGCCCGGCCTGGGAGCAGGGGCCGCTCAGCGGTGGGATGATCAGGGCCCCGACCCCCTCCTGGGAGCGATCATGACGACCTACCTGGTGACCGGCGCGACCGGTTTCCTCGGCGGCCAGCTCGTCGAACGCTTGCTCGCCGACGACGACGCGACCGTCCACGCCCTGGTGCGGGCCTCGTCGGTGGGGCGGCTCGGGTCGCGGCGACGCCAGTGGTCAGGAGGCGAGCGCGTCCACCCCGTCGTCGGCGACCTGCTGACCGAGGGGCTGGGCATCGACGACGAGACCGTCGACGAGCTGACCGGCACCGTCGACCACCTCGTCCACCTCGCGGCCCTGTACGACATGACCGCCGACGACGCCACCAACGAGGCCATCAACGTCGACGGCACCGGACGGGTGGTCGCGCTGGCCGGTCGGCTCGGCGTGGGCTGCCTCCACCACGTCTCCTCGGTGGCGGTGGCCGGTGAGCACAAGGGCCGCTTCACCGAGGACATGTTCGACGAGGGCCAGGACCTGGCCTCGCCCTACCACCGCACCAAGTTCGAGGCCGAGCGCATCGTCCGCACCGAGTGCGACGTCCCGTGGCGCGTGTACCGGCCGGCCATCGTGGTGGGCCACTCCGTCACCGGTCAGATCGACAAGATCGACGGGCCGTACTACCTGTTCGAGCTGATCCGGCGGGCGGCCAACCTGCCCTCGCTGCTGCGCATCGCCGCTCCGGACGTGGGCCGGACCAACGTCGTCCCCGTCGACTTCGTGGCCGACGCCATGGCCCACCTCATCCACGTCGAAGGCCTCGACGGGCAGGCCTTCCACCTGGCCCACCCCACCCCGCAACCGGTCACCGCGGTGTTCAACGCCTTCGCCAAGGCGGCGGGCGCGCCCCGGCTGGTGCCGGTGCTGCCCAAGGCCACCCTGTCCGCCGCGGCCAGCCTCGGGGAGCTGGTGGGGCGCATGATCCCCGGCGCGGACCTGGCCCGGGACCTGACCCTCGACCAGCTCGAGATCCCGCCCGAGGTGCTCCCCCACGTGGCCTTCGAGCCCACCTTCGACACCAGCGCCACCGAGGCGGTGCTGGCCGGCACGGGGATCGCCTCCCCCGAGCTGCGGTCCTACGCCGGGGTGCTGTGGAAGTACTGGACCGAGAACCTCTACCGCGACCGGGCCCGCTCCGACCGCCAGGGCGGCCCCCTGGCCGGGCGCCGGATCGTGATCACCGGAGCGTCCTCGGGCATCGGCGAGGCCACCGCCCTCCAGGTGGCGGCGGCCGGCGGCGTGCCGATCCTCGTGGCCCGGCGCCTCGAAGCCCTGGAGTCGCTCAAGGCCGAGGTCGAGCGACAGGGCGGCCAGGCGTGGGTGTACTCCTGCGACATCACCGATCCCGAGTCGGTCGACCTGCTGGTCAAGAACCTGCTCTCGGACCACGAGGGCATCGACATGCTGGTCAACAATGCCGGCCGGTCGATCCGACGATCGATCCACCTGTCCTACGACCGCTTCCACGACTTCGAGCGGACCATGGCGATCAACTACTTCGGCGCCGTACGGCTGGTGCTCGGGCTCCTGCCCCACATGACCGACCGGCGCTTCGGCCACATCGTGAACATCAGCTCCATCGGCGTGCAGGCCAACCCGCCGCGGTTCTCGGCCTACGTGGCGTCCAAGGCCGCCCTCGACGCCTTCACCCGCATCGTGGCCACCGAGACCTACGGCGACGGCGTGGGCTTCACCACCATCCACATGCCGCTGGTCCGCACGCCGATGATCAGCCCCACCAAGCTCTACGACGCGTTCCCCACGATCAGCCCGGAGCAGGCCGCGGCCATGGTCGTCGACGCACTGGTCGACCGGCCCAAGCAGATCAACACCCGGCTCGGGACGTTGGGCGAGGTCGCCTACGCGGTGGCCCCGGAGATCGTCGACCAGCTGCTGCACGTGGCCTACCGGGTCTTCCCCGACTCGGCCGCAGCCCGGGGCGACGAGGCCGACGGCGATGCACCTCGCAGCTCGGCCCGTGATCGCACCGCCGACGCCCTCGTCCGCCTCGTGCCCGGCGTGCACTGGTAGCCGACCCCACCCCTTCCCCGACCCCCGAACGCACCACGCGCCCACCGGCGCAGAGGAGAACGACCACCCATGCCGATCCAGAGCATCGCCGACATCGTCCGGACCCATAGCGAGGAGCGCCCCGACGCGGTGGCCATCATCTACGGCGACGAGCGCCTGACCTGGCGTCAGCTCGACGAGGCCAGCAGCCGCCTCGCCCACGCCATGACCGAGGCCGGTGTGGGCGCTGGCGACCGGGTGGCCCGGATCGAGAAGAACGCGCCCGACTACTTCGAGCTGGCCTTCGCGGCGGCCAAGCTCAACGCCATCCTGGTCGACGTGAACTGGCGGCTCGCGCCACCCGAGAAGCGCCAGATCGTCGATGACGCGGGGGCCACGCTCCTGTTCCTCGGAGGGGACTTCGCCGGTGAGCGGGAGACGATCGAGTCGGGCGCGGATGCCCTGACCGCCACCATCGGGCTCGGCGCCTCCGACGGGTCCGTCCCGTCCCTGGCCGACTGGTCGTCGACCCACGGGAACGACGACCCGGGCGCGGCGAGCGACACCGACGACGTCTGCCTCCAGCTCTACACCTCGGGCACCACCGGTCTGCCCAAGGGCGTGATGCTCAGCAACGCCAACCTCTTCTCGTTCATCGACGAGGTGCCCCGTCGCTGGGCCTTCACCCCCGAGTCGGTGTCGCACGTGGTGATGCCGACGTTCCACGTGGCCGGCTCCGGCTGGGGCCTGCTCACCCTGGCCATGGGCTCGCAGATGGTCCTCGACCGCGATGTCGACCCCTCGGCGATCCTGCGGGAGATCGAGGAGCACGGCATCACCCACGCCATCTACGTGCCCGCGGTGCTGGCCTTCCTCCAGATCGTCCCCGACGCCGCGGACCACGACCTGAGCTCCATGGAGCTGGTCGCCTACGGCGCCGCGCCCATCACCGAGGACGTGCTGCGGGGGGCCATGGCGCAGTTCGGGTCGGCCGGCTTCGCCCAGGTCTACGGCCTGACCGAGACCACCGGGGCGATCTTCGAGCTCCCCCCCGAGGACCACGACCCGGAGGGCCGGCCCGAGCTGCTGCGCTCCGCCGGCCAGCCCTACCCGTGGATCGAGATGCGCATCGTCGGCGACGACGGCGAGGAGGTGGCCGAGGGCGAGGTCGGCGAGCTCTGGGTCAAGGGCGTGCAGATCATGGTCGGCTACTGGAACAAGCCCGAGGAGACGGCCCGGGCCCTCGACGACGACGGGTGGTTCCGCACCGGCGACGCCGGCTACGCCAAGGACGGCTACCTGTACCTCCATGACCGGGTGAAGGACATGATCGTGACCGGCGGCGAGAACGTGTACCCGGCCGAGGTCGAGAACGCCGTCATGGGCTGCCCCGGGGTCAACGACGTGGCCGTGATCGGCATCCCCGACAAGAAGTGGGGCGAGGCGGTCAAGGCCATCGTGGTCAAGGGCGAGGAGGACGTCGCCGCCGAGGACGTCATCGCCTGGGCCCGAGAGCGGATCGCCGGGTTCAAGGTGCCCAAGACCGTCGACTTCGTCGACGAGCTGCCCCGCAACCCGTCGGGCAAGCTCCTCAAGAAGGACCTCCGTGCCCCCTACTGGGAGGGTCAGGAGCGCCAGATCGGCTGACGCTGGGCGGGGTCAGGCTCGAGCCAGCTGGCGTGGAAGCCGACGGGGATCAGTCGATCAGCCGGGAGGCCCGGCCAGCCGGTCCAGCAGGTTGCGGGTGATCTGCTCGATGAGCGGGTCCTGACCGCCCAGGCCGTGGGCCCACTCCGTGCTGCCCGAGGTGACCACGGTGCCCCCGCCGGGAGAGGTGTAGGTGCCCAGCACGGCATGGCCGTGGGAGATGCGGGCCACGTCCTCCGGGGTACGTCCGCCGCCGGCCATCCGGGCGGCGATGAACTCGACCTCCGAGGGCTGGTCGGGGGGTGGCGGCCGGGTGGCGGTGTCCCGGGTGAAGTGGGCCGCCGGAGCGGTCCCGAGGATGGTGAAGTCCTCGGGGGTGCCGTCGACACCGGTCGGGTGGGGCAGGCCATCGCGGTAGGTGAAGTCGCAGCCGTCGCACTCGTAGCCGACCACGGTGCTGGTCGCGCCGAGCAGGTCGCCGTAGCCCAGCCCGGTGTCGGTGAAGAGCCAGTGGTCGGGGCGGTGGATGGTGTAGCCGCCGGCGCCGCGGGTGGCCCGCTGGCCGATGCGGTGGTAGCCGCCCCGGACGAAGCTGACGCCGGTCATCTGGTTCTCGGGGCGACCGACCTCCCGATCGGACCACATGCTGGTCAGCTCGCCGACCCGCTCGGTGCCATGGACCGGGTCGGACTTGAGCTGGCCCTTGTAGCCCACCATGGTCGCGGCCGGCCCCTCCGGCGTCCGGTCCTCCAGTCGGACCTGCCAGAAGGAGGTGTTGCCGGACAGGAAGGCGGCGTGGCCGCCACCGGCGATGAAGCCCTCCACCGTGTCGCGCATCGGCCCCGACCAGTACTCGTCGTGGCCGACCGACAGGAAGAGCGAGTAGCCGCCGTCGCCGGGGCCGGCGAGCAGCTGGGGGTGGTCCTCCAGGTCGGCGTTGGTGACCACGTCGATGGGGTGGCCCTCGCGCTCGGCCCACCGCAGGAAGGGCAGCTCCCAGTCGGGCCACCCGGCCGAGCCGGCGTAGGGGGAGAGGTGGTTCAGCTGGAGGTAGCCCCGGTGGGCCGCCATCTGGGGGTCGGGCACCTGGAGGGTGGTGACCCGGCGGCCGGCACCGGGGGGCTTGTGGAGGTAGCCGGGCGACATCGGCCGCTGGAGCGAGACGGAGGTGCCCCCGGTGTAGAGGTTGCGCCCGCCGAAGTCGTTGTAGGCGTGCCAGGTGTTGGTGGAGAGGGCCAGCAGGGTGGGGGCGGCGGGCGCCCCGACCGGTGGGCGGACGACGAAGAAGGCGTGGCTGCGACGGCTGCTGCCGTCGACGTCGATCTCGAGGACGACCTCGTAGTAGCCGCTGCGCCAGGCCGGGTCGACGTCGACCGTCAGTGCCGCGGGCCAGCCGCAGCCCTCCCGGTCGGCCCCGAGCGGCGTCGGGTGGTCGTCGACGGGGACGGCCCCCTCGGACAGCACCACGTCGCGGTCCCGGCCCACCCGGGCCACCTCGACCGACACGTCGCGGCCGCCGGCCGAGGACAGGTGCAGGCCCACCTTCCCACCGCCCACCACCGACTGAGGCCAGCAGTACCCGGTCACCGTCTCGTAGGCCATGGCCGGAACCTACCGGGCCCGGCGGCGACGCCGCCTGGCTGCCGGTCACTCGGCCAGGCCCTCCCTGTTCGAGTCCAGCACCGGCTGGTCGGGGCCGGTCACCCCACCGGGGTAGACGACCACGATCGGCGCACCGTACCTGCAGGGGTCGCGCCCGGCCGGGGCCTCCATAGAGTCGATGTCATGAGCGTCACGCCCACGGCCACCACCCAGACCCCGCGCGCGGTGCTGGGCGACCTCGACCACGCCTTCGCCCGCGAGCTGCCCGAGCTGAGCGTGGAGTGGCAGGCCGAGCAGGTGCCCGAGCCGAGCCTGGTGGTCCTCAACGAGCCCCTGGCCCGGGATCTGGGCGCCGACCCGGCCTGGCTCCGCTCCCCCGCCGGGGTCGCGGTCCTGTCCGGCAACGTCGTCCCCGACGGCGCCCGACCGGTGGCCATGGCCTACGCCGGGCACCAGTTCGGGAGCTACAACCCTCGCCTGGGTGACGGGCGGGCCCTGCTGCTGGGCGAGGTGGTCGACCAAGAGGGCACCCGGCGCGACGTCCACCTCAAGGGCTCGGGTCGCACCCCCTTCGCCCGCCGCGGCGACGGCAAGGCCACCGTCGGTCCGATGCTGCGCGAGCACCTGATCGCCGAAGCCCTGTACGCCCTCGGCGTCCCCACCACCAGGGCCTTGGCCGTCGTCACGACGGGCGAGCAGGTCGTCCGTTCCCTTCCCGAGCCGGGTGCGGTGCTGACCCGGGTGGCGGCCAGCCACATCCGGGTCGGCACCTTCGAGCACGCCGCCCGACTCGACGCCGACGACCTCGTGCGCCGCCTCGCCGACCACGCCATCGCCCGCGACCACCCGGAGGCGGCCGCCGATGCCCAGCCCCACCAGGCGCTGCTCGCCGCGGTGGTCGACGCCCAGGCCGACCTGGTGGCCCATTGGATGCTCCTCGGCTTCATCCACGGGGTGATGAACACCGACAACATGACGATCTCGGGTGAGGGCATCGACTACGGCCCGTGCGCGTTCATGGACCGGTTCGACCCCGCCACCGTGTTCAGCTCGATCGACCACGGCGGCCGCTACGCCTTCGGCAACCAGCCCAACGTGGCCCAGTGGAACCTGGCTCGCCTGGCCGAGACCCTGCTCCCCCTGCTGGCCGACGACCCCGATGCCGCGGTGGACGTCGCCCGAGACGTGCTCGGTCGGTTCGGCGGGCGCTTCGACTGCACCTGGAGGGAGGGGATGCGGGCCAAGCTGGGTCTCGTCGAGGCCCCGACCGACGCGGAGCTCTTCGACGACCTGCTGGCGCTCCAGAGCCAACACGGCCTGGACCACACCTCGACCTATCGGGACCTGGCCCGGCCGCTGCGGGCCGATGCGGCTCCCTCCCTCCCCGGGAGGATGGATCCAGCGGCCGTCGACGCCTGGGCGTCGCGCTGGCGGAGCGAGCTGGCCCGCGAGGGCCGGGACCCCGCGCTGGTCGCGAGCGAGATGGACGCAGT
The DNA here is from genome assembly GCA_038233335.1 of Acidimicrobiales bacterium. Classification (GTDB taxonomy): domain Bacteria; phylum Actinomycetota; class Acidimicrobiia; order Acidimicrobiales; family Iamiaceae; genus Iamia. The sequence continues at coordinate 7,448 of JBBSME010000036.1, read as the reverse complement.
CAACCCGATCTACGTGCCGCGCAACCACCTGGTCGAGGAGGCTCTCGGCGCGGCCACCGCCGGTGACCGGGAGCCGTTCGGGCGCCTCACCGACGTCCTCGCCGACCCGTACGTCGAGCGCCCGGGCCAGGAGCGCTACGCCGCGCCCGCCCCCGACGACTTCGCGGCCGGCTTCCGCACCTTCTGCGGGACATGACGCCCGGTTCGGTTACCTACGATCGTCGGACCCCCCGACCGAGGACCTCGCCATGTCGATCGCCATCACCGAAGACCACCGCGCCCTGGGCGGGACGGCCGCCGAGGTCCTGACCAAGCGCGACGCGCGGGGCGCGGCTCGCGCCCTGCTCGAGGCCGACACCGAGGAGCTCCCCGCCTTCTGGGACGAGGTGGCGGGCCTGGGCTGGCTCGGGCTCCACCTCCCCGAGGAGCACGGCGGGTCCGGCTACGGGCTGGAGGAGCTGGTGGTGGTCGTGGAGGAGATGGGCCGGGCGATGGCCCCGGGCCCGTTCGTCCCCACCGCCATCGCCAGCGCGGCGCTGGCCACGGCGACCGACGAGGACCTGAAGGCCCGGCTGCTGCCGGGGCTGGCCGACGGATCGACTCCGGGCGCGGTCTCGCTCCGCGGGTCGGTGATCGTCGCCGACGGGACCGCATCGGGCTCGGCCGGGGTGGTGCTCGGCGGGGGCCTGGCCCAGGCGCTGCTGGTCGCGGTGGGCGACGACGTGGCCGTGGTGGAGGGCGACGTCGGCGTGACCTTCGAGGTCCCACCCAACCTCGACCCCACCCGGCGCTCGGCTCGCGTCACTCTCGACGGCGCCCCGGCGACCGTGATCCCCGGCGGCGCCCAGGTGCTGACCGACCTGACTCGGCTCATCCTCGCCGCCGAGGCGGTGGGCGTGGCCGGCGCGTGCACCGACATGGCCGCCGGCTACGCCAAGGAGCGGGTCCAGTTCGGTCGGGTCATCGCCATGTACCAGGCCGTGAAGCACCACTGCGCCAACATGGCGGTGGCCACAGAGCTGGCCACCTCCGCGGTGTGGGACGCGGCCAAGGCCGCGGCCACCGGCGGTGACCAGCTCACCTACACGGCGGCGGTGGCCGCCACCCTGGCCGCGCCGGCGGCCGACCGGTGCGCCAACCTCAACACCCAGGTCCACGGGGGCATCGCCATCACCTGGGAGCACGACGCCCACCTCTACCTGCGCCGGGCGACCACCCTGCTCACCTTCCTCGACGCCGACTGGGCCGCGTCCGACCTGGTGGGCCTCGTCCGTCGCGGCGTCAGTCGGGGCAAGGCCGTCGAGCTGCCACCCGAGGCCGAGCCCATCCGGGCCGAGGTGCGGGCCTTTGCCGAGTCCCTCACGGACCTCCCCGCCGACGAGCAGCGCGCCCGGCTGATCGAGACCGGCTACGTGATGTCCCACTGGCCCCAGCCCTACGGCCGCGAGGCCGGTGCGGTGGCGCAGCTGGTGATCGAGCAGGAGTTCGCGGCCGCCGGGGTGGCCCGGCCGTCCTACGGCATCACCGCCTGGAACATCCTCACCATCATCCAGCACGCCACCGAGGACCAGGCCTCCCGCTGGGTGCTCCCCGCGCTGCGCCAGGAGGTCATCTGGTGCCAGCTGTTCAGCGAGCCCGACGCCGGCTCCGACGCGGCCGGGGTCAAGACCAAGGCGACCCGGGTCGACGGCGGTTGGCTGGTCAACGGGCAGAAGGTGTGGACCTCGGGCGCCCACGTGGCCGGCCTGGGCTTCGCCACCGTCCGCACCGACCCGGATGTGCCCAAGCACGACGGCATCACCACCATGGTCATCGACATGCACGCGGAGGGCGTCGAGGTGCGGCCGCTCAAGATGACCAACGGCGGCTCGGAGTTCAACGAGGTGTTCTTCGACGACGTGTTCGTCCCCGACGACGACGTGGTCGGACCGGTCGACGGAGGCTGGGCCGTGGCCCGGGCCACCCTCGGCAACGAGAGCGTGAGCATCGGCGGCGGCGGTGAGGGCATGTCCTACCCCGGCGACGCCCTGATCCCCCCGCTCGACGCCCACCCCGAGCGCCTCGACGGCGGGGCGGCGCGGGTCGGCCGCTACATCGCCCACCACCGAGCCATGGGTCTGCTCAACCTGCGCGCCGCCAACCGGGCCGTGGCCGGCGCCGGGCCGGGGCCGGAGGGGGCCATGACCAAGCTCGTCCTCTCCGAGATCGGTCATGAGGCGGCCGCCATCCTCACCGAGCTCAACGGGCCGGACGCGGTGTTCATGGACGGCGACGCCGCCATCAGCAACCAGCTCGTGCTCATGCACCGGGCCATGTCGATCGCCGGTGGCACCTCGGAGATCAAGCGCAACCAGATCGGTGAGCGCATCCTCGGCCTCCCCCGCGACCCGCTCATCAAGTGAGCGAACCGGCTCCCTCCGAGTCGCACCAGCCGTCGAGGCCGGCGCCGGGTGGCACGTTTCGGCAGGGACCCCAGGGGTAGCGCGCCCGCCGGACGCACGGCAGCCTCCATGCGAAGGCCTGTGCGCCGCGCTCACCACCGACTGCCAGGAGCTTCGCCGTGACCCGACGAGCCGACCGCGAGCCCGCGTCCGGATGGGTCGTGGCCGCCAACACGTCAGCGGGATCGGTGGACGACTCGGCGCTGGGCCGAGCCGTCGTCCGCCTCGCCCGAGACGGGCCGGTCCGGGTCCGTCATACCGATGGGCCCGAGGGCGTCGTGTCGGTCGCGCACGAGCTGCCGGACTCTCGCCTGGTCATCTTCGGAGGCGACGGGACCATCAGCTCCGCCGTCGACCGCCTCATCGACGCCGGGCTGGGTGACCGCCCCCTCGGAGTGCTCCCCGGCGGGACCGGGAACGACTTCGTCCGGGCCATCGGTCTGCCCACCGAGGTGGGTGCCGCAACCGACCTCCTCGTGGACTCCCGGCCCCGCAAGCTCTCCGCCTTGCGGGTGGCCGAACGGTTCGGGATCAACGTCTGCCATGCGGGCCTGGGCGCGGCCGCGGCCCGGACCGCGTCGGGGCTGAAGGCCCGTCTCGGCCCGTTCGCCTACCCCGTGGGCGCCGGGCTGTCCGGAGTCCGCCAGTCGGCCTGGACGGCGAGGATCACGGCCGACGGTGAGCAGCTGACCGACGGTGAGCTGCTGATGGTCGCGATGGCCCTGGGCCGGACCATCGGCGGCGGCACCGACCTCACATCCCGATCGTCGGTCACCAGCGCCACGGCCGACCTGCTCGTGTCCGAGGGCGCATCGGCGCTCGCTCGGGCCCGGCTGGGCGCCGCCCTGCTGCGTGACGACCCGCGCCAGACCCGCGCCGTGGACCACATCCAGGCGACACAGGTGCGCATCGAGAGCGAGGAGCCGATCCCCGTCAACCTCGACGGCGAGGATCTCGGCGACCAGACCGACGTGACGGTCAAGGTGGTCGAGGAGGCCTGGACCGTCCTGGCACCCCGCTGAGGGCCTCGGCGTTCAGAGCAGGTCGGACACCGCGGCCGACGCGCTTTCGACCGCCCGCCGCAGGACCCCGCGCTCGGCCCAGTCCTCGGGATCGAGGTCGGCCGCCCGCTCGACGTCGCCATCGAAGTCCCGATCGAGCTCGTTGACGATCTCACGGTCGAAGATCGTCATGATGACCTCGTCGTCCTCGGACAGCGACCGCGAGTTGATGTTGGAGGATCCCACCACCGCGACCCGGCCGTCGGCCGTCATCACCTTGGCGTGCAACATCGAGGGCTCGAACACCTTCACCGACACACCCTCGTCGAGGAGGCGGCGGAAATCCTTCTCTCCCGCCCACCGGACCAGGTCCTTGTCGCAGTGCTCACCTGGGATGAGGACCTCGACCTCCACGGCTCGGCGGGCCGCTTCGACGATGTGGTCGAGCATGTCGTCGTCGGGGGTGAAGTAGGCGGTGGCGATGCGCACCCGCTCCTCGGCTCCGGCCAGCATCAGGTGGAATGCGAGAGCGGTGGCGCCCGGCCCGGTGCTGTCGCCGTCGGCGAGCACCTGGAGGGCCGACGAGCCCGGAGCGGCCTGAGGCTCCAACCCGTCGATGCCCGGATCGAGCAGCGAGCGGCCGGTCTCGGCCCAGTTCTGCAGGAACGCGCCCCGCAGGCCGTCGACGCCCGGCCCCTCGATCCGGAAGTGGGTGTCGCGCCAGTCGTCGGGACCCTCGGCGTCGCCGGTCCACTCCGCCGCGATCCCCACGCCGCCCGTGTACCCCACGACGCCGTCGCAGACCAGGACCTTGCGATGGGTGCGGTGGAGCGCTTCACCGATCTCGACGGGGTCGACCGGTCGGAACATCTCGACGATGCAGCCGGCGTCGGCCATGAGCGCGACGAGGTCGTCATCCATCCGGCGGGCCCCCACTGCGTCCAGGAGCACCCTCACCCGCACCCCGGCCTCGGCCCGCTCGGCCAGCGCCGCTGCGAAGGTCTGGGCGATGTCGCCCGTCCAGTAGATGAAGGTCAGGAAGTCAACGGACCGCTCCGCCGACCGGACCGAGTCCAGCATTGCCGGGAAGATGCGATCGCCGTTGCGCAGCACGGTGATCTGGTTGCCCTCCGAGGCCGGCACCCCGAGGACGACCTCGAACACGCGGCGCGGATCCCATCCGCCATCGAGCACTTCTTGGTCTGTCTCGCTCACCCGTGCATCCTCGCGCTTCGGACGCGATCGGCCGAGCAGATCAGGGGCGATCGAGGTGGGATGGCGTGCACCTGACCGCGTGCGCTGCTGCTGCTCCGGGGCCGACACCGGGGACATGGAGCCTGCGGACCGCGATCGAGCTGGAGAGCCACACCCAGCTCTTCGTCCGGCTCAGCAGGAAGAACTTCGAGGAGGCCACCCGGGCCCGCCGCGAAGGCCGCCCGCCCGACTTCGCCGACCAACCCTCCAGGGGTGTTTGGGGGGTCCCCAGGGGACCCCTGGGGGATGGCCCGGATGGGCGGAGACGCCAGATCGTGGCCCACTGGGGCCATGACCACCACAGCCCCGCCCGAGTCCGATCAAGGACGTGTGTCCGCGGCCGCCGTCGCCGCCCACACGCCCACCGACCGCAACCGTGCGGTCGACTTCTACCGCGCGGCAGCCATGGCCGTGGTGGCCGTCGGCCACTGGCTGGGCATGGTCGCCGTCCTCGACCGCGGAGAGCTGGTCGGCGGGAACCTGCTCGACTTCTCCCCCGAGTACGGCTGGATCACCTGGATCGGCCAGGTGATGCCGCTGTTCTTCTTCGTGGGAGGATTCGCCTCGGCCACGTCGCTCCGATCAGCCGAGCGCAAGGGCGTCCGGTCTGCCGACTGGATCGCCACACGGCTCCGCCGGATGGTCACCCCGGCAGCCGCCCTCGCCGGCTTCTGGGCCGTCGGCCTCGTCGTCGGTGCCGCCTTCGGCGGGTTCGGTGTCGTCTCGATCGGTGCCGCCGGAGCGGCCATCCCCCTCTGGTTCCTCGCCAACTACACGATCGACACCGCCCTGGCGCCGTTCACCTTCCGCTGGTTCCGAGCCCGGCCCCGCGTCCTGGTGGGCGGGCTCGTCGTGCTGTTCGGCATCGGCGAAGCGGCCCGGTTCGCCGGCATCCCCTACGTCCCGGAGCTCAACTGGGTCATCGGCTGGCTCGGGTTCCAGGTCGCCGGTTTCGCCTGGCAGGACGGCCGGCTCCCGACGGGCAAGGCCCTCACGGCACTGGCGGCCACCTTCTGGGCCCTGGCCCTCGCCGCGGTCAACCTCGGGCCCTGGCCCGCGGTGATGCTGCACCACGGTGGGCTCGAGCACAGCCCGACCCACCCCCCGTCGACCGCCCTGATCCTGTTCGGCCTGGCCTACTCGTTCACCGCCGCCGCCTTCGCCCCGGCGGTGACCCGCTGGCTCGAGCGATCGACCCGGGCCTGGAAGCTCACCATCGCCGCCAACGTCGTGGCCATGTCGGTGTACCTGTGGCACATGACCGCCGCGGTGCTGGTCGTCGGGGTCGCCTACCTGGTCGGCCTCCTCCCGAGCGTCGAGCCGGGCACCACCGCCTGGTGGTGGACCAAGATCCCGTTCCTCCTCCTCAACCTGGCCGTGCTCATCCCCCTCGTGAAGCGGGTCGCACCCATCGAGCAGAAGGCGCTGCTGGGCGGCACCACCGAGTGGCGGTGGGGCATCCCCTCGATGCTCGCGACCGCCGCCCTCCTGTCGCTCAGCGTGAAGGCCTGGTCGAGCCCTGAGGCCGGCGTGCTCATCGCCGGGATCGCCGGCACCCTGCTCATCTGGCGGCTCGCCCTGGCCAAGCCGAAGGCCCGGGCCCGACAGGCTCAGAGCTGAGCTCGGCCAGCGCCGCGGGCCTCCGCACTCTGCGGGCGACGGACCGTCGCCCGCAGAACCCGGCGTGATGCCGACGGGACCCAGCCCGTCGGCATCGCCGCGTCGGCGTACGGGCACCCTCAGGTCGCGGTTCAGGAGCTCTCCGCGACCTGCCGGCGGCCCCGACGCCAGCGCAGAGCGCCGCGTCCCAGCAGGAGGGCCACCACCAGGACTGCCGCACCCGGGTGGTCACGCAGCCACCCGATGAGATCGGCGCCGTAGAGGACGGTCACCACGATGCCCGGGAGGATCCCGAGAGCCGTTCCGAGGAGGAACGGCCCCCGTCGCACCGACGACACGCCGAGCAGCCAATCGGCGGCCGGGAGCTGCCCGGTCACGATGCGCAGGACGAAGACCGGCCAGGCTCCGCCACCCACCAGGCGGTCGTCGAAGCGGTGCAAGCGCTCGGGGATGCGGCGGCTGACCCATTCCTGGCCGACGCTCCGGGTGACCTCGAAGGCGATCCAGCTGGCCCCCATGTTGCCGATCCAGGACAGGGCGATCGCGGTCGGGGCCGACCAGACCAACGACGCCGGGACCATGAACACGACACCGGGCACACCCACCGGCTGCACGATCCACATGGCCAGGACGAAGCCGATGGGCGCGAGCGCCCCCCAGGACTCGATGCGCTGGCGCAGGGCCTCCTCCTCCAGGAAGAATCCGGCCGCTCCAGACACGATCAGCCAGATCAGCGCGAGCCCCACGAGGGCACCGGCCAGGACGAACGCCCATCGGCGGCCTCGACGGCCTCGGCGTCCCACGGCCAGAGGGTCCGAGTCGGTCCCGTCGGGTTCCGGCACCCGGCCGGAGGACGGATGCCCGTTCACCCGCATGGGTGGGACGCTACCGCTCCACCCGATCCGCGGGTTCTCCGGGGTGAGGGCTCACCAGGGATGGGAGCCGAGATACCCTCGCCGCATGGGGCAGCTGCAGGACCAGGTGGCCTTCGTCACCGGAGGGGCATCGGGCCATCGGTGCCGCGATCTCCAACGCGGTGCTGTTCCTGGCCTCGTCGGAGGCGTCGTTCATGACCGGCTCGGCCATGGTCGTGGACGGTGGGATGACCGCGGGACTCGGCGTCGGGTTCTTC
>JBBSME010000035.1:0-24553 GCA_038233335.1 Acidimicrobiales bacterium | reverse complement strand
CGCCAGCCCGGCGCCCGCCCGTTCCGGGTCGACGGCCGGGAGGTCGAGGACGGCTCGGAGGAGATGTTCCAGCTGTGGGACGGACAGGTCGACGAGCTGGTCTCGGTGGCCGGCTCGCGGGGTGCCACCGTCCTCTGGGGCCTGGTGCCGACCATCGACGCCGGCAACTTCTTCGGCTACCTGGCCGACACGGTGGATCGCTTCAACGAGGGCTACCGGGCCCTGCCGGGGGTGACGGTCCTCGACTGGGTCGCGCTCAGCGCCGGTCCCGACGGCGGCTTCGTCGACGACCTCACCAACGCCGAGGTGGCGGCCGGCGACACCACCAGTCCCTCCCTGCCCCCGGTTGACGGGACCGCGCGTCACATGCGCTCGGGTGCGCCGATCCCCAGCAGGTCGAGCCCGGCGGCCAGCGTCCGGGCGGTCAGGTCGCACAGGACCAGGCGGCTGGCGCGCACCGCCTCGTCGTCGGCCTTGAGCACCGGGCAGGCCTCGTAGAACGAGGTGAAGGCCTGGGCCAGGTCGAACAGGTAGCCGCACAGCCGGTGGGGCTGGCTGGTCCGAGCCGTGTCCCGCACCGCGCCCTCGAACCCGAGCAGGGCCAGGCCCAGTGCCCGCTCCTGCGGGGCCGTGAGGTCCAGCGCGGCGGGGTCCAGGCTGCCGGGGTCGACCTCGCCCCGGCGGAAGATGGACCGGATCCGGGCGTGGGCGTACTGCATGTAGGGACCGGTGCTGCCCTCGAAGGCGAGCATGCGGTCGAAGTCGAGGACGTAGTCCTTCACCCGGTCGCTGGAGAGGTCGGCGTACTTGATCGCTCCGATGCCGACCGCGGCGGCCACCGCATCGGCCTCCGCCCCCACCAGGTCCGGGTTGCGCTCGGCGATGGTGGCCCGCGCCCGCTCCACGGCCTCGTCGAGCAGGTCGACCAGGCGCACCGGCGACCCTGACCGGGTCTTGAACATCTTGTGGTCTGCGCCCTGCAGGTTCCCGAAGGGGACGTGCTCGGCGGTGACCCCCTCGGGGAGCCAGCCGGCCATGCGAGCGACCTCGAACACCATCTCCAGGTGGTCCCGCTGGGGCGCGCCCACCACGTAGAGGATGCGCTCCGCCCCGGTGCGGTCCACGCGGTGGCGGATCGTGGCCAGGTCGGTCGCCGCGTAGCCGTACCCGCCGTCGCCCTTGCGGACGATCATGGGCTGCGGGTCGCCGTCGCGGTTGGTGAAGCCGGGCGGGAAGACGCACTCGGCACCGTCGTCCACGACCAGGATCCCGGCCGCGTCCAGGTCGGAGACGATCCCGGGCAGGGCGTCGTTGTAGGAGCTCTCACCGACGATGTCGTCGGGGGTGAGGAGCACGTCGAGGCGGTCGTAGACCGTCTGGAAGTACTCCGTCGACTGGTCGACCAGCAGACGCCACAGGCGGAGCGTCTCGGGGTCGCCGGCCTGGAGGGCCACCACGCGCTGGCGGGCCCGGCCCTTGAAGGCATCGTCGCCGTCGAAGCTGGCTCGGGCCGCCTGGTAGAAGATGTTGAGGTCGCCGACCGACAGCTCGGCCACGGCCTCGTCCTCGCCCACGTCGACCAGGTGCTCGATGAGCATGCCGAAGGGCGTGCCCCAGTCGCCGATGTGGTTCTCCCGCACCACCGAATGACCGAGGTGGGCCAGCACCCGCGCCAGGGCGTCGCCGATGACGGTGGAGCGGAGGTGGCCGACGTGCATCTCCTTGGCCACGTTGGGCGCCGAGTAGTCGACCACGACGGTCCCGGCGGCCGCGTCGGCGTCCACGTCGAGCCGGGGGTCGGCCGCGGCCCGGCGGAGCAGGTCGGTCACCGCCGAGTCGGACAGCGTGAGGTTGAGGAAGCCGGGACCGGCCACCTCGACGCTGACGACCAGGTCGTCGAGGTCGGCCCCGGCCAGGACCTCGTCGGCCACCTCGCGGGGCTTGCGGCCCACCCGCTTGGCCAGCGGGAGGGCCCCGTCAGCCTGGAAGTCGGCTCGGTCGCTGCGACGCACGGTCGGCGGGGCCGCCACGGTGGCCGGGTCGAGCCCGGCCTCGGCGCAGGCCGCGTCGCGCACCGCGGCGAAGGCGGGCGCCAGGCGCTCGGTCAGGACGACGAGGGGATCAGCCACGCCTCATGTTCGGCGGGCCGCCCCCACCCGTCAAAACCCGTTCCCCGACTCCAGCGGTTCCGCCGCCGTCCGCCCATCCGTTCTTGGTATCGGTGACCGAGAAGACCAGGGACTCCTGTACCAAGAACGACGACCGGGTTGGTCGCCATCCGTTCTTGGTATCGGTGACCGGGAGAACAAGGGACTCCTGTACCAAGAAGCGACGGGCGGCGTTGCGCGCTGGCAGGCGCGCGCGGTGGTCGTGAGGTGGACAGCTCGGCCCTGACCCGACCATCGGTTCGCTGTCACAGGGGCTCGGCATCATCGAGGCATGCAACCCATCACCCAACGGACCATCGCCGAACGGGCCCGCCAACAGCTCGGGCTGATCACCCGCGACCAGCTCAAGGACCTGTCCGTCTCCCATGCGGCCATCGAGAACCTCGAGGCCGTGCACCGTCTCGAGCAGATGGGACGCGACGTGTTCCGCATCGCGGGGACTCCCCGCTCCTGGGAGCAGCAGGTCCTGGCCGCCTGCCTCGACACCGGTGGCATCGCCTCACACCGCACAGGGGCCCGCCTCCATCCGCTGCACGGCTTCCGGCTTCTAAACATGGTCGAGGTCACCGTGACCCGCGATCGCTTCCACGGGCAGCATCCCCTCGCCATCGTCCACACCAGCACCAACCTGCCTCCCGACGACATCGTCCACATCGGCCCCATCCCCTGCACCGGGGTGGCCCGGACCTTCCTCGGCCTTGCGGCTCTGGCCCCCGAGGTTCCGGTCGAAGACATCCGCGCCGCCCTCGATGTCGCCGCTCGTGATGGTCTCGTGTCCGAGGCGTGGCTCTGGTGGCGGCTCGAGATGCTGAGGTGCCGGGGCCGCGACGGGGTGAGCGTGATGGAGGAGATCCTCCGGCGGCGCCAGCACCTCGGGCCCACGGAGAGCTGGCTGGAGCACCGGTTCCTCGAGCTGCTGGAGGACCACGGCCTCCCCCTCCCCACCGTTCAGCGTCGCGTCCGGCGCCGGGGGAGCTTCGTGGCCCGGGTCGATGCCCGCTACGACGAGCGAGCGATCATCGTCGAGCTCGACGGCTACGCCAGCCACAGCACCCGGGTGCAGATCGATCGCGACGAGCGCCGCCGCAACGCGCTCACCCTGGCCGGCAACACGGTGCTCGTGTTCACCTACGACCACGTGGTCCAGGATCCCGCCTACGTCCTCCGCACGGTCCGCGAGGCCCTGAGCGACGCCGCCGCGGCGTGACGCGCACGGGAAGGCACGGACTCCGTGAACCCGTGGAGGGGCTTGATCAACACCCCGGGCGGCCTTGCCCGATACGTGCCCGTTCTTGGTACCGGTGACGGGGAAAACCAGGGACTCCCGTATCCAGAACGGCGGCCCGCTCGACCGTCGCCCGTTCCTGGTATCCAGGACCGGGACCGACGGGGACTCCCATACCAAGAACGACGACCGGCGCGGGCTGGCGAGTGACTCCTTGAGGAGGTCGGGGACTTCCATCGTGGTGGTGGTACCCGGGGTGACGCACACGTAGGTGATGAGGGCGGCGAACACCGGCCGCTCCCCCAGCTGACCGGCGAACTGCACCCGGAACGACGACGTGCCCCAGTGCTCGACGCCGGCTGTCACCATGATCCGATCGCCGTAGGTGGCGGCGCTCTGCCAGTCGAGCTCGACCCGGACCAGCATCCAGTCGACCTCGTCGTCGCTGCCGTCCCACCCGAACGCCTCGGCCAGCCAGGCGGCCATGGTCTCGTCGCAGTAGGTCATGTAGTGGGCGTTGAACACCACCTTCTGCATGTCGACCTCCTGGTACCGCACCCGGATCTCATGGCTGAACGGCTCGGGGCTCATGCCCAGGAACCGTAGGGGCCCGACCCAGGCCATGATGGGGGCCACCCCGGACCCCTGGCTCACGGGAGCCGGACCAGACTGACACCATGGACCCCCGCACTGCCTCAGTGCCGAACCCGGACCGCAGGAACCGGGCCGGACCCGCACTCCTCCTCGTCGCCGGCCTGTTCCTCCTCGCCATGGTCGCCACCTGGAGCCTGCTGGGACCCCAGCGCGCGGCCGTCTCGCTCGACGGCGAGCCGCGCCAGGTCCAGGACGACGCCTTCTACGACTACGCGGCACGCGTGCCGGACGCTCCCAGGCCCGTGGAGCTGGCCGTCGGCGCGGTCGCCGCGTCAGGCGCCCTGGGGCTGGCCATCCTCGCCCTCGGGTCGCGTGCGGGTGTGGCCTCGACCACGGGGGCGCGTCTCGTCGGGACCGGCGCCTCGCTGCTGGCGGGTGCGATCGTCGGGTACGGCGGGCGAATCGTCACTGCGGGCGTGGTGGGAGCCAACATCGGAGCCGGGCTCGTCCTCTTCTTCGGCGTCCCCCTCACGGTGGCCCTGCTCGTGGTCGCCACCCTCGTCGCGGCCCGACGCTGAGCCACGGTGTGCGCCGAGTATCCAGGACGATCGGTACCGTGGCGGGAGTGCGTCGCCCGCCTCGACCAGCTCCGGGCGCACGGCCCCACCCCCACCGCCTTCACCTTCCGCCACCGCTTCGCCCCCAACGGGACGTCTCAGGGCTGAAGGCGGGCTCGGTCGGTGGCCAGGCGGGTGCGGAAGCGGGTCATTTGGTCGGCGACGGCGGCGGGGCCAGCCCCGCCGCGGGTGGTGCGGCGGGTGACGGGGACGCCGGGGGCGATGAGGGCGGCGGCCTCAGGGCCCAGCCGATCGTCGGCACCGACCAGGTCGGCCAGGGCCCCCTCCCCCGCCAGCGACCGACGCACCAGGTCGCCGACGACGGCGTGGGCGTCACGGAACGGCGTACCCCGGGCCACCAGCCACTCGGCCAGGTCGGTCGCGGCCGCAGCCGGGGTGTCGGCGGCGGCCGCCATGCGGTCGGGGTGGAAGGTGGCGGTGGCCACCATCCCCTCGATGGCGGTGAGGCCCAGCGCCACCTGCTCGACCGAGTCGAACAGCGGCTCCTTGTCCTCCTGGAGGTCCCGGTTGTAGGCCAGCGGGAGTCCCTTGAGCGTGACCAGCAGGCTGGTCAGGTTCCCCACGAGCCGTCCGGTCTTGCCCCGGGCCAGCTCCGCGATGTCCGGGTTCTTCTTCTGCGGGAGCATCGAGCTGCCCGTGGCGTAGGCGTCGTCGAGGGTGACGAAGCCGACCTCCTCGCTCGACCAGATGACCCACTCCTCGCCGATGCGGGAGAGGTGGACCCCGCACAGGGCCAGGGTGAACAGGGCCTCGGCCACGAAGTCCCGATCGCTCACCGCGTCCAGCGAGTTGTCGAAGGCCGAGGCGAAGCCGAGGTCGGAGGCGGTGCCCTCAGGGTCCAGGGCCAGCGACGACCCGGCGAGGGCACCGGCGCCCAGGGGCGACACGTCGCCGCGGGTCCGGGCCGCGAGCAGGCGATCGAGGTCGCGGGCCAGGGCCCAGCCGTGGGCCAAGAGGTGGTGGGCCAGCAGCACGGGCTGGGCCTGCTGCAGGTGTGTGTAGCCGGGCAGGTAGGCGTCGCCCGCGGCCTCGGCCCGGGCCAGGAGCGTCGTCTGCAGGGCCAGGATCCGGGCCGCCACGTCGGTCACGGCCCGCTTGGTCCACAGCCGCAGGTCGGTGGCCACCTGGTCGTTGCGGCTGCGTCCGGTGTGGATCTTGGCCCCGGCCGGTCCGGCCAGCTCGGTGACCCGACGCTCGACTGCGGTGTGGATGTCCTCGTCGGTGGGGACGAAGGTGAAGGACCCGTCGGCCAGCTCGCGCTCCACCGCGTCGAGCGCGGACAGCACGGCCGACGCTTCATCCCCGTCGAGCAGCTCGCCCCGCACCAGGCCCCGGACGTGCGCCCGCGACCCGGCGATGTCGTCGGCGGCCAGGCGCTGGTCGAACGGCAGGCTCACGGTGAAGGCCATCAGCGCCTCGGCCGGGCCCCCCTCGAACCGCCCGTGCCACAGCGTCTTGCCCTCGCCGACGTCCCCGGGTTCGGGAGGGGGCGCCATCAGTCCTTGTTCCGCTCGGTGCCCTGGCGGGCGGCCCACGTCTCGATGCCCAGGCCCCACAGCCGGACGAAGCCGGCCGAGTCCTCGTGGCGGAAGGAGTCGCCGGCGTCGTAGGTGGCCAGGCCGTAGTCGTAGAGCGAGTGCTCGCTGCGCCGGCCGGTGATCTTGGCGATGCCGGGCTCGAGGCGCAGCCGCACCTCACCGGTGACGAACTCCTGGCTGGAGTCCACGAACGAGTCGAAGGCCTGCTTGAGGGGGCTGAACCAGAGCCCGTCGTAGATGAGCTCGGCGTAGCGGGGCTCGATGCGGGACTTCTCCCGGTCCAGGTCCCGCTCCAGGCAGATCGACTCCAGGTCCTTGTGAGCCAGGATCAGGGCCAGCGCGGCGGGGCACTCGTAGGTCTCCCGGCTCTTGATGCCGACGCGCCGGTTCTCGACCATGTCGATCCGGCCCCAGCCGTAGCCGCCGACGACGGTGTTGAGCCGCTCGATGACCTCGAGCATGCCCAGGTGCTCGCCGTCGACCGAGGTGGGCACGCCCTCCTCGAACCCGATCACCAGGTCCCGCGGCTCGCTCTGGGTCGGCTGGGTCAGCAGCCACACGCCGGGCGGCGGGACGGCCCAGGGGTCCTCCATCTCGCCGCACTCGATGGCCCGGCCCCAGAGGTTGTCGTCGATGGAGTACACCTTCTCCTTCGTCGCCTGGATCGGGATGTCGTGGTCGTAGGCGTAGAGGATCGACTCCTCGCGGGTCATGCCCCACCCCCGCACCGGGGCGACGATCTCGAGGTCGGGGGCCAGGGCCCGGGTCGACACCTCGAAGCGGACCTGGTCGTTGCCCTTGCCGGTGCAGCCGTGGGCCACCGCGTCGGCCCCGTGGTAGCGGGCCGTCTCCACCAGGTGCTTGACGATGACCGGTCGGGACAGGGCCGACACCAGCGGGTAGCGGCCCTCGTACATGGCGTTGGCCTTCAGGGCTGGCGCGACGAAGTCCTCGGCGAACTCCTGCCGGGCGTCGACCACGATGGCCTCGACCGCGCCGGCGGCACGGGCCCGCTCCCGGACGACGTCCCAGTCGTCGGATGCCTGGCCGACATCGACGGCGAGGCACACGACCTCGACTCCGAGCTCCTCGATCATCCACTTCACGGCCACGGAGGTGTCGAGGCCTCCGCTGTAGGCCAGGACGACGCGCTTGGGCATGGGCTTACCTCTCGTCTGCGGGGGTGGGGGCGACGCTGTCGCGGGTGAGGCCGGCCAGCTCGCAGAGCCGATCGGCGAGGGCGGCGGCGGGGCCGGTGACGGGTCGGTCGGGATCGCTGACCACGACGAACAGGGTGTCGTCGCCGGCGACGGTGCCGGCCATCTCGGGCAGCGCAGCCCGATCGAGGGCCGAGCCCACCACGTGGGCCGAGCCGGGGGGCGTGCGCAGCACGACGATGTTGTCGGTGGCCGACACCTCGACGACCCAGTCGCCGAACACGCGGCGGAGGTGGTCGTCGGGGGCTCGCTGCTCGTGGGGCAGCTCGGGGATGGCGTAGGCCGACTCCCCCTCCGCGGTGCGCACCTTGATGGCGCCGAGGTCCACCAGGTCCCGGGAGACGGTGGCCTGGGTGGAGGTGACGCCCTCGGCGGCCAACAGCTCGACCAGCTGCTCCTGGCTGGTGACCTGGGAGGAGGCCAGCAACTTGGTCACCAGGTGCTGGCGCTGGGTGCGACCCATGCGAGGGGCGGTCACGGCCGCACCCCGAGCAACCAGGCCAGAGCGCCCCGCGCCGCGTGGAGCCGGTTGGCGGCCTGGGGCCACACCCGGGAGGACGGGCCGTCGAGGACCTCGTCGGTGACCTCCTCGCCCCGGTGGGCGGGCAGGCAGTGCAGGAACACGGCGTCGGGGGCGGCGCGGGCCATGAGGGCGGCGTCGACCCGGTAGGGGGTGAAGACCGGACGGCGCGCGGCTGCCTCCACCTCCTGGCCCATCGAGTACCAGGTGTCGGTCGACACCGCATCGGCGCCGCGCACGGCGTCGGTCGGCTCGTCGGTGACCTCCAGGGTGCCGCCGAGGGCGGCAACCCTGTCCCGGTCGTCCTCGGTCGGACCGTACCCGTCCGGCGCCGCCACCCGCATCCCCATGCCCGACAGCGCTCCAGCCAGGGCGAGGGAGCGGGCCACGTTGGAGAAGTCCCCCACCCAGGCCACGGTGCGCCCGTCGAGCCCGCCGTCCTCGAGCAGGGTCAGCAGGTCGGCCACGGCCTGGAGCGGGTGGGCCTGATCGGAGAGGAGGTTCACGACCGGCACCGACGCGGCGGCGGCCATCCGTTCCAGCACGGTGTGGTCGAAGACCCGGGCGCACAGCGCGGCGTGGAACTGGGAGAGGGTCCGGGCCACGTCCTCTGCGGTCTCCCGCTCATCGATGCCCACCTCCTCCGGGCGGACGTAGATCGGGTGGCCACCCAGCTGGACCACGGCCATCTCGGTGGAGTGGCGGGTCCGCCCCGAGGGCTTCTCGAACAGCAGCGCTGCGCCCTGGCCCTCCATGGACCGGCGCAGGCCGTGGTCCTGGGCCAGGGTCAGGACCTGAGCCAGCTCGGCTGCGTCCAGGTCGTCGACGTCGAGCAGGTGGCGGGGGGTCACGGGGTGTCCTCGGGGGCCTGGGCCAGGACCTGGCCGATGGTGGCGACGGCAGCCGCGACCTCGTCGTCGGTGACGGTCAGGGGCGGGGCCAGCCGGAGAGCGGTGGAGGTGACGGCGTTGACGATCAGCCCGGCGGCCAGGCAGCCGTCGGCCACCGGCTTGGACGCCCGGCCGTCGAGCTCCGCGGCGAGCAGCAGGCCCATGCCCCGAACCGAGGTGACCCCGGGCAGGTCGGCCAGCCCCTCGGCCAGGCGCTCGCCCTGGGCCGTGGCCCGGCCGGGAGCGTCGATCTCCTCCAGCCCGGCCAGCGTGGCCCGAGCCGCCGATGCGGCCAGGGGCTGGCCGCCGAAGGTGCTGCCGTGGTCGCCGGGCGAGAACAGCTCGGCCACCTCGGAGCGGGCCCAGCAGGCGCCGATGGGCATCCCGTTGCCGAGGGCCTTGGCCATGGTCACCACGTCGGGGACCACGCCGAAGTGCTGGTGGCCGAACCACCGACCGGTCCGCCCGAGGCCGGTCTGGACCTCGTCGAACATGAGCAGGATGCCCCGTTCGTCACACAGCTCCCGCACGGCCTGCACGTAGGCGACCGATGCCGGGTTGACCCCGCCCTCCCCCTGGAGCGGTTCGAGCAGGACGCCGGCCACGCTCGGGTCGAGGGCCGCGGTGAGGGCATCGATGTCGTCCCAGGCCACGTGGCGGAAGCCCTCGGGCAGGGGCTGGAAGGCCTCGTGCTTGGCCGGCTGGCCGGTGGCGTGGAGGGTGGCCAGGGTGCGGCCGTGGAACGAGCCCATGGCCGAGACGACGACGTGGCGGCCCCGACCGCCGAACAGGCGGGCCAGCTTGAGGGCGCACTCGTTGGCCTCGGCCCCGGAGTTCCCGAAGAAGACCGACCCCCTGGGTCCGTCGCCCTCCCAGCCATCGGCCCAGCCGGGGGTGCCGAGCAGGCGATCCAGCGTGGCGGCCACCTCGGCCGCGATGCCGGTGTCGAAGATGTTGGAGGTGTGGACCAGGGTGCGGGCCTGGTCGGCGATGGCGTCGGCCACCGCGGGGGGGCAGTGGCCCAGGCTGCACACGGCCAGGCCGGTGAGGAAGTCCAGGTACTCGCGCCCCTCGTCGTCCCAGACCCGGGTGCCCTCTCCCCGCACCAGGGTGATGGCGGGGGCCGGGTAGGTGGGCATCAGCGGGGGCGCCATGGGGGAGGCGGTCACGATGATCCCCCGGTGGTCCGGGTGACCATGGTGCCGACGCCCTCGTCGGTGAGCAGCTCCAGCAGGACCACGTGGGCGATCCGCCCGTCGAGCACGTGGGCCGACCCCACCCCGGCCTCGACCGCCTCCACCGCCGCCTCGACCTTGGGGATCATCCCGCCGGCGATCACCCCGTCGTCGATCAGCAGCCGGGCCTTGGCCACCGCCAGGCGGGAGATCAGCGTGGTGGGGTCGTCGACCTTGGTCAGGACGCCGGGGACGTCGGTGAGGTAGATCAGCTTCTCGGCGTCGAGGGCCTCGGCCACCGCGATGGCCGCGCTGTCGGCGTTGATGTTGAAGGCCTGGCCCCGACCGTCGCTGCCGATGGTGGAGATGACCGGGACGAACGACCGGGCCAGGAGGGTGTCGAGGATGGTGCGGTCCACCTCGACGACGTCGCCCACGAACCCCAGCTCCGGGTCGCGCTGGGTGGCCCCGATGAGCCCGGCGTCCTCGCCCGAGAGGGCGACGGCCACCGGCGCGTGGCGGTTGATCGAGCTGACGATGTCGCGTCCGACCTGTCCCCCCAGCACCATGCGGGCCACCTCGAGGGTCGCGGCGTCGGTCACCCGCAGCCCGTCCCGGAACTCGGTCTCCATGTCGAGGCGGGACAGCATCTGGCCGATCTGGGGCCCGCCGCCGTGGACGACCACCGGCTTGAGCCCGACCGCTCGCAGGAGGACCACGTCGGAGGCGAAGGAGGCGGCCAGGTCCGGATCGCCCATGGCGCTGCCGCCCAGCTTGATGACCACCGTCCGGCCCGCGAAGGCCTGGATGTAGGGCAGGGCCTCGACCAGGATCGATGCCCGGGTGGCGGCATCGACGCCGGCGATGGCGACCTGCTCGGGCGGCACGGGTCCGGACATGGGGACGGAGTCTATGCACAGGCTTGCATGGCCATGCAACACCCGGGCCCTGACCTCTGGCAGTACGGTGCCGACACCCCACACCCAGGAGCCCGCCGTGCCCCACCTCGACGTCGTCGCCGTCATCACCGCCAAGCCGGGATCGGAGGAGGCCGTGGGCGCGGCCCTGCGGGACCTGGTCGCCCCCACCCGCGAGGAGGGCGGCTGCGTGTCCTACGACCTGTTCGAGTCGGCGGCCGCGCCCGGCACGTTCATCACCGTCGAGCGCTGGAACGGCCAGGCCGACCTCGACGCCCACATGCAGACCCCCCACATCGCCACCGCCCTGGCCGCCACCGCCGACCACCTGGCCGAGCCCCCCGCCATCCACCCCCTGGTGCCCGCCGGCACCTGACGCCCGGGGGACGGCTCAGCTGGTGCCCATGTTCTCGTCCACGTAGGCGTGGGTGAGGTCGTTGGTCAGCACCGTGGCCGTGCCCTCGCCCAGGCCCAGGTCACAGATGACCGCCAGGTGGCGGCCCTCCATGTGGTCGGCCACAGCCTCGGCGTCGTGGTCGACGGTGACCCCGCCGGCGGCCACGGTGACCCCGCCGTAGGTCACCGACACCCGCTCCTGGTCGAAGGCGATCCCGGCCGCGCCCAGCTCGCTGGCCAGGCGGCCCCAGTAGGGGTCGCGTCCGTACCAGGAGCACTTGCAGAGCAGGCTCCGCGCGATCCGGTCGGCGCCGGTGCGGGCCTCGGCGTCGGACGCCGCCCCGCTCACGGTGAGGCGGACCACCTTGGTGGCCCCCTCGGCGTCCTCGGCCATCTGGCCGGCCAGCGAGGTGCACACCGCGGCCACCGCCTGGGCCAGGTCGGCCTCGTCGATCGGGCCGGCCTCGCCCGAGGCCAGCAGCAGGACGGTGTCGTTGGTAGACGTGCACCCGTCGGTCAGCAAGGCGTTGAAGCTGGCGTCCACACCTGCGGCCAGCACCCGCTGGAGGGTGGGGGCGTCGACGTCGGCGTCGGTGGTCAGCACGGCCAGCATGGTTGCCATCGACGGGGCCAGCATGGCCGCCCCCTTGGCCATCCCGCCCACGGTGACCTCACCGGCGGTGGCCGTTGCCTCCTTGCGGGCGGTGTCGGTGGTGCGGATGGCCTCGGCCGCGGCCCCCCCGCCCTCGTCGGTCCCGGCCAGGTCGGCCACCAGGCCGTCCACCCCGGCCACCAGCGGCTCGACGGGCAGGGGGATGCCGATGAGGCCGGTCGAGCAGACCAGCACCTCGTCTTCGGCGCAGCCCAGGTCGGCGGCCACCGCGGCACAGGTGCGCTCGGCGTCGGCGTTCCCGGGAGCCCCGGTGGCGGCGTTGGCGTTGCCGCTGTTGAGCACGACCGCCGCGGCCCGACCGTTCGTCGAGGCCAGGTGGGCCTGCGACACCAGCACCGGCGCGGCGGTCATCAGGTTGGCGGTGAAGACCCCCGCCGCAGGGACCGCCCGGCCCGAGGCGGTGGCGACCAGGGCCAGGTCCGGGTCCCCCGAGTCCTTGATCCCCGAAGCCACGCCGGAGGCCACGAACCCCTTGGGTGCGGTCACGCTCACTGGCGCGCCCGACGATCGTGGGACTGGCGAACGCCCTCGCGCGTCACCGGGCGCCAGCGAGCGCCACCGGCTTCGCCGGCACCGAGGAGAGAGCTGTGCTGTCTGGTTCGCTCGCTCCGCTCGCTCACTGACTGCTCACGGGAAGGTGCCGATGGTGGAGAGGCCGGTGCCCTCGGGGAGGCCGAGGGCCAGGTTGGCGCACTGGACGGCGGCTCCAGAGGCGCCCTTGCCCAGGTTGTCGAGGGCGCAGAACGACAGGACCCAGCCGGTGCGCTCGTCGAGGACGGCCGCCACGTGGGCCGCGTTGGAGCCCTGGGTGGCCTTGGTCGACGGCGACCCGGCGACCACCGACACGAAGGGCTCCTCGGCGTAGGAGGTCGCCATGGCCTCGGCCACCTCCGCGGCGGTCGTGCCCGCGACCGGCCGGGAGTAGCAGGTGGCCAGCATCCCCCGGCTCATCGGCACCAGGTGGGGGGTGAACACCACCTGGGCCACCGTGCCGGCGACACGGGTGAGGGTCTGCTCGATCTCGGGCGTGTGGCGGTGGCGCAGCAGCCCGTAGGCCGTCACGTCACCGTCCGCTGCGCAGAAGGTCGTGTTGGGCTTGGGCGGGCGCCCGGCGCCCGAGAGGCCGCTGACCGCGTCGACCACGATCCCCGTCGGCTCCACCAGCCCGGCCCGCAGGAGCGGCGTCAGGGCCAGTGCCGCCGCCGTCGGGTAGCACCCGGGTCCGGCGATCAGCGTGGCCCCGACCAGGTCGGCGCGGAACAGCTCGGGCAGCCCGTAGGCGGCCTCGGCCAGCAGCTCGGGGACGGTGTGGTCCTCGCCGTACCACTCGGGGTAGAGGGCGGCGTCGGCCAGGCGGAAGTCGGCGGCCAGGTCGACGACCGCTCCGACCCGTCCCCGCAGCTCGGGGACGACGCCCTGGCTGGCCCCGTGGGGCAGGGCGCAGAACACCAGGTCGAGGCCGTCGACCGTCGCCGGGTCCCAGGGGTCGAAGGTGCGGTCGCCGTAGGCCCCGACCAGGTTGGGATAGAGACCGGCCACCGGCTGGCCGGCCTGGGAGTCCCCGGTGGCCACCGTCACCTCCAGGTCCGGGTGGCCGGCCAGGAGGCGCAGCAGCTCGGCCCCGGTGTACCCCGATGCCCCGACGATGCCGACCTTGGCCATGCCGCCACTCTATGCGACATCACGCATCAGTATGCAATCGCGTCAGCCTCGGAGGACGGCGGTGTGGGCGTCGACGACGGCGTCGATGAGGGCCTGGCGGGCCTCGGCCACCTCGGCGTCGGTGAGGGTGCGCTCGGGGGAGTCGAACCGGACCCGGTAGGCGAGGGACCGAGCTCCCCCCCCCACTCCCTGTCCGCGGTAGGTGTCGAACAGCCCGACCGACCACACCAGGGGGCTGGCCCCGACCAGGGTGCGCTCGACGTCGACGGCCGAGGTGGCCTCGGGGACCTCGAAGGCCAGGTCCACGTCGCTGGAGGGGAAGCGCGAGACGGGCCGGTAGGCGACGTCCTCGACGGCCCGGGCCAGCAGGTCGCCCAGATCGACCTCGAGCCAGGCCACCCGCTCGGTGATGCCGTGGGCGGCCAGCACGTCCGGGTCGATCTCGCCCACGACGCCCACGGGATGGCCGGCCACCCGGGCCACCGCACTGCGGGTGGGGTGCAGCCCGGGCCGGGCCTCGTTGGCCACGTCGACGTCGTCGAGCCCCAGGCGGTCGGCCAGGGCCAGCCAGGCCCGCACCGCCTCGGTGGCCTCGGCGCCGGCCAGGGCCAGGCCCAGGTGCTCGCGCTCGTCGGGCAGCAGGTCGGGCCGGCCGGGGCCGTCGGGAGCCGCGCCAGGAGCAGCCGGCCGGAAGACGTGGCCCACCTCGAACAGCCGCACCCCGGTGCTGCGGCGGGCCGCGTTGGTGGCCACCGCCTTGACCAGGCCGGGCAGCAGCGTGGTGCGCAGCACCGACTCCTCGGCGATGAGCGAGTTCCGCAGCTCGATGCCGTCGGCCGGGAAGCCGCACGCGGTGAGGTCGCCCGGAGCCAGGAAGGGCAGGGGCATGACCTCGGTGAGGCCCAGGCCGGTCAGGAGCCGGCGCACCTCCCGGCGGCGGCGTTGCACCGGTGACAGGCGACCGGGACGGGACGTGGCCAGCTCGCGGCGCGGGATGGAGGCGTAGCCGAAGTGGCGGGCCACCTCCTCGACCACGTCGATCTCCTCGGTGGAGTCGTAGCGCCAGGACGGGATGGTGACGTCGAGGTCACCCTCGGCGTCGGGGGCGGGCGCGGAGATGAAGCCGATGGGGTCGAGCAGGGCGGTCACGGCCCCGGCGTCGAGGTCGGTGCCCAGGACCTGGTTGACCCGCCCGGTGCGGACCCGGACCGCGGTCCGGTCGGGCAGCTCGCCCCGCTCATCGACACCGCGAGGGGCGAGGGCGGTGCCGCAGATCTCGGCCGCCAGCTGGGCGAACCGAGCGGCGGCCAGATCGATGACCTCCGGGTCGCACCCTCGCTCGAAGCGGGCCGCGGCCTCGGTGCGCAGGCCCAGGCGTCGGGCCGTACGGCCGACAGAACGAGGCAGGAACCAGGCCATCTCGAGGGCCACGTCGGTGGTCGACGGGGAGATCTCGGCCGACGCCCCGCCCATCACCCCGGCGATGCCGAGGGCCACGTCGTCACCCCCGCAGATCAGCAGGTCGTCGGGGTCGAGGGTCCTGGCCAGGTCGTCGAGGGTGGTGAGCGTCTCCCCCACCGCGGCCCGTCGGATCCGGAAGCGGCCGCCGGGGACGCCGGCCAGGTCGTAGGTGTGGTTGGGCTGGCCCAGCTCCAGCATCACGTAGTTGGAGATGTCGACCAGGGCACTGATGGGCCGCATGCCCAGGTGGGTGAGCCGCCGCTGCATCCACTCGGGCGAGGTGGCGACGGCGTCGTGGCCCCGGAGCAGCCAGACGCCGAAGCGCCCGCAGAGGTCGGGGTCGAGGATCTCGACGCCGAGGGCGCCGGACGCGTCGTCGCCGCCGATGGCGGGCTCGGGCGTGGGGAGCGTGAACGACACGCCCAGGCGGGCGGCCAGGTCGCGGGCCAGGCCGGCGACGCACAGCGCGTCGGGGCGGTTGGCGTTGACCTCCAGGTCCCAGAGCACGTCGGGCTCCAGACCCAGGGCCTCGGCGATGGGTGTGCCCGGGGAGAGGTCGGCGGGCAGCACCCGGATGCCGGCGCGATCGGCGCCCAGGCCCAGCTCGGCCGAGGAGCACAGCATCCCGTTCGACCACTCGCCCCGCATCTTGCGCCGGGCGATCTCCATGCCGTCGGGCATGGTCGAGCCCAGGGTGGCCAGCGGCACCAGGTCGCCCGCAGCCATGTTGAAGGCGCCGCAGGCGATCTGGAGGGCCTCGCCGTCGCCGGCGTCGACGTCGACCAGCTGGATGCGGTCGGCCTTGGGGTGCGGCCGCGTCTCGAGCACCCGGGCCACGACGATGCCGTCGAGGCCCTCGCCCAGCACAGTCACCTCCTCGACCGGTGTGCCCAGGTCGTTGAAGGCGTCGCTGATGACGTCGAGGTCGACCTCGAAGGGCGCCATGTCGCGCAGCCAGGAGTGGAGCACCTTCATCAGAACTGCTCCAGGAAGCGGACGTCGACCGACAGGATCTCCCGCAGGTCCCCCACGCCGTGGCGGGCCAGGGCCAGGCGATCGATGCCGAACCCGAAGGCGAACCCGGTGAACTCCTCCGGGTCGATGCCCCCGTTGCGGAGCACCTGGGGGTGGACCATGCCGCAGCCGCCCAGCTCCAGCCAGGAGCCGTCGGGGCGCTGGATGTCGAACTCAGCCGAGGGCTCGGTGAACGGGAAGTACGAGGGTCGGAGGCGGGACGAGAACCCTTCGCCGAAGTAGGCCCGGGTGAAGGCCTCGATGGTCCCGGCCAAGTGCCCGAAGGTGATCCCCCGGTCGACGACGAGAGCCTCGATCTGGTGGAAGGTGGCCAGGTGGGTGGCGTCGCGAGCCTCGTTGCGGTGGACCCGGCCGGGGACCACCACGTAAATCGGGGGGCCCTGCTGCTCCATCACCCGCAGCTGCACCGGCGAGGTGTGGGTGCGCAGGACGACGTCGCCGGGGTCACCCAGGTCGACGAAGAAGGTGTCCTGCATGTCCCGGGCCGGGTGGTAGGCGGGGAGGTTGAGGCCGGTGAAGTTGTGCCAGTCGTCCTCCACCTCGGGGCCCTCGGCCACCTCGAAGCCGAGCCCGACGAAGACGTCCTCCAGCTCCTCCATGGTCTGGGTCACCAGGTGCAGGTGCCCGGCGCTGCGGTCAGGGCGCACCTCGGTGAGGTCGAGGCGCTCGGCCGCGACCGTCTCGGCCCGGGCTGCGGCCTCCAGCTCGGCCCGGCGCTCGGCCGCGGCCGATGCCACCTCGGCGCTGACCCGGTTGAGGGCCAGGCCAGCCTCCCGGCGCCCGTCGGCGTCGAGCCCACCGAGGCTCCGCTTCACCCCGGCCAGCTCGGACCCCTTGCCGGTGAGGCTGGACTCGGCCGTCTTCAGCGCATCGAGGTCGACGGCCCCCCGCAGGCTGTCGACCACGGCGGCGCCGATGCGCGCGATGTCGTCGGTGACCTGGGAGCCCATGGACGGCTCACCCTGCCCCCTCCCCCCCACCCCCGACAAGTCCGTTCAGCCCTCGGGCGGGGCCAGGGGGAGGGTCACGGTGAAGGTGCTGCCTTCTCCTTCGGTGGAGGTGGCCACCACCTCGCCGCCGTGGGCCTCGACCAGGCCGCGTGTGATCCAGAGGCCGAGGCCGGTGCCGGTGGGGCGGCCCTCCTCCCGGCGGAAGAACCGCTCGAACACCCGGGGCAGGTCCTCGGCGGGGATGCCCTCGCCCCGATCGGTCACGCTCACCGCTACCCCGGCACCGTCGTCGCGCACGGTGCCCTCGACCACCAGGCCGACGGGGCTGGCGTACTTGGCCGCATTCTCGACCAGGTTGAGGAGCACCTGCTCCAGCTTGTCGGCATCGGCGGTGACCTCGGGGAAGCCTTCGGGGAAGGTGACCGTCGCGTCGAGCTCTGGCTCGTGCAGGGCGACCTTGTCCACCACCGACCGGGCCAGGGCGGCCAGGTCGAGCGGCCGCGTCCGCAGGTGGAGCTGGCCGGTCTCCAGCCGGGAGATGTCGAGCAGCTCGGTGAGCATGCGGATCACCCGATCGGCGTCGAGGCGGATCTGCTCCAGCAGCTCGAGCTTGCGGTCGTCGTCGATGCCGTCCCACCGAGAGATGAGCAGGCTGGTGAAGCCCTTGATCGAGGTCAGGGGGCTGCGCAGCTCGTGGCTGACCGTGGCGATGAGCTCAACGGGGTTGACCGCCTCCTCTCCGGATCCTTCCGGCAACTGCTCGGGCTCGGTCATCGGGCGCTCGCTCGCTGGCGGACGACCTCGAAGGCCAGCACCGAGCCGGCCACGGCCACGTTGAGCGACTCGACCTCGCCGGCCATGGGCAGCGTCACCCACCGGTCGATCGACCCCTCCACCTCGACGGGCAGGCCGTGGGCCTCGCTGCCCAACACCAGGGCCACCGGGCCGGTCAGGTCGAGGTCTTGGGGGGCCTCGCCCCCGGCCCCCTGGGTGCCCAGGCGGGTGACGCCGCGGCGGCCAAGGTCGGCGAGCACGTCCGCCGCCGCCTCGGTCGTCACCGGCACGCGCAGCACGGAGCCGGCCGAGGCCCGGACCACCTTGGGGGCCCAGGGGTCGACCGAGCCCTCGGTCAGGACCACCGAGGCCGCGCCCACCGCCTCGGCCGTGCGCAGGAGCGTGCCCAGGTTGCCCGGATCGCTCACGCCCACCAGCACGAGATGCAGGGCGACCGATCCGTCACCGGGCGGTGGAGCAGGGCTCGGAATGCGGGCCACGGCGGCGACCCCGTTGGGGGTGCGGGGCTCGACGTGGCCCCGGAGCCCGCCCTCCACCATCCAGGCGGAGGCCCCGGTGGCCACCGCCGCCGCCACCGCGTCGTCGACGTCGGCGCGGCCCCGGGCGTCGGGGTCGACGAACACCTCGCGGACCTGGAGCCCGGCCCGGACCGCATCGGCCAGGAGGACCGGCCCGTCGAGCACGAAGCTCTCGGCCTCGGCCCGAGCCCGCCGCTGGCGCACCAGGCGGCCCAGCTCGACGACTCGCGCGTTGCGGGCCGACAGCGGGGCGGGTGCGGATGGGGTCGTGGTCACGACCGGGGGCGCAGAGGAGAGCGCCGGGCCGCTCAGGCCGCGGACTGGACCTCGTCGGCGACCTTCACCAGCGCCGCGAAGGCCTTGGGGTCGGCCACGGCCATCTCGGCCAGGACCTTGCGGTCGACCTCCACGCCCGCCACCCGCAGGCCGGCGATGAAGCGGCTGTAGGACATGCCGTTCTCGCGGCAGGCCGCGTTGATCCGCTGGATCCAGAGCTTGCGGAACTCGCCCTTCTTGGCCCTGCGGTCGCGGTAGGCGTACTGCAGGGAGTGCATGACCTGCTCGTTGGCGGCCCGGTACGAACGGCTCTTGTTGCCGTAGTACCCCTTGGCCCGCTCGAGGGTGGCCTTGCGGTGCTTCTTGCTGCTGACGGATCGCTTGACGCGGGCCATGTGTCGCTCCTCTTCTTCGAATGGGTGGGGGGCAGGTGCCCGCTCAGCGGTTCCCGAGCATGCGGTTGATGCGGTCGCGGTCGCCCTTGGCCACCTCGACCTCGCCGCTCAGCCGTCGCGTGCGCTTGGACGGCTTCTTCTCCAGGATGTGGCTCTTGTTGGCCTGCAGGCGCATGAGCTTGCCGCGGCCGGTGGTCTTGAAGCGCTTGGCCGCGCCGCGGTGGGTCTTCATCTTGGGCATTCGTCTGTCCTCGGTCTGGCCGGTCGGACCGGCGGGTGGGTTCCTAGGAGGCGGCGGCGTCGCTGTCGGGCTCGGCCCGTGTAGGGGTGTCGTCGGTCGGATCGGCGAGCACCACTCCGTCGGGCGCCTCGGCCTCGGCTTCCTTGATCTTCGCCGCGTGGGCGGCCTGGGCCTTCTTGTCGGGGGCGAGCACCATGATCATGTTCCGCCCGTCGAGCTTGGGGACGACCTCGACCCGAGCCAGGTGGACGACATCGTCGGCCACGTGGTCGAGGATCTTCTTGCCCAGCTCGGGGTGGGCCATCTCCCGGCCCCGGAACATGATCGTCACCTTCACCTTGTGACCCTCGCCGAGGAACTTCTCGACCTTCTTGGTCTTGGTGTCGAAGTCCCCGGACCCGATCTTGGGCCTGTACTTCATCTCCTTGACGACGACGTTGGTGCTCTTCTTCCGAGATTCCTTCGCCTTCTGGGCCGCCTCGTACTTGTACTTGCCGTAGTCCATGATGCGACAGACGGGCGGGTTGGCCTTGTCGGCCACCTCGACCAGGTCGAGGTCGAGCTCGCGGGCGATGGCGAGGGCCTGGGGCAGCGGCCGGATCCCGATCTGGTCTCCGTCGGCTCCCACGAGGCGGACGTCGCGGGCACGGATCCGGTCGTTGATGCGGGGCTCGTCGTTGGGGGGCGGTGCTATGACCGGTCTTCCTTCATGCGGTGAGGAGGTCCTCCGTCGGGGGTGGGTGGGATGTCCGCTCCCTCGCTCGAAAACGACGACGCGGACGCCGGAAAGCCGACGTCCGCTGGACCGCCCGGAGGGGGCTCGCTTCGATCGACCCGACGCACCTGAGGTGGCCGGGTGGGAGCGCAATGGCCCCGCTTTCCGTCTTCGGTTGTGCGCCTAGGGTACGGGGGCCCGGGACCGGGCTGCAACCACGGCGGGCTGGCCCGCCCTGGATCGCCACGGCGCCCGGCACCACACCCCCTGAGAGGAACCCCCCGAATGAGCCTGTGGACCCCCGGCGGCGAGCACGAGGTGCCCCGCGACCGCCCCACGCCCGATGCCCCCGACGCGCCCGCCCAGGGCGCGCCGGCGGCCGAGATCGACCCGGAGATGGCCGAGGCCCTGGCCAAGATGTCGCCCGAGGAGCGGGCCGAGGCCGAGGCCATGATCGCCCAGATGGCCCAGGCCCGGGCCGAGCTGGCCTCCACCCCGGCCGAGGTCGTCGTGTCCAACCACGCCATGGGCCTCTACGAGCTGGCCGCCATCCACCTGTCCCAGGATCCGCCCAACCTGGTCGAGGCCAACCTGGCCGTCGACGCCATGGCCGCCCTCCTCGACGGCGTCGAAGGTCGCCTGGGCCAGAACGAGGCCACCCTGCGCCAGGCCATCAGCCAGCTCCAGATGGCCTTCGTCGAGCTGGCGAAGCAGGCCGAGGGCGCCGGAGACGCCGAGGACCCGGCCGGCTGATGGCGGTCCTCGTCACCGGGGGCGCGGGCTACATCGGCGCCCACACCGCCCAGCTGCTGCGCCAGCGCGGCCGCGACGTGGTGATCTACGACTCCCTCGAGCTGGGCCGGCGGGAGGCCACCCTGGGGGCGCCCCTCGTGGTGGGCGACATCGCCGATGCCGACCTGGTGAAGGCCACCATCGCCGAGCACGGCATCGATGCCATCGTGCACTTCGCGGCGTACAAGGCCGCGGGCGAGTCGGTCGATGCTCCCGGGAAGTACTTCGCCAACAACGTGGGCGGGGCCAACGCCCTGTTCGACGCCGCCCGCGAGGCGGGGGTCACTCGCGTGGTGTTCTCGTCCACCTGCGCGGTGTACGGCACGCCCACCCGCGTCCCGGTCGACGAGACCCACCCGTTCGGTCCCGAGAGCCCCTACGGCGACAGCAAGCGCATGGTCGAGGAGATCCTGGGCTGGTACGAACGGGCCCACGGCCTGCGCTCGGTCAGCCTGCGCTACTTCAACGCCGCCGGCGCGTCGGCGTCGGGGCTGATCGGCGAGGACTGGACCGTCACGCTCAACCTGATGCCCCTGGTCATGAAGGCGGCGCTGGGCCGCATCCCCGAGCTCACCGTGTTCGGCACCGACTACCCCACCCGGGACGGCACCGGCGTGCGGGACTACATCCACGTGGACGACCTGGCCGACGCCCACGTCCGGGCCCTGGAGTACCTGGAGGCCGGGGGCGAGAGCACCGCCATCAACCTCGGGACCGGGGTGGGCTCCACCGTGCGCGAGGTGCTCGACTGCGCCCGCAAGGTGAGCGGGGTCGACATCCCCTCGGTCGACGCCCCCCGCCGCTCGGGGGACCCGGCCGAGGTCTACGGCGACAACCGTCGGGCCCACCAGCTCCTGGGGTGGCGGCCCGACCGCAACCTGGAGACCGTCGTCGCCTCGGCCTGGCAGTGGCACTCCACCCATCCCGACGGCTACGACACGCCGGCCGACCCACCACCCACCACCGGGTAACGATCCGCGCAACGACGGCAGGGGTGGCCGGACCGCCGCACCCGCTCCCCCGTACCGTTGCCTCGTGGCCACCGATGCCCTCCCCGCCCCCGTGACCCGGCCCGAGGGCGACCCCACCCGCCCCGACCGGGTGCTGGTCGTGGAGGACGACCCCCACATCGGCGAGGTCCTGGCCCGCTACCTCGAGCGCGACGGGATCGAGGTCGAGGTCGTGCGGGACGGCATCGACGGACTGGCCCGAGCCCTCGAGTGGCTCCCCGACCTGCTGGTGCTGGACCTCATGCTGCCCCGCATGGACGGCTTCGAGATCTTCCGTCGGCTCCGAGCGGTGGCCCCCGTCCCGGTCATCATGCTCACCGCCAAGGGCGACGAGGCCGATCGGGTCACCGGACTGGAGATGGGCGCGGATGACTACGTGGCCAAGCCGTTCTCGGTCCGAGAGGTGACCGCCCGCATCCGGTCGGTCCTCCGCCGCGGCCGCACCCCGGCCGTCGGTCTTCCGTCGGTCCCCTCCGCCCGCCTGACCACCGACCGCCTCGACGTCGACGTGGTCGGCCACGAGGCCCGGCTCGACGGAGAGGTGCTGGCCCTCACCGCCCGGGAGCTGGAGCTGCTGATCCACCTCATGAGCCACCCCGGACAGGCCTTCGACCGCTCCGAGCTGCTGGCCGCGGTGTGGGGCTGGACCGTCGGCGACACCGCCACCGTGACCGTCCACGTCGGTCGCGTGCGCGCCAAGATCGAGCGCGACCCCGCCCACCCTGAGCACCTGAAGACGGTGCGGGGCGTCGGCTACCGGTGGGACTCGTGAAGATCGACCTCTCGGCGCGCACCCGGGGCGGACGGGCCCGACTGGCCGCCGCCATCGTCGTCGCCGGCCTGGCCCTGGCCACCCTCGTGGCCGCCGCGGCCGGGCTCCCGGCCTCTGACACGGTCGCCCTGGCCGGGTTCGCCCTGGCCGGCTCGGCCGCCGCCACCCTCGTGATCGCCCTCCTGGCCCGCATCGGTCACGGCACGTCGCTCCTCGGGCGGCTCCTGGTGGTCGGGGCCATGGCCACCGGCTCGACCGCGGCCGGCGTCGGGCTCTCGGCCCGCGCCATGTTCATCTCCGGCCACGACCTGGGCGTGCTGGCGGTGGTCCTGGTGGTGAGTGCGGCACTGGCCGGGGCCGGGGCCCTGGTGATCTCGGGACAGGTCGCCGAGGAGGCCGACCAGCTGGCCCGGCTGGCCCAGCGCCTGGGCACCCTCGGCCCCCTCGACCGGGAGGCGGCCGAGACCGACCAGCCCGCCGATCGGGAGCCCACCCCCACCTCGACGGACTCGTCCCCTGCGGCGACGATCCTCAGCGCCGAGCTGCGGACGGTGGCGACCGAGCTCCAGACCGCCCACGACCGGCTCGACATGGCCCGCCGCCGGGCCCTCGCCCTCGACACCTCCCGTCGGGAGCTGGTGGCATGGGTGTCCCACGACCTCCGCAGCCCGATCGCCTCCGTCCGGGCCATGGCCGAGGCGCTGGAGGACGGCGTGGTCGACGACCCCGAGTCCATGGCCCGCTACCACCACAGCATCCGCACCGAGACGGAGCGCCTGGGCACCCTCGTCGACGACCTGTTCGAGCTGTCCCGCATCTCCAGCGGCGTGGCCGCCACCGCCGATGCCGACCTGGTCCCCCTCGACGAGCTGCTCCTCGACGTGGTGGAAGGGGCCGGCGGCGCGGCCGACACCCGCGGCATCGCCC
The DNA here is from genome assembly GCA_038233335.1 of Acidimicrobiales bacterium. Taxonomy (GTDB): domain Bacteria; phylum Actinomycetota; class Acidimicrobiia; order Acidimicrobiales; family Iamiaceae; genus Iamia. Next base: position 1,053 of record JBBSME010000035.1, on the reverse strand, counting down.
TGGACCACCGACTGGCGGCCGACGAGGCGCCCCTGGTCCCCGGCGACATGCGCCGCGTGCTGCGCAACCTGGTCGACAACGCCATCGCCGCCACCGAGGCCGGTGGCCGGGTGACCGTGGTCGGTCGGCTCGACCACCTCGACGGCGAGGACCACCCGGCGGTGACCCTCGACGTCACCGACGAGTGCGGGGGCATCGACGACACCCACCTCCCCCGGTTGTTCGACGTCGGCTACCGCGCTGATGCCGCCCGGCGCCGGGACGGCGGGGGCGGGCTGGGCCTGGCCATCGCCCGCGGCCTGGTGGAGGCGCACCAGGGCCGCATCTCGGTGGCCAACGACGGGCCCGGCTGCCGCTTCACCGTCTCCCTCCCCCTGGGCGAGACCACGTGACGAGCGACGGCGGCTCCACCGACGTGCGGGGCGACCGGCTGTCGCGCGCCCGCCCGGAGTCGGCGAGCTCCTCGCACCAGAACCGGGCCCGGGTGGCCGGCGCGCTGGGCGCGGCATCGGCCTTGGCCGCCACCGAGCTGGTCGGCCTCCTCGCCCCCACCCGACCGTCGCTGCTCATCGCGGTCGAGACCTGGTTCCTCGACACCTTCGCGGGGGCGCTGAAGAGCCTGGCCGTCGCCCTGTTCGGCACCAACGACAAGGCGGCCCTGGCTGCCGGCACGGTGATCGTCGCCCTGCTGTTCGGGTCCTGGCTCGGCCGCCTCGAGCTGCGACGGCCCGGGTGGGGCGCCGGCGGGCTGGGGGTGTTCGGGCTCCTCGGGGTGCTGGCCACGTGGCGCAACCCCCAGGGATCCGTCGGGCTGGGCCTGCTGTCTGCCGTGGTGGGCGTGGCCTCGGGGGTCGGCGTCCTGCTCCTCCTCCTCGAACGCTTTGGTCTCCGCGCCGCGCCCTGGACGATCCTGCGGGCCGCCTCGCAGGGCGCGACCCGACGTCGGTCCGGCGAGGGCATGGCGCTGGTGACGGCCAACCGGCGTGACGTGTTGGCCTGGGGCGTCGGCACCGGCGCCGCGGTGGTGACCCTCGGCGCGGTGGGCCAGGAGGT